>JAKAKK010000075.1 GCA_021813525.1 bacterium
GAAGCCGCCACGATTCTGTAAAAAGGTTTTTTGTGAGAACCGATTCTCGTAAGTCTGATTTTTACCGCCACTTTAAATCTCCTTTGTTAAACATATTTTTAATATTATTTATATTCTTTAAAGAACCTAATTTGTTTTTTTTGAACGATTTCATAATTTTTTTAACTTCTTCGAATTTGTTTATAAAGATATTCACGTCGTTAACTGTGGTGCCGCTTCCGAGGGATATCCTTTTGCGTCTTCCGCCGTTCAGTATATCCGGATTAATCCGTTCCTTTTCGGTCATAGAGTTGATTATGGCCTTAATTTTTACGATTTCTTTTTCGGCCGCTTCGGAATCGAATTTATCTTTGATTTTAGAAAAGCCGGGTATCATGCCGGCTATCTGGGCAATACCGCCGATTTTAGACATCATTTTAAGCTGTTCGGCAAAGTCTTTTACCGTAAAATCTTTTTTATTAAGAGAGTCTTCGATAGATTTCGCAGATTTTTCGTCGATAGATTCCTGGGCTTTTTCTATCAGGCTTAATATGTCGCCCATTCCCAGTATTCTGTCGGCTATCCTGTCGCCGTAAAAGACCTCGAAGTCGCTCAATTTTTCGCCGACGCCGATAAATTTTATAGGTTTATTAACCGTTTTTTTAATCGAGAGAGCCGCTCCTCCTCTTGCGTCGCCGTCAACTTTCGTCAAAACGACTCCCGATATGTCGAGCGCAGAGTTAAACGTTTTAGCTACCGTTACGGCACTCTGCCCGAGCATAGAATCTGCTACGAATAAAATTTCGTTAGGATTAAATTTATTTTTAAGAAGCTTAAGTTCGTCCATTAGCGGCTCGTCTATTTCGAGGCGTCCGGCAGTATCTACGATTATGGTATCGTAAGCATGCTTTTCGGCAATTTCCACCGCATTTTTAAGTATCTCGTCGGGCTTTTGTAAAACTTTTCCGTTTTCTTCGGGGGTTTCGTAAACCGGAATGTTAATGCTTGCGCCGATTTTTTTTAGCTGTAATATGGCGGCGGGCCTGTAAACATCGGCAGGAACAAGATATACGCTTCGCTTCATCCTGTGAAGATACAGCGCGAGTTTTCCTGCGGTAGTCGTTTTGCCGGAACCCTGAAGCCCTATAAGCATTATAATTACGGGAGGCTTTGCCTTAATATTTAAAGGTTCGTTGTTTCCTAATAATTCGACGAGTTCGTCCCGTATTATTTTAATAATTTGCTGGGCAGGAGTAAGGCTTTCAGCTACTTTTTCGCCTATAGCCTTATTTTTTACGGATTCTATAAATTCCTTTACTATAAGGTAGTTTACGTCGGCTTCAAGCAAAGACAGCCTTACTTCCTTAAGGCTGTCCTCTATATTTTTTTCCGACAGCTTTCCGTAGCCCCTAAGATTTTTAAAAACCCTTTCGAGTTTTGTGCTCAGTCCGTCAAACATTTAATTTAATAAGTTTAATAGCGATAATTTGTTATCTTAACAGGTTAATCGGCATAATCCGATAATTTTTTTATGCCTTTTTAAATTTAAGAGAAATTTATATAATCGAAAACTAACATTTTATTAGTTTTTTATAAATATGTCAATATGCCTAAAAATATTAAAACTTAATCGAATTTTTTTCTATAGTTGATGGCTTCGGAAAGAGTATCTTTATCGACGTATTCCAAATCGGAACCGATTGGGATTCCCCGTGCCAGAACGGATATGCGAACGTTATAAGGAGATAGAATTTTTTGTATGTATATTGAAGTCGCTTCCCCGTTGGAATTAGGATTCAACGCAAGTATTATTTCTTCAAAACCGCCTGTTTCCACCCTTACGGCAAGCTCTCTTAACTTTAGGTCGGACGGGTTAATGCCCTCGAGAGGGTTGATTAAGCCGTGCAGAACGTGGTAGTAGCCGTTGTAATTGCCGCTTTTTTCAAATACGTATATTATTTCAGGATTTTCTACGATACAAAGCTGTTTATGGTTTCTAGACAGATTATTGCATATAGGGCACAGCTCGTCGGAACTGAGATTAAAACAGTTTTTGCACAGCTTGATATTCTGTTTTGCATTTTTTATGGCGTCCGCAAGGTTATAGGCTACGGATTCATTTTGGGACAGTATATGAAAAGCCAATCTTCTTGCCGACCTTTCGCCTATGCCCGGCAGTTTTTTAAAAGCAAAGACTATATCCTTGACGTAATCGGAATGATTTAAAGACATAAAGCCGCCGGTTAGAAAAGGCCGGGCAGGTTAAGCCCGCCGGTTAGTTTAGACATTTCGCCGGTTACCATATCCTTCGACTTGTTAAGGGCTTCGTTTATGGAAGCTACTATGAGGTCCTGAAGCATTTCGACGTCGTCCGGGTTTACTACGGTTTTATCTATATTGATTTCAAGCAGTTCCTGTTTTCCGTTTACTTTTGCCGTAACCATTCCTCCGCCCGCGCTTGCTTCAACCGTTTTAGAGCCTAATTCTTCCTGCATTTTAAGCATATCGGATTGAAGTTTTTGCGCCTGCTTTAGCATGCCGGCGATGTTTTTAGACATATCGTGTGCCCTCCCTATTTTTTAGTAATATTTTATTCGATTTAAAGTTTTTTTGCAAATTAACTTTTTAAATTTTTTTCAATTCTTTCGATGCCGCTTCCGAATATTTCTTTAATATTTTCTATTATGCCGCCGGATTCTTTCTTATCCGCCGAATCCGACTTTGTATCTGCGGTTATTTCGCCGCGAGATTGTTTCGCTATATCCGCAATAACGCTGTCTGACGCCGCCGTCTTTTTATTAAGCCCGTTCAATTTTTCGTCCGTCTTTAAAAAATGGTCGAATAATTTTTCATGTTCTAAAGAATAACCGTTCCCATTTGCCGATTTAACGGGTTTATCCGGCGCCGAATTTGAATTTTTCATAGTTGCCGCATCGGACGTCGCATCAACCGCCGTTATTTTATCGTTATTCTTTAAGTCGGATTGTTCCGCAATGCCGGCATGCACGCCGGGGGTTTCAGGCGCGCCGGCGGCTTTCAAATTATTAAGTTTGCTTATAAGTTCCTGCACGTCTTTTTTTTGCGGAATATTAAAAAGCCTGAAAAGGGTAAGTTCAAGCATTAGCAGGGGCGATGAAATTCTTTGGTATTTCATATCCGCGTTAATCATAATATCGAGCATATCTAAAAGTTCTTCGGTAGATTTTTGTTCGGCGAATGGAATTAAAGCGTTAATTTCTTCGTCGGTCAAATCGTAAACGAGGTCTTTGTATTTTAGTTTTACGATTAAAATATTTCTTATATAAAATGCCGCCTGTTTCATAAACTGCCTTAAGTCGGCGCCGGATTCGTATATCTCTCTCGCCGCTTTTATCGAGCTTTCGTAATCTTTAGCAAACAGGGCATTTATAAGATTAAATATTATAGATTTAGTCGTCAATCCCAACACCGGCGAAACATCTTCTTTTATATCTTTTCCGAAATAAGAGATAGCGGTATCGAAAATAGAAAGCGAATCTCTCAGCGAACCGTCCGCAAGCGAAGCGATAACCATAAGATTTTCGTCGGTTACCGAAACGTCTTCGGCAAGAGCGATTTCTTTTAGTTTGTCGAAAATAGTTTTTGTAGGTATTCTTTTGAAATTAAACCTCTGGCATCTCGACAGTATGGTTTCGGGAACTTTATGAATTTCCGTAGTAGCGAAGATAAATTTTGCATGCGCGGGCGGCTCCTCTAGAGTTTTTAAAAGGGCGTTAAACGCGCTGTTGGACAGCATATGAACTTCGTCTATTATATAAATTTTAAATCTGAAGCTCTGAGGGGAGTATATTATGCTTTCCTTTAAATCCCTTATGGAATCGACTCCGGTATTAGAAGCTCCGTCTATTTCTATAACATCTACGGAGTTGCCATTCTGTATCTGAACGCATGCGGGACAGATTCCGCAGGGATTAGCAGTCGGACCGTCTGCGCAGTTTATCGATTTTGCGAGTATTCTTGCGATGGAGGTTTTGCCCACGCCCCTGGTTCCGGTAAATATGTAAGCATGCGAGACCCTGTCGTTAACTACCGCATTTTTAAGGGTTTGGATAATAGAGTCTTGTCCGATAATTTCATCGAAAATCTTAGGTCTGTATTTTCTTGCAAGCACCTGGTACATTTTATCTATTATAACATATAAGCGATTAAATTTTGCAAGCTAAGTTGATTTTTAAATAAAAAATTGCTAAACTTTATAAGCTATGCAAAAAGATACGAAAAGTTTTATCGATTTTAAGGATTTTCCCAAAAATTACGATTATCAAACCGTAGAAAAAAAAATATCGCAATATTGGGAAGATAATAATATTTATAAGTTTGACCCTTCGGATAAAGACAAAGAGGTTTATTCGGTAGATACGCCTCCGCCTTATGTTTCGTCGGCGCATCTCCATGTCGGTCACGTTATGAGCTATTCACAGGCGGAATTTATTATAAGATATAAGAGAATGAAAGGATTTAATATTTTTTATCCTATGGGTTTCGACGATAACGGCCTTCCGACCGAACGCTATGTCGAAAAAAAATATAAAATCAATAAATCCAAGATAACGAGGCAGGAATTTATAGACTTATGCCTGAAAGAGACTAAGGCCGGTATAGAAATATATAAATCTTTATGGAAATCCGTCGGAATAAGCGCCGATTACGGATTGTCGTATTCCACGATAGACGAAAGATGCAGGAAAACAGCCCAAAAATCGTTTCTGGACCTCTACGGCAAGGGTCTTATAGAAAGGCGCAACGAACCTATACTCTGGTGTCCGCAGTGCAGAACCTCTCTTGCCCAGGCCGACGTTATTCTCGAAGAATTCAGCGGCGTTCTTTACGATATAGAATTTAAATCCGCCGAAGGCAGAAGCCTTATAATATCTACTACGCGTCCGGAACTTCTGGGGGGATGCGTTGCCGTATATGCAAATCCGGCCGACGAAAGATATCGTTTTTTGGAAAGGCAAACCGTTAAAACCCCTCTGTATAATAAAAACGTTCCGGTCAAATACGACGAGTCCGTAGATATGTCTTACGGGACGGGGCTAATGATGGTTTGTACCTGGGGCGATGCCGAAGACGTTAAAAAATGGAAGGAGCATAATTTAGACACCGCAATAATAATAGACAGGGCGGGAAGATTAAATGAATTATCCGGGGATTATACAGGATTAAACGTCAAGGACGCTAAAAAAAATATTGTAGAAGATTTAAGAAAGATGTCGCTTATAAAGGCGGAAAAGCCTCTCGGCCATAACGTCGGCGTTCACGACAGGTGCATGTCGCCCGTCGAATTTATTCTTGCGGAGCAGTGGTTTATAAAAATTCTTGACGGCAAAGACAAATTTATCGATGCCGGCAGTCAAATGACTTGGCATCCGGAGTTTATGAAAGCCCGCTATGACGAATGGATAAACAATCTGAAATGGGATTGGAATATTTCGAGGCAGAGATTCTACGGAGTTCCCTTTCCGGTCTGGTATTGCCCGGAATGCGGCGAAGTAGTTACCGCTTCTGAAAACGAACTGCCCGTGGACCCCGCCGTAAGTTTGCCTAAAATAGGGAAATGCCCAAAATGCGGCGGAAATAAATTTGAGCCGGAAACCGATGTTATGGATACATGGATGACGTCTTCGCTGACCCCGCTTATAAATTCGTTATGGGCATACGAAGACGCGGAAAGCAAAAAACTTTATAATATTATTTATCCTATGGGTTTGCGCCCGCAGGCTCAGGAAATAATCCGTACCTGGCTGTTTTATACAGTGGTCAAATCGATTTACCACACCGGAAAATTACCTTTTAAAGATATTATGATAAGCGGATGGGGCCTCGACAAAAACGGTAAAAAAATGTCAAAAAGCCTCGGCAATTTTGTAAGCCCGGAAGAAATAACCGCCAAGTACTCCGCCGATGCTCTCAGGTACTGGGCGTCTAGAGCAAATCTTGGGCAAGACCTTCGTTTTAACGAAGAAGACGTAGCCAACGGAAGAAGGCTGTCTATTAAAATATGGAATGCGGTAAGATTTTTAATAACAAACGTAGAACCGGAATTTAATCCCTACGAAAATAATATAACCGAACTGGGACTTAGCCGCATAGACGAATGGATATTGACGGAATTAGAGAATACTTTAAAGGCTTGCGGAAATTATATGGAATCTTACGACTATTCTTTATGTTTAAGGACTTTGCAGGATTTTTTTTACAACTCCTATTGCGATAATTATTTGGAAATAATCAAAAACGTATTCTGGGACGAAAGCGAAGAAAATACGGCAAGGAAAAAATCCGTATTAAACGTTATGTATTTTGTCTCTTTAAACTTTATAAAAATTTTTGCGCCTTTTATGCCTTTTATAACCGAGGAACTTTATCTGACTTTTTATAAAAGATATGAAAAAGACGAAAGCATCCATTTATCGCCGTGGCCTGAATTTAGAAACGAATTAATTTTCGTGAATTCCGTAAAAGCTTCAGAAATATTGCTTAATATTCTTAACGCGTCAAGGAAATTACGGACGAATTTAAACCTGCATCAGAACCATAAAATAAAAAAGATTTTAATTCAGACTTTAAACCCGGATTACGTCGGCATTATAAATGAAATATCCGGGGATATCAGGTCAGCGGTAAGAGCCGAACGGGCGGTATTTTCCGATAAAGCGGATTTTAAAACCGCCGACGGCGATATTTTTATATCGCTGGAAAAATGAAATTGACATTTTACGATTTTAATTTAATAATATAGCATATATTTTTATAAAAGGAGATTT
>JAKAKK010000040.1 GCA_021813525.1 bacterium
TGAAAAATCGGCGTTAAAAGCAGGGAAGTATCCGCTCGCCGCTTTTTTAACCGAAGCCTTTGACGCTTTTACCGCGTAAACCGCTTGCTTTAACTGAGGATTGTATTTTAAAGCCGTTTTCATAAGCCTTTCAAGTTTACTGTTAAACGGTTTAAATTTGAGCGTATTTATAAAACGGTATTTTTTCGAAGAAGAAAGCCCTATGGAATTTAAAAGAGCAAGCCTTGCAATTTTTACATTGAATACCGAATTTATATAAGCCGCTTTTGCCGTCTCCATTGTTGCTTTAGCCGTTTCTGCGTCTAAAAGGTCGCCTGTTCCGACTTTGTAAAACGCCTCAGCCGCTTTATACTGGATTTCATCGTTTTTAAGGTTTTCTTTATCCGCCTTCATCAGTTCCTTATCGGCGAAATATTGGGCAAAATTGAGGATTACGTTATAAAGGTCGCTGTTGACGGCATAATTATAACCTGCGTTTGCCCCTTTCATTTGGTATTTTGCGTTAAGATAGTTGTAATAGCGCGAACCGAAAGAATAAAGCGTATATGTCGCGTTTAAAGTTGCCGAGTAATTGTTCAGGGAGTAATTTATCCCCGGTTCGTTATAAATCTGCCCCCCCGAAATTACGCCGTTATTGCTTACGTCCATAAAAGAATTTCTTGAGAATCCCGCTGTTCCGGAAATTTGCGGATAGTATTGGGAAAGAGTTTGGTTTTTAGTATAGATAGATGAAATATAGGAATATTTGGAAGTCAATATCCCCGGATAAAGTTTAAGGGCAAGCCTCAAGGCGTCTTTTAAAGTTACTGCTTGGACTGCGCCGTAAGAAATCGTCCCGCCGGTTTCGCCGGTTTTTGTCCCGGTTTCCGCAAAAGAGCGGCCGTTAGGCACGGCAATTAATAATATGAAAACAGCCAGGCAAAACGCCGCGGCAGCCGGATAATTAAGTTTATTCTTTTTTATGCCGTTTTTTTTCATTTTTTTCTGGCTTTAACCGCCATTTTATATTATATTATACATTATATCCATAAACTATTATAAATATAAATATAATGACTTTAAAGTCATTTGTCAATATAAAAAATATTAAAATTAACCCTTCGCAAGAAAATAAATGCCCTTCAGTTTTAATCTCATAAGTTTAGGATGTCCGAAAAATCAGGTGGATTCCGAAGCGATGTTTACCCGCCTTGAAAAATCGGATATAAAATTTACTTCCGATATAGATAACTGCGATATCTGCGTTATTAATACATGCGGATTTATCGAGGCGGCAAGGAAAGAATCCATAGGCGTGATTATGGAAGCCGTCGGTAAAAAACAGGCTGGAAAAATCAGGTATATAGCGGTTGCGGGATGCATGGTAAACAATAATCTTAACGCGCTTAAAGAGGAGCTGCCCGAAGTAGATATATTCCTGCCTACTTTCGACGAAGAAAAGATAGTAGAAGAACTTGCCGCAATAGCCGGCAAAGAAATAACGCGCAAAAATCTAAATCGGCAAACGTCAGGAAAATATGAAAGGGAGCATTTTAATTTAAAAAGAACCGCATATCTTAAAATATCCGAAGGCTGCGGCAGAGCCTGCTCTTTTTGCACTATCCCTTCGATAAGGGGAGATTACAAGTCTAAGCCTATAGAAGAAATTAAGAACGAAGCCTTATATTTAGCTTCGGCCGGCGTTAAAGAGCTTATAATAATTTCCCAGGATACCTCGTATTACGGAATCGATTTAAATATAAAAAACGGGTTATACAGGCTATTGAGGGAACTTGCCGCAATAAAAGAAATAAAGTGGATAAGGCTTATGTATTTATATCCTATGAAAACGTTATTTACGGACGAATTAATAAGCCTCATAAAAAACGAAGAAAAAATCCTGAAGTATATAGATATGCCCGTCCAGCATATAAGCGACCGCATCCTGAAGCTTATGAAGCGTGGGCAGACGAAAAAAGATATTATAAACCTGATTGAAAAATTAAAAAAAGAAATTCCCGGTTCGGCATTAAGGACTTCCCTTATAACCGGTTTTCCGGGCGAAACGGATGAAGATTTCAAAGAACTTTTAACTTTCGTCGAAGACGCCGAATTCGACAATCTCGGAGTTTTTAAATATTCCGACGAAAGAGCAGCCGCTTCTTATAAATACGGCTCGAAAGTAAACGCAAAGACAAAATCCGAAAGGTATAAAATTTTAATGGAAACCCAAAAAACCATTATGCCGCGCATATTATCCCGCCATATAGGGCGGACGTATGAAGCGATAATCGACGAAACAAACAATAAGACCGCAAAGCTGAGAACTTATTTTCAGGCACCCGATATAGACGGATGCGTTTATATGTACGAAACCGATTTAAAAAATAATTTTAGAAATAAATCCGATGAAGGTTTTATGTCCGTTAAGATATTAAAAGCAAAGGATTACGATTTATTAGCCGCTCCGTAAAAACAATTAGTTTGCGGCTTAAAATTTCTTGACTAAAAACAGCGGATGAATTATAATAAAAAGACGTTTTTTAAAATTAATAAAAATTCATAAAAATATATATATAAATAATTAGATAATTTTAATTTTAAACTAATTCCGGTATACGATATGAAAACTGTCATAAACGAACAAAACAGGCGTAATTTTGCCGCGCAAGTCGAATCTATGCTCCACGACAAGCTGGCTAAATGCTATCAGTGCGGTAAATGTTCGGCAGGATGCCCCGTCAACTTCGAGATGGATTATACCCCGAACCAGATTATAAAAATGACGGAACTAGGAATGGAAGATAAAGTGCTTAATTCCAAAACGATATGGCTGTGCGTCTCCTGCAATACCTGTTCTACCCGCTGCCCTAAGGGATTCGAGGTGACCGGAATTATGGACGTTCTTAGAGAAATAGCGGAGAAAAAAGGCGTCACGTCCAAGGTCGAAAAAGAAGTGCAGATGTTTCACGAAGTATTTCTCGACAACGTCAAGTCGAACGGCAGGATATTCGAGCTTGAGCTGGTCGGCAAATATAAGTTGAAGACGCGCCATTTATTCAGGGATATGTTTTTAGCGCCTAAAATGCTTGAGAAGGGCAAGCTTAAAATGCACGGAGAAAAAATAGCCGATTTAAATCAGATTGCTAAAATTTTTAAAGATTTCGAGTAAAAATTAAAATTATCTGGAGAAATATAATATATGAAATTAGCATATTACCCCGGCTGTTCGCTTAAAGGGACGTCTTTCGAATACGAAGTATCCCTGCTGAAGATACTCGAGGCGATGAATATCGAGATTAAAGAAATACCGGACTGGAACTGTTGCGGAGCTTCCGCGGCGCACAGCATAAATCATAATTTATCGGTAGCCCTCCCAGCAAGAAATCTTGCGATAGCGGAAAAAGACGGTTACGAGTCCGTTCTAGCTCCTTGCGCGGCTTGTTCCAACAGGCTTAAAAATGCCGCTTACGAATTAAAAAACGACGATATTCTTAAAAAGAAAATAACGGATTCTTTAGAAATGCCTTACGATTCCGAAATGAGCATCAACAATATGCTCGAATTTCTTATCGGGACGGTAGGGAAAGACAAAATAAAATCTATGGTTAAAAAGCCTTTATCCGGGCTTAAAGTCGCTTCATATTACGGATGTCTTTTAGTAAGGCCTCCCAAGGTTATGCAGTTCGACGACCCGGAAAATCCGGTTACTATGGACGAACTGGTTGCGCTTACCGGAGCCGAACCGGTGGATTATTCTTTCAAAACCGAATGTTGCGGGGCTATTAACTCGCTTTCTAAGCCCGACGTAGTTATGGCTTTGACGGGCAACGTTCTTTACGATATCAAAAAACACGGAGCCGACCTTGTGGTAGTAGCATGTCCGCTCTGCCATTCCAATTTAGACGTCAGGCAGAGGGAAATAGAAAGGAAATATGATGAAAAACTGGGACTGCCGGTTCTATTCATAACGGAACTTTTAGGCCTTTCTTTCGGAATAGACCCCAAAGACCTTGCAATAGACGGCCATATGGTTGCCGCCGACAGGGTTTTAAAAAAAATAGAAGGATTAGCTAACCAACGATAGATTAAAATATAGCTAAAAATTTGTCATTGCGGACATAGCGAAGCAATCTTTTCGTACGTAAGCAATTAAAATAAAAATAGAGCGTTATACGAGGTATATATTATGTCAAGAATAGGCGTATTTGTTTGCTGGTGCGGTTCCAATATCGCCGGAACGGTCGATGTCGAAAAAGTCAGGGAAGAAGCGGCTAAAATTCCGGGAGTAGTAAGCGCATTAGATTATAAATATATGTGTTCGGACCCGGGCCAGAACAGCTTAAGAAATATAATAAAAGAGAAAAATTTAACGGGCATAGTTCTTGCGGCATGTTCGCCCCATATGCACGAAAATACGTTCAGAAAAGCCGCTGCAAAGGAAGGTTTAAATCCGTATTTCGTGGAGATAGCCAATATCAGGGAACAGGTTTCCTGGGTTCACGAAGACAAAGAAAGGGCTACCGCAAAAGCCGTAGATTTAATGAAAATGATGGTCGAGAAGGTCAAAAGAGACAGGCCTATCGAAGACGTCAGGGTTCCCTTAAATAAAAAAGCTTTAGTTATCGGCGGAGGAATTGCCGGAATACAAGCGGCTCTCGATATCGCCAACGGCGGGGTAGAAGTTATACTTGTAGAGAAAGAACCCTCGATAGGCGGAAGAATGATACAGCTTGACGAAACTTTTCCGACTCTCGACTGTTCGAGCTGTATAATGACGCCTAAAATGGTCGAAGCAAACCAGCACCCTAATATAAAATTATATACTTATTCCGAAGTTGAAGATATTTCCGGTTATATCGGAAATTTTAAAGTTAAAATAAAGAAAAAGGCGAGAAGCGTCGTCGAAAAAGACTGTACCGGATGCGGCGAATGCTGGAATGCCTGCCCTATGCATAAAAACGTCAAAAGCGAATTTAACGTAAACCTTTCCGAAAGGACGGCTATATATGTTCCGTTTCCTCAGGCGGTTCCGCTTGTTCCGGTACTGGACAGGTCTGTCTGCCTGCACTTTAAAAAGGGCGGAAAATGCCAGAAATGTTACGACGCATGCGGACCTAAATGTATAAATTTCGATTTGCAGGATGAAATTATAGAAGAAACGGTTGGAGCAATCGTCGCTTCGACCGGATACGACCTAATGGATACCTCTATGTACGGCGAATACGGTTACGGAAAATATAAAGACGTAATATCCGGTTTGCAGTTTGAAAGGCTTCTGTCGGCTTCCGGTCCCACCGAAGGCGTTATTAAAAGGCCTTCAGATGGAAAAACTCCGCAGACGATTGTTTTCGTTCAGTGCGTAGGTTCAAGAGACCCTGAAAAAGGCGTCCCTTATTGTTCAAAGGTATGCTGTATGTACACGGCAAAGCATGCTAAGTTATTCGCCCATAAAGTTCACGGTTCCCAGAGTTATGTTTTCTATATAGATATAAGGTCCACAAGCAAGGGGTACGAAGAGTTCGTCAGGGGCACTATGGAACAGGACGGCGCAATATATTTAAGAGGCAGGGTATCTAAAATATATGAAGACGAAGGAAAACTCATCGTTAAAGGCGCGGACACTCTGTCCGGAAATCAGGTAGAGATTGCGGCCGATATGGTCGTTCTCGCTACCGGCGTAATTCCTAAAAAAGGCTCCGACAAACTCGCCCAGATGCTTGGAATCTCGTATGATAAATACGGGTTTTTCACGGAATCTCATCCTAAACTTCGTCCGGCGGAGTCTTCTACGGCCGGTATTTTTCTTGCCGGAATGGCGCAGGGACCAAGGGATATTCCCGAATCCGTCGTTTCAGGTTCTGCGGCCGCGTCTAAAATATTAGGACTTTTTTCAAAGAACGAATACGAGGTCGAAGGAACCATAGCGAACGTCAACGAAGCGACTTGCGTTGCATGCTTTTACTGCCAGAGAGTATGCGCTTACAATGCTATAAGCAAAAAAGAAATTAAAGACAGGAGCGGGAAACTCATTAAGGTCGTAGCTAACGTTAATCCGGGGCTTTGCACCGGATGCGGAGCATGCGTAAATGCCTGTTTCTCTAAGTCTATCGACGTTAAAGGATTTATGGATGACCAGATATATGCGGAAATTAAGGCTTTAGCGGTATAAAAAGAAGGTTTCACAAAATCGAAACAAAAAGGAGTCTTTCGGAAATGGAAGATAAAGACGTAAAAAAGGAAGAACATAAAGCCCCGAAACACGGAGGAGACAATTCAAGCGACCCAAGAATAATAGCGTTTGTATGCAATTGGTGTACTTACAGCGGAGCAGACCTTGCCGGAACAAGCAGAATGAAATATTCGGATAATGTCAGAGTTATAAAACTTCCCTGCACGGGAAGGATAGACCCTCTTTTTATAGTCGAAGCCTTTAAAAAAGGGGCAAAAGGGGTTTTGGTTTCGGGATGCCACCCGGGAGACTGCCATTATACGAGCGGCAATTATCATTCAAGAAGAAAATATGCGACGTTCAGGGATTTACTCGGATATCTCGGAGTCGATTTGGACAGAGTCGAGTTTTCTTGGGTAAGCGCTTCCGAGGGAAACAAATGGGTTTCTATAATAAACGAATTTACCGATAAAATTAAATCTCTGCCCGGTAAATCAACCGATATATTTACAAAAAAATAAAGGATATATATTTATGGCGAATACAAAGACCGACGAAAAACTGCAAAAAATTGCAAAAGACCTTTTAGAAAGCGGAGAGGTCAGCCTCGTAATAGGCTATGCGAAAGGTTCCAATCTCCAAAGAATGAGGCCAGTTTTTATTACAAAGGCGGAGGATGCCGGAAAGCTTTCTTTTAGTCCGCATGCCGTTCAAGACCTTGCGGTATTCTTAAAAAAGCCCGAAGTCAAAAAGTTCGGAAAAATAGGCATAGTCGTTAAAGGCTGCGACGAGAAAGCCGTTAACGCTTTAATTCAGGAATATCAGATTTCCAGGGATAATATAAAAATTATCGGAATGGAATGCAACGGGGTAATAAGACAGAACATTGCCGATAAAGGCGAAACAAACGTATCGGAATCGGCAGTTTACGACAAATGCCTAATATGCGAAGAGCATATTCCGGTACTGTACGATTTTCTTATAGAATCGGAAGAGCCCAAACTTGTTTTGTCGGGAAACGTCAAGCCTTATTCCGGCATAGAAAAGCTCGAATCTATGAGCGCGGAAGAGAAAAATGCTTTCTGGGCTAAAGAATTCGATAAATGCATAAAATGCTATGCCTGCAGGCAGGCTTGCCCTCTATGCTATTGCTCCAGATGCATAGTAGAAAAAAATATGCCGCAGTGGATAGATACGAATTCTGAAGAGACCGGCAATGCGCAGTGGAATCTTATCAGGGCATACCATCTTTCCGGAAGATGCATAGGCTGCGGAGAATGCGAAAGAGCTTGTCCGGTAAACATTCCGCTGATGCTGATTAACGAAAAAATGGCTAAGGACGTATATAATCTATTCGGGTATAAATCCGGATTAGATATTAATGCAAAACCGGTTTTCGGAGTTTTCAGCGAAAGCGATTTCAACGACTTTATTAAATAAGAAATAAGATATTGGAGACGGTTCATAATGGAAGAAAAATATTTTGAAATTTCGGCGGAAAATCTTAAAAAATTTGTGGATAGCATTATAGCCGATAACTTTGAGGTTATAGCCCCCACAGATAAAGACGGCGACACTTTTTACGGAAAAATAAGCAGATTTGAAGAAGCAAACCTAGATATTCTTCTGCCCAAAATGTCTTATAAGGAATATCTTCTTCCTAAAACCGAAACGCTTTTAGAATATTCTTTTTCCGGCGTCGATACCGAAATTAAAGACGGACTCGAAGCGGTTGCGGGGGCAAACGAAAAAAGAGTTATTTTCGGGGGGAGGCCGTGCGACGCGGGTGCCGGACCTATAATGGAAAAGGTTTTCAACTGGGATTATAAAGACGAATTTTTTAACGAAAGATTTAAGAATTTGACTATAGTTTCTATAGCCTGCGAAAAGCCGGACAACTATTGTTTCTGCACGGAAATGCAGCTTTCTCCGGAAAGCTCTTACGGTTCCGACATACTTCTTAAAAAAGCGGAAGGCAAATATTTTGCCGTCGTAACCAGCGAAAAAGGCTTAAATCTTATCGAACCCTATATAAATCTCTTTAAAGAAACCGCAAAAGCTCAAGTTCCCGCGGACAAGGATTGGAAAAAGCTCTTTGAAATAGAAAGAACCAAAAGTTTTTTGGACAAAAACTTCGAACATAATTATTTTCAGGACAGATTTTTATCCTGTATAGGATGCGGCGTATGCACATACACCTGCCCGACCTGCCACTGTTTCGATATTCAGGATGAAGGAAATTTAAAAGAAGGCAGGAGGATTAGAAACTGGGATTCCTGCCAGTTCGGCGTATTTACCCTTCATACTTCCGGGCATAACCCAAGAGTCACGCAGGGCGACAGATACAGGCAGAGGCTTATGCACAAATTTAAAATATACAGCGAAAAGTTCGATAAATATCTATGCGTCGGATGCGGAAGATGCTCCAGGAACTGCCCCGAAGACATAGATATTAAAGAAGTTGCAAAAGACTTAGCCGATATGGCTTAAAAATTGCGTATCTTATGTATAACAGCTTTGGATTAACGCATGTGAAGGATTCGATTAATTAAAATTTTTAACATATAGCAGGGAGCAGATAGTTAATGGAAAATATTTATTTGCCGAAACTGGCTGAAATAAAAGAAATTATTCAGGAAACCGCGGATACCAAAACTATACGTCTTACCATCGACGGCGGCAGCATAGATTTTCTGCCGGGTCAGTTCGGAGAGTTTTCTTTCATAGGCGAAGGAGAATCGACTTTCGGGTTTTCGTCGTCTCCTTTAAGAAAAGAATATTTTGAATTCAGTTTCAGGTCTTCGGGAAGAGCTACTACCGGCATAAACAGCCTTAATCAGGGGGATAAAATAGCCTTCAGGGGCCCTTACGGAAATTATTTCGATACGTCAAAAATGAAAGGAAAAGACCTTGTTTTCGTAGGCGGCGGCATAGGCATGGCTCCGGTAAAATCGATTATGGAATACTGTCTCGACGAACGGGACGATTACGGCAAAATAACCATATTGTACGGCGCAAGGTCGGTAGGAGACCTTCTGTATAAAGGCATATTCGACGAATGGAAAAAATATAAAAACACCGAAGTAATTATTACGGTGGACCCGGGCGGAGAAACGCCGGACTGGACGGGAAAAGTAGGTTTCGTTCCGACCATCCTCGAACAACTGCCTTTAAAAGGAGAAAACAGCGTTGCAATAGTGTGCGGCCCTCCAATTATGATAAAATTTGCCTTAAAATCGTTGGAGGAAAAAATGGGGTTCGACAAGAGCGATATTATTACTACGCTTGAAAACAGAATGAAATGCGGGCTGGGCAAATGCGGAAGGTGCAACGTAGGAAGCGTTTACGTATGCAAAGAC
This sequence comes from bacterium, assembly GCA_021813525.1. Lineage (GTDB taxonomy): Bacteria > SZUA-79 > SZUA-79 > Acidulodesulfobacterales > Acidulodesulfobacteraceae > Acidulodesulfobacterium_A. Next base: position 9,511 of record JAKAKK010000040.1, read on the forward strand.
GGTCCGGTGTTTACCGCAAAGGAGCTTGAAAGTCTTCCAAACGACTTTTAATATATTATAATATGCAGCTATTAATAATCCACGCCGATGATTTTAACTATTCTTTAACCGGAAAAACTCCAGTCGCAGAAGAAATAGACCCGAACCTCGTTAATGAAGCCGGAAATTTTTTTGAAGAACCTTTAGTAGTTTTCTGCACCGTCGAAAAAGAAGACGCAAAGAACACGGAAAATATCGTAAAACAGGCTTTTCGGGAAATTAAAGAAATTGCCGACAAATTAAAGCCCGGAATATTAGTTTTATATCCTTACGCACATCTTTCCAGCAGTCTTGCCTCTCCATCCCTCGCCGTTTCGGCGCTTAACGCTTTAAAAACGGAGCTTGAGTCTTTCTATACGGTTTACAGGGCGCCTTTCGGGTGGTATAAAAGCTTTAAAATTTCCTGCAAAGGACATCCGTTAAGCGAATCATCGAGGCATATAACCGAATCTGCGGCAGCCGACGGAACAGCCGTTTCTTCAAAAAAAACGAGAGAAGACGTTGTAAAAGACGTAGAAAGCGAATTTTTCGTATTGAATCACGACGGCGTCGAAACGAAAATAGATTTAAAAAATGAAAGCATATTAGACGATAAAGTGTTTAAGGATTTCCCGTCCCTTAGAAAAGTCGTTGCGTATGAGGAATTTAAAATAAAAGAGGGTGAAACTCCCCCGTCCGTTTCCGCTATGAGACGGCTTGAAATTGCGGACCACGAAGAAAATTCCGATTCCGGCCATCTAAGGTTTTATCCGAAGGGAACGCTTTTATATAAACTTCTGTCGGATTGGGCCGAAGATATCGCCTTAAATCGTTTGAAGTGCATGGAGATAGAAACCCCGCTGATTTATAACTGGAATAAGCCGGAAATCAAGGGGCAGGGAGAGTCTTTTCACGAGCGTCATTATTCCGTTTTAGTGCCGGACGAAAAGTCAGATACCGGTGCATTTGCGCAGTCTAAAGAGTTTGTTTTAAGATTTGCCGGAGATTTCGGACTTTTTTCGATGCTTAAAGACGCTAAAATGAGTTATAAACAGCTTCCGCTCAGATTTTACGAAATCTCAAAGAGCTTCAGATATGAAAAAAGCGGAGAGTTGTCGGGTTTAAGAAGGCTGAGAGGCTTTACTATGCCGGATATTCACAGTTTCTGCTTAAATTTAGAAGAAGGATTTAACGAATATCAGGTTCTTTACAGAACATACGCCGACCTCGCCGAGGGAACCGGCATCGAATACGCCGTAGTTTTCAGAATCGTAAAAGAGTATTACGACAAATATAAAGACAAGATAATAGAACTTTTAAAATATTCTAAAAAGCCCGCGCTTATCGAAGTCCTGTCCAAAATGAAGCATTACTGGGCGCTTAAACACGAATTTCAAGGAGTTGATTCCGTAAACGGCTCCTGCCAGCTTTCTACGGTTCAGCTCGACGTCGAAGACGCTAAAAGGTACGGGCTGAATTATACGGCCGAAACAGGGGAAAAAACCGGCTGCATAATATGCCATTCGTCCGTAGGCGCAATTGAAAGATGGATGTATCTTATATTAGAAGAAGCGCTTAAAAAAAATATCCCCGTTTTTCCTTTATGGCTTAGTCCTACGCAGGTCAGGATAATTCCCGTATCGGATAAGTTTATGGATTTCGCCCTCAAGCTAAAGGAAGATATGTACAAGTCCGATATAAGAACAGATATAGACGACAGGGATTTCAGCCTCGGTAAAAAGATTATGTTTGCCGAAGAGGAATGGGTTCCGTATATTGCGGTAGTCGGACAGAAAGAGTCCGAAAGCGGAGTCCTTTCCGTTAGAAACAGGTATAAGGAAAGGAAGAATTTTAATTTTACGCCGCAGGAATTTATAAAAGAAATAAAAGCCGGAACGGAGGGTATGCCGTACAGGAGACTCATTTTGCCCGATATGCTTTCAAAAAGGCCCATATTCGTCGGATAAAACAAGAAAAATATAATATAATATAAATATTAAAACAGGAGATAATCCGAGTTATGGATAATGCATTAAACGAAGTTACAATAAAAGACGAGACTTCAGTCAGGAAAAGCGTTAATTTAAAATTGGACGAAACGAAGACGCAGGAACTTCTGCAAAAGAAGCTCGAAGCCGCCGCAAAAAAGGCTAACATAAAAGGTTTCAGGCCGGGCAAAGCGCCTGTTTCTATCATTAAAAAATATTACGAGCAGGAACTGCTCGAAGAAGCCGCCGCCGAGATTTTAAACGATGACTTCAGGAAAATCGTTTCGGAAAAAGGCATATATGTAATAGGAACCCCGACGCTCGAAAAGAAAACGGAAAACGAATATTCGATATCGTTCGACGTTATGCCGGAAGTCAAAAATTTAAATTTAAATATTAAGGTTAAAAAAAATAAAAAACGCGATATAACGGAAGAAGTTATCGAGGAAGAAATCAATTTCCTTCTTGAAAGGCTTGCGGACCAGGAAAAATTAGACGATTCGGCCGCCATAAACCGGAACGATAAATATTTCGTTAAAATAGATTACATAACCGTCGATGAAACCGGCAAAGAAGTTGACAGCGCAAAAGATTATTCGATAAGCCTTAATTCGAGCATTATAGACAAAACGTTCGAGTCTTCTTTTATAGGCAAAAAGAAAGGGGACAGCTTTGAATTCGACGACAAAGAAAGAAAAGTCGTCGTTAAAGGTTTTATTAAAGAAATAGACAAAAAAATCCTGCCGGAGTTAAATACCGAAACTATTAAAAATTTCGGCGATTTCAAAGACGTTTCCGAATTCAGGAAATACGTAGAAAAAAGCCTTAACGAATATGAGGAAAAGAGATACAAGGATGCTCTGAGGGCTTCTATATCGGAAGAACTTGTGAACCTGAATCCCGTCGAACTTCCCGAAAGCATGGTAGAGGAAGATGCTAAATCCAGACTCGAAGAAATGAAAAAACAGGGTAAATACAAAGATATAAATGAAAAACAGGCAGGGGAGTTTATGGGCATATTACGAATTATGGCTAAACGGGATATCGCGCTGTATCTTCTGCTGTCCGAAATAGAAAAAACGGAAAATATAACGGTAACCGAATCGGATTTGGAAGAATTTTATAAACATACGGCCGCCCTGTCCAATATGAAAGAGGATGAAGTTAAAGGCTTTTATTCAGCTAAAGAAGCGCAGGAAAATTTGAAGCATGCCTTGCTTGAAGATAAGACGTTTGATTTTCTTATACAAAATAAGGTATCATATATTGAAGAATAATAAACTAATGCAATAATTAATTGCCGACTAATACGGAGAATAATAAAATGTCGCTTGTACCTATAGTAGTCGAACAAACGCACAGAGGGGAAAGGTCGTACGATATATACTCCCGCCTTCTAAAAGACAGGATTATCTTTATAGGAGAAGCTATCGACGACACATTTGCCAATCTTATTATAGCACAGCTTTTGTTTCTCGAATCGGAAGACCCCGAAAAGGATATAAATATATATATTAATTCGCCTGGAGGCGTTATAACCGCCGGACTCGCCATTTACGATACTATCCAGTATATAAAGCCCGACGTTTCGACGCTGTGTATGGGCCAGGCGGCAAGCATGGGGGCGGTTCTTCTGGCGGCGGGAGCGAAAGGAAAGAGATTTGCCCTGCCACATTCGAGGATTATGATACATCAGCCTTTGGGCGGTTTTCAAGGGCAGGCTACGGATATAGATATTCAGGCGAGGGAAATTTTGAGAATGAGGGAAGAGCTTAATCAGATTTTGTCCTCTCATACCGGACAGTCGATAGATAAAATCAGGGTAGATACGGAAAGAGATTTTTTCATGAGCGGAGAACAATCGGTAGAGTATGGAATCATCGATAAAGTTGTAGAGAAAAAAGAAATTAAAAATACAAAATAATTATACAGAGGCAGTTAAAAATGGCAAAAAAAAATAATAATAACAATAACGACGATAATTACGGAAGAGAACTTTACTGCTCTTTTTGCGGAAAATCGCAGGACGAGGTCAGAAAACTTATTGCGGGACCGTCGGTTTATATATGCGATGAATGCATAAGCCTTTGCAACGATATCATATCGGATGAAGTACAGCCGGTTCCGGCAGAAGTAAAGGTTGAAAATTACCTTTATAAGCCGATAGAAATTAAGGCTTTTTTAGACCAATACGTCGTAGGGCAGGAAAGGGCTAAAAAAATTCTTTCCGTCGCCGTTTATAATCATTACAAAAGAATAGAGCATAATCTTTCATTCAAAAACGCGGAAAAACTTCATAATAATAAATCAGGCAAATCGAATACCGGCTATAATCTGCATGACAAGAGCAATAACGACGTAGAAATGCAAAAGAGCAATATTTTAATAATCGGCCCGACAGGAAGCGGAAAAACCCTCCTTGCGCAAACGCTTGCCAGAATGCTCGACCTGCCTTTCGCCATTGCCGACGCCACGACGCTTACCGAAGCCGGTTACGTCGGGGAAGACGTAGAAAGCATTTTGCTTTCTCTTTTACAGAATGCCGAATACGACGTGGAAAGAGCCCAGAAAGGCATAATATACATAGATGAAATAGATAAGATAGCAAAGAAAACCGATAACGTTTCTATAACGAGAGACGTGTCCGGAGAAGGCGTTCAGCAGGCGCTTTTAAAAATTATAGAGGGAACCGTCGCAAACGTTCCGCCTAAGGGAGGCAGAAAGCATCCGCATCAGGAGTTTATAAGATTAGATACGAGCAATATTCTTTTTATATGCGGCGGCGCTTTTAACGGTCTCGATAAAATTATAGAAAAACGGATACATCAGCAGCCTATAGGTTTTAATGCGGGAGTTAAATCGGGCAAATCCGTCAGTCCTTACGAAATAATGAAACAGGTAGAGACTAAAGATTTATTGAAATATGGGCTTATTCCGGAATTTATCGGCAGGCTTCCGGTAACTGCCACGCTCGAAGAACTTGACGAGAAAGCCCTCATAGAGATTTTAACGAAACCTAAAAATGCGTTAATTAAACAGTATCAAAAATTATTCGAGCTTGAGGACGTAAATTTAAGATTTACCGATTCCGCTATTAAGGAAATTACGAAAAAAGCCGTAAAACACGGATCGGGAGCAAGAGGCTTAAGAACCATCCTCGAATCCATAATGTTAGACGTTATGTATGAAATACCGACTGACCCGACTATTAAAGAATGCGTAATAAATGACGATGTTATTATTAATAGCGGACAGCCTATTCTTCTTTACGAAAAGGATGCCGGAGCAAAATCGGTTTAAGTATATTAAAAAAATGTTATAAAATATGATTTTTTTTGTTGACATCTTCATTAAAAACATATATATATTATATATACTTAAGTAAAGCACCTGCAAATGTAGCATTACAGAGATGCTTAACTAAAATTAAACCATTAAAACCTTAAAATGTAAGGAGGAAGTTGGTATGACAAAAGCAGAATTGGTTGATGCAATTGCAAAATCGTCCAAGCTTACGAAAGCGGACAGCGAAAAAGCCCTTAGCGCGGCAATCAATGCCGTAATCAACGCTTTGAAAAAAGGCGATGCGGTAAGGCTCGTCGGTTTCGGCACATTCGAAGTAACTAAGAGAGCGGCAAGAAAAGGCAGAAATCCGCAGACCGGAAAAGAAATTCAGATTAAAGCGTCTAAGTCGCCAAAGTTTAAAGCCGGTAAATCTTTTAAAGAAGCAGTCAATACCGGAAAGTAAACTTATTTTTCATTCAAACCCTCATTTTATCGTTTCACGGTTTTATCGATTTTTAAAAATGAGGGTTGTTTTTTGGGCGGATAGCTCAGCCGGTTAGAGCATCGGCTTTACAAGCCGGGGGTCACAGGTTCGAACCCTGTTCCGCCTACCATTCAAATACTCAGTAAATAAGCACTTCCAAGCCTCTTGACATTCCGCAATAAACTTGCTAAAATCGCCATAAATGACACAAATTTTTATAAAATCCGTCACAAATCCGTCACAATGAAAAAATCGCAAAAATGTCAGATAAAATAAGACTCCGCGGCAAAATATGGCATTACGATATAACGATTGATAATATCCGTTATCGCGGCAGCTGCCAAACAGAAGATAAAAACGAAGCAGAAAAAATCGCAAGCGCTATTAAAACCGACATTATCCGAAACAAGCACGATATACCCACAAAAATCAATTATAACGATTATGATTTTAACGAACTTTGGGAAATGTATATACAATCCCAAGTTATAACTGAACGTGCGATAGAAAGAAAGATAACAGCGCGAAAACATTTTGTGCAATTTAATAATAAATCTATTGGTAGTATAACCCGGGCGGATATTGAAAATTACCAGCTTAAAAGAAAATTAGAAATAATTGCTATGCCTCGGAATCGGAATAAGCGGGAACAAGAAATATCATTCCGAACGGTAAATATTGAAACAAGCATACTCCATAACTTTTTTGAATTTTGCATTAATAAAGAATTAATAGATAAGAATCCTGCCGAAAAAATCAAGCAATTAAACGAATTATCCAGATTAAAAACCCTATCCGACGAAGATATCGAAAAGCTTATAGCCGCCGCTACAAATAAACTTACAAGAGACATCATTACATTTCTGATTTATACTGGCTGCCGGAAAGGCGAGGCCCTAAATCTTAAGTGGGACGACGTGGACTTAAAAAACGACATAATAGCGATAAAAGGAACAAAAACAAAGTATGATAGATATATACCGATTAGCAAGCCCTTAAAAGCCCTTTTAAGCCGTATCGAAAAAAATCAGAACTGTTTATATGTATTTAATAGAAACGGAGTGAAATTGACCAATTTTAAGCGCTCCTTTCATACGGCTTGCAAAAACGCCGGATTAAAAGATATACATATTCACGACTTAAGACATGTCTTCGCAAGCAAAATGGTTATGAACGGAACGTCGCTTTTTATAACCGGGGAGCTATTAGGACACCGAACAACCCAGATGACTAAGAGGTATTCTCATTTAGTTCCGGATACGTTAAGAAAAGCCGTTGACGACGTATTTTCTAAAAAATAAGATAGACACAGCCCCCCTTCATATCCATTGTGAATTTGTGAATTATCAATATTTTTATATTATATATATAGAATATATCTATATTTAAGATATATTAAATAATTCACAAAACATATGTGAATTAATGTGAATTGCGTGAATTATTAAAAATAGGCGGTCAAAAAGAAAAAATCATATCATTTCTTTTTTTTCTTGGCCGCCCTAACATATTAAAAAAAGCTTCTGAGACTATATAATATAATGAGTTAAAGGTATTTATTGTATTCATTTTTTAACCGTATCCTAAGGTCAAATTCGGTCAAATACCGTTAAAAATGTATGACAATATTGTGCACAAAGATGAATATTTATATAACTGTGTATAACTGCATATAACATATAATACAATAATTTAATGACATATTATAAATATAATAAGTAAAAAAAAAATAAAAATAAAGGTTGACATATGTTTTTAATATGATACAATGTAACTATGACAACTACAAAAACAATTAAATCAGAACGAATGATGTTTAGACTTTCAAAAAACGAAAAAGAAACATTCGAGAAAATTATAAAAATACAAAATAAAAAAAAAGGTGAAATTTTACGGAATTATGTTCAAGGATATATTAAGGCTTATTCGGATTTATTGATGAATAATAACAATAAAAACATTAAATAAAATTAATAGTGCGGTCAGTCTGATTGCAGTCGGACTGACCGCTTAACAGTGTGTATTGGATATGAATAATATAACATCTTTATTCGTAATTGTCAATTATCGGCTAAAACCCGCAAAACCTGCGATACCGCTACTTCTACCGCTATCTTTTAATAATATATTGGGGGGTGTGTCATTATGACTCAATCCATACAATCCCCATATTTATCTGTTTCGGAGGCGGCGGAATACATGCACATTTCAAAGTCTTATCTTCGCGCACTTGCTTATTCAAAAAAAATCAGACATTACAAAGTAGGCTCAAAGAGACTTTTCATTCTTGAAGATATCCAAGCGTTTCTCGATTCTTGTTCAATGCAACCAGACGATTCCAATAATTTCAGGAGAAAATATATAAATTTGCAAATAAATAATAGACGCATAAACATTATCAAAAAGGCGGTTTTATGATTAATCCAGAAAAACTTAAAACGACGAAGGCGGAAAAGAAGCGGAAAATAAAATTATCCGGCAGATTAAAAGCGTTCCAATATATAAACTAACCTTTAAAGCAAAAGACCTAAATGAAGCACTAATACTTAAATGAAAAAATAAAAATAATAAAAATAAAATAAAAAAAAGACATTACAACGGTCAATTGTAATGTCAAAAATTTTTAATATACTATAGGAGAGTATATTTATGATTAATATATCGCAAAATAACGAAAATGTCAATAATAATTTCAAAATTGTTAATAAAAACAAAAACAATAAGGATGAAGGCGTTTTCTGCCCAATTACTATGAAAAAAGATAATTGCGAGTTAGCAAATAATTCCGAAAGATTTTGCAATAAAAATATTAAAGATAAAATAAATTGTGCAAAGATATTTCGTGAAAATGGCTATAATAATAAGGTAAATATTTATGGCCTTATTCCTCACGAAAGTTTTTTATATCATTTCGTTAAGTATTGCAATAATATGACGGACGCGCCTGATAGTTTTGGTTATGCAACAGGATTAGTTATTCTATCTACTGTTGTCCAACGAAATATTTTTATTTTTTGGACAGGTCGAAAACTTTACGCTAATCTTTATGTTTTGCTCATTGCAAAGTCTGGCGGAAGAAAAGGCACAACCTTGGGACTTGCAAAACAATTGCTCAATAAACTTGAGGAAAATAATACTGACAATTTTCTTGTTTTTCCGGACGACATAACGCCTGAGAGCTTATTTTCGCTAACTCAAAATCAAACCCATGGGACTTTTTTTCATGGCGAATTTGGTGGATTTTTAAAGGGCCTTGATAGAAGTTACAATAAAGGATTAAAAGAGCTCTTAACGGATATTTTCGACAATTTCTCCCATAAAAAATTTATCAAAGGAAAAGAAGGAACAGGAGAAATGTTCGAATTAGTTGAACCGGCGATTAATATTTTGGGCGCCTCGACGGTTGCTTGGCTTTCGGAAAATTTAAAAGAATCGGATTTTAAGAGTGGTTTTATGCAGCGTTTTGTTTTTTTTCCGGGAGAATTGGATAAAAAAGAAATTGCTTTACCGGTTAAATCGATCACTTCAATTAATGATGACATTATCGATAACTTATATTCAATGCTTTCGGAGATTTCGGGAATATCTGGCGAAATTGTTTTATCTAAGGATGCAATTCAAGCTTATGAATCTTTCTACTACTCTGATGAGGAATTTAAAAAAAGACAATCTGAAGTTTACGGTAGCTTCCATACTCGACTTTATACGTTTGTCATTAAACTTTCGATGTTATATTGTGCGATGAGAATGGATAAAACAATTTCAAAAGAAGACATTGAATATGGAATAAAAGCAAAATTATTAGTTGAGACTCAACTTTATAGCGTATTTGACAGACTATTAAGTAATGATGTTCAGGATAGGCTCGAAAAAATTAAAAATATAATTGCAGAAAATGGCGGAATAATAGATAGAAGTAAATTATTACGTTATAGTCATATGCTTGCTAAGGATTTTGATAATTATATTATGACATTAGAAGAGAATGGAACAATATTTAAAAAGACTGAAACAAAAACAAATAAAACCAAACCAACAATTCATTATTGTTTAGTGGACGCGTAATTAGGAAGGAGGTTATTATGAAACTTAAAATTTCTACTGTTGTAGATATAATTATCGCTCTTTTTATATTTTTCGCGGTATCGTCTTTTGCCGTCAAAAGTGCTTCCGCCGATATGTCCTCTTTTTTATCTACGGTAGTATCGCAGGCGCAGAATCTTGCTCCACAGGCGTATCAAGCCCAGCAAAGGGGATTTTTCGTTGGCGGTTCGATGACTATACCGCCTCAGGGAGTATCGCTTCAACCTATATCGTTTACTCCCCCTTCGCTTTCCATGAACGGCTGCGGGGCTATCAACCTGACTATGGGCGGATTTTCCTATATGAATCCACAATACTTGATGCAGAAACTTCAGGGCATAATTCAAATGGCGCCGTCATTCGCTCTTGAAATAGCCATTAAGATTTTATCCGAACAGGCCGGAAACGTAATGAATTTTCTCGAGCATATGTCGGATTTTATAAACAGCTTAAACGTTAATTCTTGTCATGCTATGTCCACTATAGCGGCAAACATCCTGCCAAGCTCTATGGATACCAAACTCGGTATCGAAAAAGACAATGCAGCGGCGTCGCAAGCTAACGGCGGCTCGGGCTGGTTCGGAGGAGTAACCGCCGCTTATAGCAACGCCGGTTCTGCTCTTTCTAACTGGTGGGCTAATACCGCTCCGCCTTCAGGGCAGAGCCTCGTAGATTTCGAGGACGAAAACTGCGCGATTGCTAACGGTGCGTCCGGGGTTTTACGAACCGCCGCAAATAGTGTAAATATGGGTTCTATCCCGCCGGATTTTATCGACTTCATAAGGGCTTATGTGGGAGATGTGGTTCCTGCTTCAAATTCTAACGTGCAGAATGGATGTTACACTTCTATCGTTTACCTTTCCGGACCTATTTCAATTACTGAACTGCAAAAAGATTTTTCGGCCGGTGGGAGTATCGAAGAAATATCGGGGACGGGATTAGCGAGTGGCGGTCAGCCTACCGCCGTTCCGTTCACGTCCTTTCAAACGCAGGTTGAGGCAACATTGCAGGATATTTTAAATAATTTACAGCCCGGTATCGGTAACGGTTCGCTATCAACGGGCGATATACAACTCATAAATGAATCGAGCATTCCTCTTTATCCGTTCCTGAAAAACGCCGTTCTTGTGAATAATTCCGCTGCAGCAGGTTCTATTATCGAGGAACTATCTAAACCGGTTGCGATTAATATTGCGTATAACATTCTAACGAACTACATTCATCAGGTTGGAATAATGCTGACATACGAAGAAAGCAATTTACAGCAGGGAACTCTTTCCCCTGGTTCTACCGGAGGGGTCGGAGCCATTAAGGAATTACTGAATAATCTGTTAATAGCCCAAAGAGAAATATACCAGACTTATTATATTTCACTCACTAAAATGCAAGAAAGCGAGGGTAATTTCAGTTCTCAATATGCAGAATTACAAAACGAGGTCAATAACGAACTTAAAAAAACCGGCTACGGAGAATATCTGTCCAAAATAAACGGCGGAATGTGACCGTGACTATAACAGGAGGATTAAACTATGAATAAGAAAAGAATTGTGATTTTTCTGATTTTTTTAGCGGCGGTCGTCGTTTCTGTTTCAATTCCATATTTTTTAACGAAACGGCAAAAAACTTCCGGCGTAAACAGCAAAACTAATTTAACAGAACTTAAAAAAATAAAAACGATACAGCCTAAATTACAACCTAATCCCGCGGTATTAAACGCTTTTGACACTTGCTCTAAAAAATTTACTACCGGCATTAAGGCACTTAATTCAACCTTTAAGAAGTCCAAAAAAATAGAATTAAAAAAGTTAGATGCCATAGTTGCGGCAAAGCTTAAATGCGATTCAATGGTTCTAAAAAAATATTACTCTAAACTTCCGCCGCAAAAATAAAAATAAAATGAGGAATTAGTTATGAAAATAAAAAATATAAAAATTATTGTAGCTATATCGATAGTGTTATTTTTTCAGCTTTTGTCGGGATTTTATCTTATACCTTTACATTCAATGCATTCAATATCTATGATAACGCTCAACATAGCTATCAGCCTGTTATTGCCTCTGCTTATTATTGCTTTTTATAATTCTTATTCTGCATACAACAAAAAAGTAAATATTTTAGAGCTTGAAGATGAGGATGAATCTATTAGGATGTCTAAGTATGCGCCATTGCCGGCATCTGTCGCATCGTTAATTTCTGTAATTATATATTTTGCTTATTTTATTGCTGCAATAATTAATTTTAATCTATTCTTTTATTTTCATCCGTCTGTCTTTAGTTTATTAATTCAAGTTGTGGTTTACATATTAATCGTCTTAATCGGTGTTTTTATAACGATCATAAATATAATTCCAAAAACTGTTTTTAATAAACTTCAAAAAATTATAAAAACGAAGTAGGAGTTAAAATGTTTAAAAAATCCTTATTTATATTAATATTTTTCGTTTTTATATTTCTCGGTTCAGTAAACAGTTCTTACGCTCTGTCCGCAGGTTGCGACGCTTCCCCCGCATCGTTAATTCAGATATTAACCGAATCGCTTACGACTTTATATAATATATTTCCTATTCAGGTCGGTAACGTAAACATAATGCCGTTTGGCACTCCAAACGCTGGCGAATCTGACGTTGAATCAGCCAGTTGCGATGCAGTTCCTGTATGCGAGTGCTTAACTCCAGTTCCCCGCATCGGTATTCATGTCGCTTTCTGGGAGCCGGTATTCGATATCGAAACCGTTAAATCTCCTTTCTGCTTTCCGGCTTTAGGCGTAAGCCTTGCCGGAGTTTCATCTTTTTTTAATCCCGGCAGGAATGCTTCTATGGGTAACGGGCGGGAAGGAGTAGCGGCTAATATCCATTTAATAGATTATCCCGTATTCGCTCTGGCGCAGATAGCCTTGACGGGCGATTCCTGTCCCGACGGATTAGAATCGGCTTTGAACGTTAGTTATATTTCCGAATTAGACCCCACTTGGAAAGACGACGAAACATCGGTTATTCTTAATCCTGAATCTTTGCTCGTCGCAAATCCTATAGCTCAGCTTGCCTGTATAGCCGATTCCGTCGCTTCCTCGGTGGGATATCCGATAGACGCTTTATTCTGGTGTCAGGGCGATTGGGGCAATACTTATCCTCAGAGCGCGGAGAAAGGGAGCGAAGGGCTTGTATCCGGCGCATGGGGTCTTGCTTCGCGCGGGCTTTTTAAAGCCTGCACCGTTCCGCTATTTTTGTTGTGGGATACTACTTCATGCGACGCTGAATGCGGACCGTTACCCCTGCCTATGTGGAAAAAATCGCAGTTCGGCATATACGAGGCGTTTCCAAGCCTCTGGCCTTTTAGAACGGCTATAGGGCAGACGGGAATGGTATGGGATCACGCCATGAATCCGCCGATACCTTTAAACGACGATAATTTCGATTTTTTCGTATATCAGCATATAAACTGCTGTTTATTATGACCCAAGAGGAGTAAACTATGCCTTTACAAATTACAACCTACGGAAACGGTCCGATAATAACCGGCATATTGCAAGGTATTGCCAATATCACGTCATCATCGGATTATTCGCTTATGGTTTCGTCTATTCTGGCTATCGGTATTGTTTTAGGTATTTTTGGATATCATAAGTCCTTGCATCAGGCTGGTTCCGCCGCTCACGGCGAATGGATTCCGAAAGTCGTTGCAAGTCTTGCAATTTTCTGGATGCTTACAGGCGCAAGTTTAAACGTATTTGTCTATGACCCTCTAAATTCTTATACGGGCGTGGCAAAGAACGTTCCGTTAGGTATAGCCGTACCCTATTATTTACAAAACCAGATTTCAGAAAATCTCTCGACTTTGTATGGCGAATGGCTCGCTCCGTCGGGTTACGCATCTGAATTTTCATACGACAACCCGAATAACGGCGCCGGATTTTATAATCCGGGCATGGCTTCGCCGCTTCAGGCAATTAACGAGGCTATGAAAGCTAATCCCCCAGATATGTATTTTCAAGAAACTATGACCGGTTTCGGTAAGGATTGCATGGTTCCTGCCCTACTCCTCGGCGTAGTTAATCCAAACGACCTTTACGCTTCGTCCGACATAGAGGATTTAATATCTACCGATATGCCTAATTTGCCCCAGGCGTGGACTACCGAGATTTACAGTTCCTCAAGCCCCGGCGGAACGACTTATCCATGCTCTCAGGCTTGGACGGGATTTATTAAACCCGATATCGATAATTTTTCCGGACAATCTTCGGGGTCTAACGGTTCGCTTAATAATGTCTTCGCTGACAAGTTTAATACCGCTACAAACTCAAGCCAGAACGCATTGGCCGATACGCTTCTTTTAGGTAACGCAGCAAGTTATATGTTTAACTTATCCATTACAGGACAACAAATGTTAGCGCAGGCGGCCATGATGAACTCGATAGGCAAAGGCATTATGCAGTTTTCGGAATCTACCGGCACGTCCAGCACCGCACAGGGTTACGCTCTTACGCAAGCTATGAGCCAGTCGCAGAGTTCGTGGACTACGTCCGCCATAATGGCATCGAAAATGCTTCCGATATTTCATTTAATAATGGAGGTTATCGTAATAGCCTTATTCCCGTTATTTTTTGCCTTAGCCGTTATCCCTACGATGACCGGCAAATATTTAAAGCTGTTATTCGAACTTCTTATGTGGCTCGCTATGTGGAGTCCCATAGCGTCTATTCTTAACTATGCCGTTAATTCCTATATACAGGCTAAAGTTTTTGTGAATATAAGTAATCCCTTATCCGGCACGGCGGGTTTTAATCTTGCCAACTACAACTTTATCGCGCAGAACTCTTATATCTACACCGCCGTTACCGGCGCTATGATGTGGATGATACCCGTGCTTAGTTTCGGTCTCGTTACCGGTTCCGCTTACGTCATATCCGGAGCGATATCCGCCGCGCAGGGAACGGCGCACGGAGCCGCTCAACAGCAGGGCGCGCAGACGGGAACGTCAAGCGGGTTGCAGGGAATAGGCTCTCAGGCGGGAAGCCTTGCCGGTATGCAGTCGGAAGAGAAACAGGGCTATAATCCCGCCGCCGCGGCGGAAAAAATTGCGGGAATGGGAGCTTTGGATAATCTATCTAACGCTTCCGCTTTCGGAAATAACTTGCAGACGAACGGCTTGCAGAATATGATAAACGCTAAAACCAATAATATGGCCTCAACATTAGGCTCAGGCAATGCTTATTCATCGCCGCAACAGGCGTATCAGACTGGTATGAACTCGACATTCGATAAACTTGCCCAACAGGGAATAACTAATGATTGGGCAAAAATGGCGGGAATAAATTATTCGGAAGCCGCTAACCAACTTGCCCAAGGAAAAGGTTTTGACGTATCGGGTATGTATGAAATGGGCAAAAACGGACCTATAAAAATATCCGATAATGGACATACGCATTTTACTCTTAATCCTGATGGTAAAGGTATTCTTGCTTCGGCTACAGGGCAAAGGACTTTAGACGGACAACAGGTAAAAACCGATATATTATCCGACAAAAACGGAATATCCATGCAAGTTTACAAAGGAGAGCATTTAGAAAGTATCTCTGCAACGGGGAATATGGCATTATCGTCTATTCATAACGATACTCCTCTCGGACAAGTTATAGGTAATTCTTTTGACGGCAAATATTCCGAAGGCGGTGGTAAGTTTGAACTTAATGGAATTTTAAATAAAGCGCAGGCGCAGAGATTAATTGATAGCGGTCTTATTAAAGGTCAGGCATCCGCCGAATTACAGAGCACTATAAACTCCGGCGAACAGTCATTTAATATCGTTGCAACCGGAAATAAAAACAGCATAACCGGACTCGACATTACCAATAAGCAAGGGGCTACTATCGCCACCGACGGGAATATGAGTAATCTAATGAAAGTTGCCACTGGATATAGTGGTCGCAGCGGTTACGACCAGAAAAATTATCATGGCGTCGTAGAAAATAAATACGGTCCGAGTTATGATTACGGCAATGTGGCAACTTCAGGACTTGCCGGATATATTGCGTCTAAAGTGGGAACGCCCATAAGCGAGTTCATGGATAAAAACAGCATTGCCCAGTATAACAACGGTTTGGTGTCCAAAAGCGGGGGGCAAGTTCAATATACTCGCTCTCAGATAATAGACGCGGGGGCAAAGGTTTTCGGGCAATCGTTTAAACAATCGACCGGTTCTATGACGCAACTCGCAGGAGAACTCGGCATTGCATTTAAAAATGAAACCGAACTCGGCTTTAAGATTTTCGGAAGCGGCGACAAAGCAAAAATAGAGGTTACGGCAGGCGGTAAGATTGTAGGATCAATTGATCAAAGAGACTTATCAGAAGCGTCTATAGATTTATACAAGCAGAAAGCGTATGATAGTTTTGCGAAATATAATCCTACTACAGTTCAGCAGGCAAAAGGATTACTTCTTGCAAATCAAGCAGGCGCGAACGTGACTATGCTTACAAGCGCCGAAGGAATAATAAAAAGAATGTTAAGTGAAAAAGGTAACTTGCCTAGTGGCGAAAAAGGAGAGACCCCTTATGTAGCAGGACGTTTTGGTCCGATTCCTAAAAATTAATGACCCCAAATTCCGCCGTCTATATCGTTGCTTATGTTTACGCCGGGACCGCTGTCAAAGTAAGAGGCAGAGAAGTTAGTGGCAGAGGTTCCCCAATTATCATCAAATACAGACTCGCTTTTTTGGGATTTAAACCTTTTAACATCTTCGGCGGAAGGCGGGAACATTTTAACTAACAACCTGCCGATGCCCACGGCTAATATCCCAAAGGCTATAAATAAAACTATTGTCGTCAATAACATATTCATATAATCTCTCCTCTGCCCTTACCTCTCCGTGCATATTAATTTTACTGCCCCTATAGTCTTGATAGAGGCTTTCAGTTCTATTTATACTACCAAACATATTAAAAGTCAAATCGGGGGGGTAAATTGTGAAATTTAATTGCGATCCTTTTTAACTGGTGCAGTTCCAATTAAATGAAAGTTAAAGGTTGTGCTATTATCACCTTTAGCTAATCCTATATCCTTCCGGATAGCTAAAAGTAGCTTTTTAAGTAATTCATCGTGTTCTTCCGGCGATTTAGCCCGGTTTTCCCTATTAGAGAACTTTACCCAACCATGAAATGCCATGAGGGCTTCAATCACGTATTGGGGCGCAACGAGGGCTATTGTGTTAGCCGCAAGAGAGAATCGTCTGTTTGCATCTTCTTTGTCCATTCCATCCACGGCAAGATCAGAAAGAGCCGTTAAAAGCATTTTATAGTGATTTATTTTTTCATTCCGCAAATCAACAAAGAGCTGATAACGCTTGGTTAGATAATAAGATAACGCTATACTAAATATACTTACAGAACCGCCTATAATAGCCACTAAGATAATATTCATATTAAAATATTTAGATAAATATACTCTTGTTTTTAAAAGTTAATAATTTTAGTTTCAATTATGAGTATTGTTATAATAAATTTTAATATTAATTGTCAATAAAAATCCTTTTAAATTTGCGTTTTAAGGCGCTAAACTTGACAAAGATAAATTACAATGTTAAGTTAAAATAATATTTAACTTGACAATATTTTTACATATATGTTATGATAAATAGAACTCAAGATATTATATAAAGGAGGTGAAAAGAAAATGAAAACAATTAAGAAAAAAGCTACGCCCACTCAGATTTCTATCTTAAAGGACTTATGTTCCGATATGGGCGTAAAAAATCTTGCCGATTTTATTATTTTCGCCGCAGAGAATAATGTTAAAACCGACGGATTTGAAGATTTATCTTTCGACGGTGCGACAAAATTAATAGTCTGTAGTCTTGCCGTTTCCTCCCGCCCTACAAATTAATAAAGAAATTGCTTAAGCTTGCCATTTTCGGCAAGCCCATTCCCCTAACTTGACAAATATAAAATATAACGTTAAATAATCCACATTTTTTTACATTTAATATTTATCAATAACTCCAATATTTTAGCCGATTAAAAGTTAATTTGCATAACCGTATCTTAAGGTCAAATACCGTCTTAATTCGGTCAAACTCAGTCAAATGCCGTTTATTTTTGTGTTATTTAATTTTTTTAGACGCTATATAACCGTATCTTAAGGTCAAATTCGGTCAAACAAGGTAATAATTCGGTCAAATGCGGTATAGGCTTAACGCCTTATAACATATGGCGTTGATGAGAAAAATAACGTCGAAAATATCCCCACCGCGCATTGTCTTGATAGGTTGGAAAATAGATAATAAATTTATTGAATAATATAAGTATATCTTTTTTGGCATTTATTTGTCAATCGGGGGGGGGGCTGTGTCATGCAAGTAGTTTTTATTTTATTAATAACTTAACAATTTAAAAAGGATATGTCAAGTTAAAATAATATTTAATTCTTCCTTGACAAACCTAAAATACAAAGATATAATATATTTATCTTTCTCGGATGTGCCGTATTTTCTTTATTTAAGGCTTTTAAGCCTCGATATGGCATATTAATTACTTTAATAAGAAGAAATTATTAAAGACGTATTTTATAACCTCACGGGGTTAAACCGGTTATAATCTCAATCTCCCCCCGAACGTGCCGCTTCAGTGCGACCTTTCCAAACTATTCATATGAGGACATCTCGTCTCCGTCCCCAATAATATTCCATTTTTTTAGTTAATTTTTTATATATATTTCATTTAATTCCGGGAGGTATTTATGTCAGAAATCTATCAGATTCTAAGCCTATACAAATCAATTCAACTTTGCTTGATAAACGAAAAAGGACGTATTCTCCTGAATTTCGCTACTTGTTTAGACGATATTGATTTTAAAAGGCTTACAAAAAGAAATCTTAATAATGGAATTTATTTTATGCCGGCGGTCGAATCTAATGTTTTATTTTTAGACGATTTGACGGCAATAGATGTAATTCCTTATCGTTCAATTATAGTGCAAACAAGCTCAAAAAAGTTCCAGGCACATATTTTTATTGATAAAATTATGTCTGCCGAACAAAGAACAAAGTTGCAGCGTATTTTGGTTAGGCGATTTAATGCTGATGTTGGGGCGACGTCGGGAATGCAACCAAGACGTCTGCCCGAATTCACAAATCAGAAATATCCAGAACGACCGTTAGTGAAGATTGCTAAAAATACAATAGCTAATTCTAATGTGCCTGTTCTTGATATTTCGAAAATAATTTGTGAAGAACCTAAAGTAAGTCAGCCTACTTATTTACCAAAACCAAACTACTCAAAAAAATCAAAATCTTGGAACGACTTTTTTACCGGCGACGCTTCGAGCGCAGACATGAGGTATGTTTTATATCTCTGCCGGCAGGGTTGGACGGATGAAGCTATTAAAGCTCAACTTCTCTTAGAAAGTAATAATCTTTATAAGAGAAAATCCGGACATGTCGAAGATTATCTCGATCGTACAATTTTAAAGGCTCGTTCTTATTTCGTTTAAAGGTTGTGTTTGGCTTTTTTCCGCTGCCGGAAGAAAGACAAGCACAACCCCCTTCCTAAAATAAAAATCCGCCGGAGTTTTTTACGCCGAAGCGCGTAAAAAACGGAGCAAGGATTTTTCCTCCCCCCACGGTAATCTTGCAACGTCCCTTCAGTATAAGCAAAGAAGTTGCGTCATTTTTTTTGACAAAAAAAAATGAATACTGAAGGGGCGGGCGAAAACCGCTAAAAAGATTAACATCTCAAAAAAAATTGAAAAAATGACAGGCAAAAAGTATTAGTGAGAGCGTTAATACTGCCGTAAAAAAATCAAAAACAGACGTCAAACTTTCGCCTGTTTTCATGTCTTATTGTGGCGCATTACAAATTTTCGACACCTCTTTTTATTTTTTTGACCGCGCCACGAAGGTGTCTAAGGTTCTACTTGACCGAGTAGTATCCTAATCTAAAGTTACGGTCACTAAAGCTCTTGCACCATCGGGGTTACAAAGTTCCCATTTTAAAAACTTTTACGAACTGATATTTTTGCTCAGATTGGGCTTGCTACACTACAATCTCCGGGGGCGATCCGGTATAAAGGCGCAGATGATAGGGTTGCGTTTACAATAAACGAAACAACAAAATTGGAGGGCAAATAATAATGTCTTTGAAAAATAATTTACGTTTTTACGCTGGGCAAGTTTCTAACAGACTTGAAGACCCGATGAAAGTATTATCCGAAAAATCAAAATTTAATATCCGAAGCGAGAGTGTTTCCATCGCTGAAGATTTTAAGCGCGCTGGGGTAAAAACCAAACTTGTTAAACAGTTAAATTTAGAAGATTTTAAAAAGGTTGCAGAATATTGGAAATCTAAGGGCTATACAGCAGGAACAATGCAAAATAAGGCTTCAGCATTACGCGCGATTTGCAATGCGGCAGGAAACGAAAATATAAAAAATATAAATAACGGTGAACTCGGTATTGTGTCAAGGAATGTTCTGAATCCAAATAACCTAAACGGAGCAGCCGTTATATCCGAAAAATCGCTTAAAAAAATCAAAAATCCCGAGGTTTCAGCTGCTTTGCGCCTCGAAGCCGCTTACGGACTCCGCCGAGAAGAATCGGCTCACGTTGTTTTCGAATTGACGAAGGGGCATGTAGTCACAGCCCCCGGAAAAGAAAATATTCTAACGATGAAAGGAAGCTGGTGTAAAAACGGCCGCCAAAGAGGAAAAATCACATTCAACGGAAGGCCGAACGGGGAATTGATTTTACGCGACGGCGGGGCGCTATTAAAGCAGGTTGCTGAATCCGTTAAAGGAATACGTATTGATTATCGCGTTGAGCAATTTCAGCGGAAAATAAATTATGCGGCCGACAAATGCAAAAAATTGGACAATAACCCCGATATACATCCTCATGCTTTAAGGCATAATTATGCGCATGAGCGGTATCACGAAATAACCGGCAGGGATTGTCCTGCTGCTGGAGGTATAAAATATTCCGAGATGAGTTCTAAAGAGCAGAAACAATATCATTCTGCCGCAAAAATAATCTCGGAAGAACTGGGGCATAGCCGGGAAACGATAAGCAGGACATATATTGGAAAATAAGGTAAATAGACACTAAACTTTTCAATTAGGTCTATTATCTATGAGCCAGCTCGTCTTTAATGCTGTTTTTATGCCTTTAAGACATTGTTCAATTAAATAGTTCTGATTTTTTTGACTCATTTTTTTTGCGGCAGCCTGGCAAAATGGAAATATCGTATTAACATAAACTCCTTTATACCATGCTTCTTTCCATCCTATGACATATATTTTAGCGCCTAATTTTTTCAAATTATTAGTTTTATGATTATTTCCGGCATAAGCCATTGTCGGTATCGAAACAAACATAACTACGAACGATAAGATTATAACGAACTTATTCATAATAAAAGCCTCCTTTAAATACCCTGAAGGGCGTTAATGATATTATTGCCAATTATATAAAATTATATAGAAAGTTTCCGGAAATTCAAGCGAGTTAAAATAATCTATTTCATTAAATAAATTATCGTGCAAGCTCGTTTAAAATAACTAATCTTGTTATCTGTTCATTATTGCCCAAAACATAACTTGATTATCTTTCCGTATAGTGCTATATTTTACGTATAGAGTAATTAATTTTTATGAGAGGCTAAAATGATACAAGTTTTAATTAAAAATAACGACCTTGCCGGAAAATACGTGGCATTGAAAAGTTTTGAAGACTCTACGGTAATCGGTTCAGGCGACAGCCCAAAAGAAGCATACGATGAAGCGCAAAGAGAGGGACATAAAGAACCCGTCATTACGTATATTCCAGTTAAAGATATGGTGCAGATTTACTGATGACTGCTGCCGAAATTCCTTTTACAAAATTTAACGATAACGATATAGCCCGGCCATGGCTGCCGGTTACAATTCATAATCCGCATACAAAACTATCCATAAAAGTATATGGCTTAATCGATACGGGCGCAGATGAATGCGCTATTCCGGCAGAATACGCTCCGCTGCTCGGTCATAATTTGCAAGCCGGTATCCGCAAAACAATTAGCACCGGCAATGGCGCAACTACCGCTTATGCGCATACATTATGCTTTAAAACCGACAGCATAGAAATAAACGACGTATTAATAGATTTTATGCCAAACTTGCACGTCGTATTATTGGGAGTTAAAAGTTTTCTAAGCAACTTTATTCTTACTGTTAATTATAAAAATTCCACTTTTAGCTTGAATAAACCTTAAAAAATCCTTTCAAATTTGCGTTTTATGGCTCGGAAACAGTCGGGTAGACATAAAACATTAACCGTTTTTATTATTTCTTTAATAGTTTTTTTTAAAGATAATTCACCAATGGTTCGCAAAACTTTTGCGAACCATTAACCGCATATAAATAAAGGCGTTGCGGGGATAATTCACAAATTCACAACAGTTTTTACCATATAAAAATAAATTTTAAAAATAGCATTCCAATCTTGACATATTTTATATATTAAGTTATAAATATATAACTTGTTTTAATGATAAAAATCTGAGACTAAATAGATATTTTGTCACAAATCCGTCACATTGGATTTTGAATAATCTTAAAAGTTAAGTAATATTAATAAGTTATGGTTTATGGTGTTTGGCTTTACAAGCCGGGGGTCACAGGTTCGAACCCTGTTCCGCCTACCATTGCCCCAATTTAAGCATGCGGTCAAATTTAGAATTCCCTTGACTTTTTCCTCTTATTTGTTTATCATTAAACAATCTTATATCTTGCAATTATACGGGGCTGTAGTTCAGACGGTTAGAACGCCGGCCTGTCACGCCGGAGGTCGCGGGTTCGATCCCCGTCGGCCCCGCCACTTTTTAAAATCCCTTATTTAAAAATTTCCACTTTTAATTAATTTTTGGTATAATTATAAAATTTAAAAGGGATTAATTCATAATTTTTTCGAACTTTGCGAGAGTGGCGAAACTGGTATACGCACTGGACTTAGAATCCAGCGGAGCAATCCTTGGGGGTTCGAGTCCCCCCTTTCGCACCACATATTTATTATTTTACTTTAGGAGGATTATTTTATGTCCGGTCACAGCAAGTGGAGCACTATTAAAAGAAAAAAAGGCGCTTTAGACGCAAAAAGAGGCAGGATTTTTACCAATATCATACGCGAAATTATCACAAGCACCAGAATTGGCGGAAAAGATATTTCGTCTAATCCGCGTCTCAGGCTTGCCGTCGATGAAGCAAAAGCGGCGAATATGCCTAAGGAAAATATAGAAAGGGCAATTAAGAAAGGCGCCGGCGAACTCGAAGGCGAAACTTACGAAGAGATAATATATGAAGGATACGGACCTGCAGGAGTAGCCCTCCTTATCGAAACACTAACGGATAACAGAAACAGGACGGTTTCGGAAGTAAGGCACGCTCTTTCGAGACACGGCGGAAGTCTCGGCGAATCGGGCTGCGTTATGTGGATGTTCAATAAAAAAGGCGTAATAGGATTCGATGCGGCATCCAATACCGAGGACGCTATAATGGAAATTGCCTTAGAGGCGGGAGCCGAAGACGTAAAAACCGAAGAAGACGAAATTTTAGTTTACAGCGACGTTAAAGATTTCGAGAGCGTAAAATCCGCTTTCGAGGCTAAAGGTACAAAGGAAAAATTTTCAGAAATTTCATATATTCCCCAGACAAATATCGAACTTAAAGGAAAAGAAGCCGACCAAATGGTAAGGCTCATGGACGCGCTCGAAGAAATCGAAGGAATTCAGAACGTTTACGCAAATTTCGACATACAGGAAGCCGAAAGTTAAGCCGGCTATATATAAATATTTGCCTTGAACCGGAATTATTTATGCAGGGTTTTGAGTTATGGGCTATAGAATTTTAGGGGTTGACCCCGGGTCGAGATTGACCGGATGGGCTGTTTTAGATATCCCTTCTTTCGGCAAACCGTTCGAAATTATATCCTGCGGTTTGATAGATGCCGGGAAGAACAAGTTTCCTTCAAATCTAGGCAAAATTTACGATGAACTTAAGGAAGTCGCACTTCAATATCCGCCGGACTTTATGTCTTTAGAATCGGTCTTTTCGGGCGTAAATCCATCGTCTTTAATTAAACTGTCGCAGGCAAGAGGAGTTATATGCCTGCTCTCGTCGGCTTTGAACATAAAACTCAAAGAATATTCTCCGAGATTCGTTAAAAAAAGCATCTCCGGTTATGGAGATGCCGATAAAAGCCAGATGAAAGATGCCCTGAAGCTTATTTGCGCCTCTAACGGCGCTAACGTAACGGAGTTTTTAAACCAAAATCTTGACGATAATATATCGGATGCGCTTTC
>JAKAKK010000093.1 GCA_021813525.1 bacterium
TCAATTCCTTTTTTACTCCGGACATATTTGTAAATGTCGTAGAACCCGTAAATTGCAATGCTAAATACGAGCTTGCCATGGGAAAGAAAAGAATCGCCGCAGTAAAAATTAAAATATTTTTTAGCTCTGGCGAATTAAAAAGAAAAATTACAAGTGCGGTTAATAACACGCCGGTTATCCAGCCTTTTAAGGCAAATGAACGAAAAGGTATAAAAGGAAGGGCGGCGGGAGTTATAAACGAACCTGCTATAATACTAGCAAGTCCAAGCAACAGAAAAGGCTCTCCGTAAACCCATGCGCTTTTAAATAAAATGCCCGTCGGCTGAATACCGAAAAATAAAAGTATAATAGCTGTAAAAATAATAAATTTATTCATTGCCGGAATAATTTCTCTCGGCGTAAGAATAAGCCTGTCTAAAATAGAAAATTTAATTTCCCTCATTTCCGGAGTTTTTCTTCTTCCCGCATTCAAATAAGCTTTGATGTCTTTTGCATATACGGGACCGAAATAAACTTTAAACCCAGTCCGTTTAAAAACGGAATCGGCATTAACGCCGACCGCTCCAAGCTGGGGAAGTATTATCCGCCGGTGATTTAAAAAATTTCCGAGTTTAACCCCGCCTATCCGCTTTACAAGCTCTTCCGTGCCGAATGTTCCTTTTCCGGCGGCGCACCATACGTTTATGCCTTTAGTATCAAGTACTAATATCCATGCGTTTAAACCCTTCAGCGCTTTTCTGAGAATGTCGAAACTTAATTTATAATTTGCGCTTGCAAATACCTCGGAATTCGCGTCCGGTTCGCCGACAGCATACATCCCCGGTTTAATCCTATATTTCATCCTGAACGAATTGCTTATCCTGCATTTTACGGAGCCTGAATAATCGGACAGCGACCATTCCGAAGAAACCCCGCTGACGGTTTTAAATTGCTCGGGCTTCTTGCAAAGCTCTAAAATATTTATATTTTCATCAATCATTATTTACAAATTTTTCATTTTAAATTTTATTTTTTATGTTTCACGTGAAACATAAATATTTTAAATAATAGTTTTTAGAAAATCTTTTACTCTAATTTCAATTTCATCCCTGATTTTTCTGAAAAAATTAAGTTTTTCTTCTTCGCTTCCCTCGGCATTCGCAGGGTCCAATAAATCCCAGTGAAGATTTTTAGTTTTTGCTCCGACATACGGACAGTTATCTTTAGCATCTCCGCACAGGGTAATTATATAATCGGCATTTGTTAAATCTATATCGTCCAAAGATTTTGATTTATAATTGGTTAAGTCGATGCCTCTTTCTGCCATAACCTTTATAGATAAAGGATTTACCGGCTTAGGGGATACCCCTGCGCTTAAAATTAACAAATTCTTATCTTTGTAAATCTTTTCCTTTAAATCTCTGGCAAACCCTTCTGCCATTTGACTTCTTGCCGAATTTCCAGTGCATAAAAATATTATTTTCATTGTCTTTTCTCCCATTTAAAATTTCACCAGCATTCCCAAGTAAAGACCTAAAAGTGTAACAAATAATACGGGGGTTGTTAAAATTATTCCTACTTTAAAGTAATAACCCCAGCTTATTTTAATTCCTTTTCTTTCCAATACATTAAGCCATAATAAAGTCGCCAGCGAACCAATGGGCGTAATTTTAGGTCCCAAATCGCACCCTATGACATTAGCATATACGGCAGGTTTCAGCATTATACTTTTAAGATTTGCCGAATGAATCGCAAGGGAATTTATCATTACCGTCGGCATATTATTCATAATCGAAGACACAAAAGCAGCCAAATACCCCGTATAAATCGTTAAAACAAAACCGCCGAAACGGGAAAAATAAGAAATAGACCTGCCGAGCAACTCGGTTAAGCCTGCATTCTTTAAACCAAAAACGACAAGATACATTCCGATTGAAAATATCACTATGTTCCACGGAGCGTCTTTAAACACGCTTTTTAAATTAACGGCCGGGCTCTTAAAACCCATAAAAGAAAATATAATTGCAAACATTATTGCAAAAAGCGAAACGGGAAGGTTAAGAAACTCGCTTGCAAAATAACCGCCTAAAAGCAAAACCAGAATTAAAAAAGAATATTTAAAAAGTTTTTCGTCTTTTATGGCATCTTTAGGTATTTTTAATGAACCGACATCGTAACGGGCGGGAATATCTTTCCTGAAAAAAAGATAAAGCGCACAAGTCGAAATTAAAATAGAAAAAATATCGGGCGCGAACATATTTATAAAATATGTAAAAAAACCTATATTGAAATAATCCGTCGATACTATGTTGACAAGGTTTGAAGTTTTTAACGGAAGCGATGCCGTATCGGCGATAAATCCTCCAGCTATAATAAACGGAAGCATATTTTTCCTGTTAAATTTAAGCGCCTTCATCTTTTCATATACTATAGGCGTGATAATAAGCGCGGCTCCGTCATTAGCAAATAAAGCGGCAACTAATGCTCCAAGAAGTATAACGTATATAAATAATTTTCTGCCGCTTCCCCCCGCAAATCTTGCAATATGCAGTGCCGCCCATTCAAAAAAACCGACTTCGTCAAGTATTAAAGAAATAATTATCGTAGCTACAAAGGTAAATGTCGCATCCCATACGATACCTACAACCTTAAAAACATCTATGTACTGTATTATGCCGAAAATGAAGGCTAAAACCGCGCCTATTACGGCGCTGTAACCTATTCCTATATTGTATGGTTTTTTTATAACAAGAAAGAGGGTAAAAAGAAAAATAACTAAGGCAAAAATAACTTTATAATCATGAGACAATAGTAAACCCATAATATATATACCTTATTTTAATCCTTGAAATAATTATCGTAAAAATATATTGGTTAAAATACGACGGAATAAAGAGCGTCCAAAGTTTTTTGATTATTAATCTCGCCTGTATATTGCGGTATCGTGAAAAAAGGAATACCGAATTTTTGCTTTATCGATTCAAGATAAGTTTCCTGCATTTTCTTCCTGTCGTTAAAAAAAGCGTCGTTAAAATTTTCGCCGAGAATATAATTAACGATAAGAAAGGATGTATTAATTCCTGCCGCTTTTAAATCGTCGTATGCCCTTTTGGCTTCTTCGATAGGGCTGTATTCGGGATAAAGGCAGAGCGAAAATATGGTCTTATTTGTATCTTTAAGTATTTTAACAAATTCGTCAAGTCCCGCATCTTTCTTGTCCATTTTGGCATATTCCAAACTTATATATAAAAGCCTTAGTGCATGGCCGGTGGGAGCGGCATCGAAAATTATAACGTCGTAATCTTTATACCCAAAAAAGAAACTGCTGAATTTTTTAAAAACGGCAACCTCTTCGGTGCATGGGGAGTTTAACTCCTCTTCTAAAACCTTAAGCGATTGTTCGTTATTTGAATATGATTTAAAATATTCGACTGTATTTTTCTTATATTCGCCCAGAGCCGAATCGGGAGAAATTCCGGCAAAATAGAGATTATCGTCATCTTCCGACTTTACAGGAACTTCGCCGATATTTTTTAATCCGGTTATTTTTGCGATATGCCCGGAATAATCGGCGGAAACCACCAATGTTTTCATTCCTCTGCCGGCGAAATATTTCCCGAACAAAAGGGAAGACACTGTTTTGCCCGTCCCGCCTTTGCCCGTAAAAAACAGGTAAAACGGCGTCTTTTGAGGCGTTATATTTTGAACAAGTTCGTTGTTTTTTTGTTTAATGTCGATTTCATCCGAAAAAGCAATTCTATCTTCATCGGAATTTTCAATCACACTTGAAAAAAAGACGGCCAGCGACCTTAATCCCTTGACCTCGTTCTTTTTTAAATTTATCTCTATAGTTTTAAAACCCATTAAATATATCTGTTTTAAGATTTTTCTCTGGCCGGCGATAATATTTTGGAATTCCGCCTTGCGGTATAATTCATCCGGTAAAATAGCATTAACTATAATTTCTATATTTGTTACACCGAATTTTTTTACTTCTTCTATTGAATTTTTAATTTCCAGCAAATCAAGCTCTTTGGGATGCATTACAAATACGAAGGTCGTAAGTTCATGGTCTTTTATTCCATTTAGGGCGGTTTTATATTGTTCGTAATATCCGTCTAAATTTACCACAGGCCCCATACATGTCTGTCCTGCGCCTTTTTTGACTTCGTCGATATAAGTCGTCCATTCCATAGGCAGTTCAAGGAGCCTTAAGGTATGGGCCGAAGGAGCCGTATCGAATATAATAACATCGTAATCTTTCTTAAGAAAAAGCTCGGTAAAACTGTTAAAAAAAGCTATCTCTGAGGTGCATGGAGATTTAAATTCTTCTTCGATAGAATTCAAAACTTCTTCGGGCAGAAACTCTGCGCTGTCACCGAGAACCTTCTGCTTATACTTTATAACCTCGGCATCCGTATCCATTTCTACCGCATAAAGATTTTCAAATCCTTCAATCTTTTTTTCGGCGCTTCCTATTTTTTGTTCAAAAACGTCGCTCAAGTTGGAAGCCGGGTCGGTCGAAACAATTAATGTTTTTTTTCCTTCTAGCGCAAATCTCACGGCAAATGCCGACGACACCGTCGTCTTGCCGACGCCGCCTTTCCCGTGAAAAAAATAATAATGCATTTCATCCTCCGATATATCTTAGGAACGGTTTAATTTAAGATGATAAAGAAGATATATAGCTATAAATCTCTTTTTCTTCGGGATATCTCCCGTATGTTACGACTTTTCCGTTTAAAATGCAGACCGGAAGCGCCGTCTTGCCTTCGTTTTGAATCAAAAGTTTAACCGAAGGATTTTCAAGAAATTTCTTCGGTTCCTGCGATATCGTCTGCCTTTTTATTTCGATATACTCGCCGAAATCCGATTTTAATTTGTCGATTAAATTCCTAACTTTTATAAGTTTTTCGTCTGGATTTGGGCCGCAAACACCTGTAGAACAACAGAGAGCGGGGTCAAAAATCTCAAAAACAATCTTATTCATATAGCCTACTGCCTCCTTTTAAAAATTTAATATATAAGGTTTAAACAGCGCATATTTTATCGTCGCAATCATTGCTTTTAGCTTCTTTTAAATTTTTAATTCCAAATAAATTATTATAAAGATTTTCGAGTTCTTTAAATGCTTCCCTGTTGAGAGAATAATAAACCCACTTCCCCGATTTCCTTCCGCTAATTAACCCGGCTTTTTTTAATGCGGATAAATGATGCGAAACTAACGTCTGGTCCAGGCCAAGCGCTTTATAGATAACGCATACGCATTTTTCTCCGTTTTTCAATTCGGAAATTATTTTAAATTTGCTTTCGTCACCGAGCAGTTTAAAAAAATTTTTGAGCACCAACTCATCCTTTGTCATAAATTTATACTATTATTAAAAATTAAAGAATAATGAATATATGAATTATAATTCATATATTCATTATATGGCTTTTATTTTATGTTGTCAATAGATGATTTTTATACTTTATATGGCTCTGTTCGTTTTATTATGATATTATAAAATAATAACGGCATAATATTGCCTTTCGAAATTATCGCGTTAATAAACGAGGGATACGCAATGAAGAAGATATTAGTTTTATCCGTTGTGTTTTTTTTATTCGGCGCAGTTAATATATATGCGCAAACTGCGTCGAAATACGGGTATCCGGTGAGTAATAAATATAATGCGGGCGCTTCGAGTCTGATAAATTCATTCGATTTATATTTTTCGGAAGATTATATGCATTACGCCGAACACTCGGTTAACGGCACTAATGCGCCGCTTGAGCCGGCCGGAACTACTTACGACAACGAAGCTGCTAAATTGCCCGGATGGGGCATCGATATTTCATACTTTAACAAAAAACTGCCTGTCTATTACGAACTTAATCTTTCAAACAATGCCGGCAAATCCAATTATTCGGGCGGTCTTACCTGTAACGGCGTTCCATGCGGATATGCTTCGGATACCGACGGCCTCATGTATTTAAATTATGGAGCAAAATTAGGATATGTATTTTTGTTTAATAACGACCAGTTAGCTTTAATTCCAAACGTAGGCTATGAATACATCGATTGGAACAGAAATGTAATAAACCCTGACGGCTCCTCAAATGTGGAACATTATAAACTCGACCACTGGTTATTCGGCATAATTGCCTTTGTAAAACCGTTAAATTATAATTTCTGGGCTCAAGTTTATGGATATTACACGGATAATTATAATAATTCGATGAACAGGTATTCTAATACCTTAGGGCAATCTATCACTTATAATTTAGGCAGCGGCAACGGTTATACGTTTGGCGGGAAAATAGGCTATGAAGCTTATAAAAATAAAAATTTTATAATAAGTCCTTACGTAGGGGCTGACTATATTCAAAATAAAGAGGGGCGCTCAAATAATATTTATTATCCGAAAGGCTCATATTCATGGGAGCCGCAGGACCAATCGAATCAGCTCATTTTTAACTTGGGTATTAAGGTAAGTTTTTAAGGTTTTTAACGCATCGGGTTATATGCGAACATAATCCCGCCTTCTTTCCTATTTTGTTAATCCTTTCAGGATAGAAAATAGCCGTAGCATATTTTCTATCCATTAAAAATAACTTGACATTATACTTAGCTATAAGGTTTATAATAATATTAAGAAGAGATTATTATTAAAATATGACTATCGGACAATTAGCCAAAACAGTTAATTTAAACACCCAAACCATAAGGT
>JAKAKK010000060.1 GCA_021813525.1 bacterium
TGCCGTCGATGGACGGAATTACCGCCTGCAAAAAAATTATGGAGAAAACCCCGGTTCCGGTTATTTTTTTAACCGCCGGAGCAGGCGACGTGAATGATTACGATAGTTATATGGAGGAATTGAAAGAGTCGGGCGCATTCTCTTATATAATTAAGCCTGCAAGAAAAAGCGAAATTTTAGCGCAGACGATAATCGCGATAGAAAATTTTAAGAAATTCCAGAATATAAAAAAAGAGAATGAGAATTTAAAGCAATATATAGAGGACAGGAAATTAATCGGCAAAGCAAAAAACATACTAATAGAAAAAGAGGGGATTTCCGAAAAAGAAGCGCATAACAGGTTGCAAAGATTAAGCATGAACAGCGGACGCCCTATAGGCGAAATAGCTAAAGCTATTATTTTAACGGATTCATAAAAATAATTAACATAAAAACAGGAGACAGTTTATGGAAATGGTCAGAGCGGTTATAAGGCCGGAAAAAGAAAAAGACGTTCTTAAAGCGCTTGAGGAAAACGGATTTGTTTCCGTTACGAAGATGCATGTTTTCGGAAGAGGAAAGCAAAAGGGGATTAAAGTAGGCGAAGTAGTTTACGACGAACTCCCGAAACTTGAGTTGATGATAGTCGTTAATAAAGAAGACGCAAACAGGGTTTGCGATATTATTCAGGAAAATGCGGTAACGGGGCATATCGGCGACGGCAAGATATTCGTAATACCGGTATCGAATACTTATACCGTAAGAACGGGAGCCGAAGGGCTGTAATCAATATTATAATTTTAACGGGGATTTTTATGGAATCAAAATTTGAGGAAAACGTCGTAGAAGTTATCGCGGTGATAAGAAGACATAAAATTCAAGAAACAAAAGAAGCGTTAAGCAAAGAAGGTTTTGACCAGATGACCTTTTATTCGGTCCACGGAAGAGGAAGGCAAAAAGGCCGCGGGGGACTTGCTAACGAACTCGACCCTGGATTGAATTTAATTACTGGCAAATTGGATATAGCCGATAACGATTATAGTTTTTTGCCTAAAAGAATGTTATCGCTGGCGGTTAAAGAAGACGATTTGGATAAAGTCGTCCAAATTTTAATACAAGTAAATAAAACAGGGCATTACGGCGACGGCAAGATATTCGTTTTGCCTGTGAGGCTTGTAGAGAGGATAAGAACGGCTGAAGAAGGGCTTTATGCGATAAGCTGAAACCGGCTTGTTTTTTTAGAGGGGACAGCAATGCCGGTTTTAAGAAATATCCGCTTTTAAACCGTACCGGGCCAATTCTTCTCTGGTTGTTTTATAATCTTTATGCTGGAATGCGTTTATGCCTAAGTTGGCGGCGGTTTCTACATTGAAATATCTGTCGTCTATAAACAGGCTCTCTTCGCACTTGGAATAAGCAAGGTTCATTGCAAGTTTATAAATATTTTCGTCAGGTTTTCTCATATTTACAAAACAAGACGTGACGAAAAAATCGAATAAATCGTTTAATTTAAAAGTTTCGACTCTATATCTTGAGAGTTCAGGCCCTTCGTTATTCAGGGAAACAATCTTTAACCTGTATTTAGATTTTAAATTTTTAAAAAGCTCAATCATTTTTGGAATCGGTTCCGATTGGCTGAATATGAAATTTTTAAAATCAGTTTTTGAAAAACTTCGTTCTTCGTAAAAAATTGCTTTATCTAAATAGTCGTTTAAAGTCATTTTTCCTTCTTCGTATAAAGAAGATAAATAACCGTGCCTTTCCGCAAAATCTTCGTAATCTATATTAAATTTCTTAGATGCAAGTTTCCTGGATGCAGTATCCCAGCCGTTTGTTAGTAAAACACTGCCTATGTCCAGAAAGAGGGTCGTAATTTTATGCATATTTATATGCTATCATATAATATCTTTTTTTCTAGAGACAGCAACGCCGCTTTGAATTGTATTCCGCCGCCGCCAGACCAGCCTCCTAATTTGCCGCCCGAGGCTATTATCCGGTGGCATGGAAGAATAATAGGAGTTTTATTAATAGATAAAGCGGTTGCGCATGCTCTCGAGTATTTTTCGTTATATGCCGCTTTAACCGCAAGTTCTTTGTAGGATAAAGTTTCGCCGTATTTTACGTTTTGCAGGGCTTTAAGTATATTTGCGGAAAAATCGGAATATAAAGAAAAATTTACCGGAACTTCGCTGAAATCCGCTAATTTGTTTGAAAAATAGTCGTCTAAAAGATTTATTAATTTATAAAGATGGGGCAGGAGATTTAATTCTCTTTCGGAAACAGGCGGCATTTCCTTTTTATATTTCGAAGGTTTACCGCCTGTTCCGCTTGTTATTTCTATTTCCTCTATATGTTTTTCATCGGCATTTATTTCTAAACTTATATCAAAACCGGATATTTTTGTTTTAAATTCAAAAACATACATAGGTTAAATTCGCAATGTTTTTAATTTTAATGTCCGCAGTTGCCGCCGGCGCAGGAGCATGAAGGAGCAGGAGCCGCCGCGGCTTTGCTTTCTTCCTTGGATTTTTTTGCTTTACCGCTGCCGCCGGAACTTGAATAATCGGTTTTATACCAGCCGGAGCCTTTTAGAACGAAACTTGAATTTGAAATAAGTTTTTCTAATTTTCCTCCGCATTTCTCGCATTTTTCAAGCGGCTTTTCATTAATACCCTGAATTACCTCGATGTAATTTCCGCAGTCTTTGCATTTGTATTCCCTGATAGGCATTTTAA
The DNA here is from genome assembly GCA_021813525.1 of bacterium. Taxonomy (GTDB): domain Bacteria; phylum SZUA-79; class SZUA-79; order Acidulodesulfobacterales; family Acidulodesulfobacteraceae; genus Acidulodesulfobacterium_A. The sequence continues at coordinate 2,715 of JAKAKK010000060.1, forward strand.
TTTTTTACCTCCTTAAAAATATGTATCATTATTTTAATTATAACATAAATATCGAAATCTTTAAATACGGTTTTACATAGTTTACATATTTGAATAATTTTATAATATAATATATAAAAATATATAAATAAAGGAATTATTGCGTTATGGAAAATATTCAAATGCTGGATTATTTCAAGTCTTTAAACGGCGATATTCTGAACGATGTTAAAGCCATGTTTAAGGAGGAGGTTCATAAAGCGGGAGAAAATATTTTCTTAGAAGGCGATAAATCAAAAGGCATATATTTTGTGGCAGAAGGAACGGTTAAGGTTTATAAGTCTTCAAAGGACGGCAGGGAACAAATTCTTAAACTTATTTACCCGGGTGATTCGTTTAACGACGTAACCGTTTTTGCGAAAGACGTTAATCCCGCCTCGGCGGATTCCGTTACCGACGTAAAATTATATTTATTATCCCGCGAAAGCATGGTCGCCCTGATTTACAAACATCCGGAAGTGTCTTTAAATATAATAAGAAGCATGGCCGAAAAATTAAGGTATCTCACCAATGCCATAGAGGACCTTTCGCTGAAACATACTCAAGAAAGAATCGCTAAAATACTGCTTTTATTCGAGGGCAGGAAACTGAGCCAGAAAATAATTGCCGATATTGCCGGAACGGCAAGGGAAGTGGTTTCCCGCGCGCTAAAGGATTTTGCGTCACAAAATATTATAAAATTGGACAAAAGGGATATAATTATACTCGACAAAAAAAAGCTGGAGGATTTAGGCGAGTAGCGTAAATTTTATCGATGCGTATTATAGCCGGTTCATTAAAAGGAAGGAAGATTCCAAACGTATTTGATATAAAAAATGTTTCTCCCTCGTCCGATTTCTTGAAAGGGGTTCTTTTCAACGTAATCGGAAACGATATAGAAGGAAGGATTTTCTGCGATTTATATGCGGGAACGGGCAACGTCGGTTTCGAGGCTCTTTCGAGAGGAGCGGCTTTCTGCATTTTTGTCGAAACTTCGCCCGAATTAATATCCATAATTATTAAACTGTCGAAACAATTCGGCATCGAAGAAAAAGTAAAAATTATAAAAAAAGACGCTTTAAAAGCCGTAGAAAAGGGAATTTTAAGCGAATATAAGCCCGATTATATTTTTATCGACCCGCCTTACGGCACAGGGCTTTGCGAAAAAACTATAAAAGAGATTATAAAACATCCCGCAGGCGGAATCGCCGGCAACGACAGCGGCGGCATAATAGTTCAGCATTATAAACTAGAAATATTATCGGCTGAATATCCGCCGTATAAATTAATAAACGAGAAACCGCACGGCAAATCGGTATTATCGTTTTACGTATAAATTTTATAAATTGTCCATTTTTGCGGAAAAACTCCTTAACAGTATAGAATTAAGGGAAACGGTTATGCTGGAAACCGCCATCGCCGCACCTGCAAAAGCCGGAGGAATTAAAAATCCGGTTAATCCGTAAAAAACCCCCGCGGCTAAAGGTATGCCAAGACCGTTGAAGAAAAAAGCCCAGAAAAGGTTCTGTTTTACTTTAAATAAAGTTTTTCTGCCGAGCGATACGCTTTTATATACGTCGTTAATATCGTTTTTTACTAAAATTACGTCGCCCGTTTCCCTTGCTACGTCCGTTCCGCTTCCTATGGCAATTCCTACGTCTGCGGCGGCAAGAGCGGGAGCGTCGTTTATGCCGTCTCCGACCATGGCTACTTTTAAACCCGTATTTTTTAGTTTTTTTATTTCATCGAGCTTATCCTGAGGCAAAACGTTTGCAATAACGTTTTTTTCGTCTATTCCTGCTTGGGCGGCGGCGTTTACCGCCGAATTTCGGTTATCGCCGGTCAAAAGATATACCGAAATGCCGATAGATTTTAATTTGGATACGGCAGGTTTTGCCGTTTCTTTAACCCTGTCCGATAAAGAAATAATTCCGGCAATATCGGAATCTACGGATATTCCGACGACGGTTTTTCCTTCTATTGCAAATTTTTCTTCAAATTCGTTAAATTTAGTAATATCGAAACTTACGCCTTTAACGTCCTTGAATATTTCTTTTTTGCCTATGATTATTTTTTTGCCCTCGTAGTTTAATTTTATGCCGAATCCGCCGATTTCTTCAAAATTTTCAGGAGCAGGCATATTCGGCGACTTTATATCGTCATTGCGGGCTAAGCGAAGCAATCCCGTATTTTCCATATTTTGACTATTCTGCGGCGTATTGCCGTTTTCCGAAGGCGAATTATCGTTATCGTTAAAAGAATTAAATTTATCGACTATTGCGTCGGCTATGGGGTGGGAAGAAAAACTTTCGGCGTATGCGGCGATTTTCAGGATTTCTCTCTCCGGCAGGCCGTTAAGAGATATAATATCCGCGACCTCAGGTTTTCCATATGTAACGGTTCCAGTTTTATCGAAAACTACCGCATTTATTCTTGCGATTTCTTCGAGGCTCGACGATTTTTTAATCAGTATGCCTTTTTCTAAGCCTATGGAGCTTCCGACCATAAGAGCCATAGGCGTTGCAAGCCCCATTGCGCAGGGGCAAGCTATGACTAAAACGGCGATGGAGGCGGATAGGGCAAATAAGAAATTCGAATGAAGCATGAATTTCCATACCGTAAACGTGAGCAAGGATATTATCACGACCGCTGGAACGAAATAATTAGTTACTTCGTCGGCTATACGCTGAATAGGAGCCTTGTCCGCCTGGGCGTCTTCGACTAGCCTGACTATCTGGGACAACACGGTATCCTTTCCGACCCTTAACGCCTTAATTTTAACTGCCTGTCCTTCGTTTATAGTAGCGCCGCTTACTTCGCCGCCCACGCCTTTTTCGGCGGGAACGGGTTCGCCCGTCAGCATAGATTCGTCTATTTGGGTTTGCCCGTAAGTTATTACGCCGTCAACCGGAATTTTATCTCCTTTTTTTACAAGCAGAATATCGCCCGGTTTAACGTCGGAAGTATCTATTTCTTTAATAGTTCCGTCGGTTTCGACGAGATTTGCTTTATTCGCCTGAAGTTTGAAGAGCGCTTTCAGAGACGAAGCCGCCCTCTGCTTTGATATTTTTTCCAGAAGTTTTCCGGTTCTTATGAAAAGAATAAGCAATACCGACGTATCGAAGTAAAGTTCGCCCTTGAATAAAAAAACGGAAGCGACGGAATAAAAATATGCAGCTGAAATGCCGAGCGAAACAAGCACGTCCATATTGGACGAAAAACTTTTTAAAGAATAATACGCCCCCTTATAAAACGTTAATCCTGCGGTGAACTGGACTATCGTAGCCAATATAAATAAAGCAAGTATCCTGTATATGCCGAATATATCTATATATGTCAGTATGACGACCGGAATTGCGATTATAAGCGTAAATATCAGCCAATAAAGGTCTTTTTTCCAGTCTGGTATTTTGACGCGTTTTTTAATTTTTTTCGTTTCGGCTTCCGTTCCTTTTTTTATATCCCCTTCATATTCTTCTGTTTCGTCCACCGGCGTATATCCGCTTTCTACAACCGCTTTAAATATCTCTTCTTTGGAAGTCTTTGAAGGGTCGTAAGACACGGAGCCGCTCTCTCCGACGAAGTTTACGATTATCGAGTTTACGCCGTTCAGCTTACCTACGTCTTTTTCGATGGCTTTTGCGCAGTTGGTGCAGTGCATTCCTTCTATTTTAAATTTGATGTTTTTTGAATTTCCGCCGGCATCTTCCGTATCTGAATTAATAATAAGGTCTGGGGTTGTCTTGCCGGAATCTGTCAAATCCGCCCCGAAACCTGCAAATTCAATCATTTTTATTATTTCTTCGGGGGCAGGTTTATCTTTTTGAGTTTCGACGTAAAGGGTTTCATTTATGAAATTGAGTTTCGCGTCT
>JAKAKK010000038.1 GCA_021813525.1 bacterium
GATATTCTATATAAAAAGATTGTTTTAAGCCTTAAAGAAAAGAATTATCTATTTAAAAACGTTCTCGGAGAGGATATATTCAATCCCGACGATTTGATAGAGGAATATTTAAATTACGGCGATAAAATCCAGGAATTCTTAATAGATTCTTCGATATTTATCAACGAGAGGCTGGATAAAGGTTACAACGTTATGCTTGAAGGGGCGCAGGGAACATTTTTAGACGTCGATCACGGCACATATCCGTATGTCACTTCGTCTAACACCGTAGGAGGTTCCGCTCTTTCGGGCATCGGTCTCGGCCCTACGAAAATAGACGAGGTAATCGGCATCACGAAGGCTTATACGACGAGAGTGGGAGAAGGTTATTTCCCGACGGAACTTAAAGGCGAGGAAGGCAGGATAATAAGAGATAAGGGAGAGGAGTTCGGATCCGTTACGGGAAGGCCGAGAAGATGCGGCTGGTTTGACGTGAACTTAATTAAAGAAGCCGGACGTTTAAACGGCGTTACGGGAATGGTTGTGACAAAACTCGATGTTTTATCCGGATTAGGGAAAATAAATATATGCACAGGTTATATGTTGAACGGTTCTATTATAAACCATCTGCCTTTTTCTTCCGCGGATTACGATAAGGCAATCCCCGTTTATGAAGAAATGGAAGGGTGGAGCGGCGATATATCCCGTATAAAATCGTTTAAAGACCTGCCCGTAAATTCCCAGAAATATATTCTTAGGATAGAAGACCTTACCGGTTTGCGTATAAACATGCTGTCTGTCGGCAAAGAAAGGATGCAGACTATAAATTTAAAAAATATTTTTAGGAAGGTTGCTTGAGTTGCGGACAATTTTTTAATACGGCTTTGTCGCAAGATTTTTCCCCGGATGTTCGATATATGGCTTATCAGTCATATTTAACCGCCCCACACCTTTTACATCAGATAGACAATTTAGGTTACTCTTTTTACGGCAAGACCGTCGCGGATATTGGAACGGGCGTAGGAATATTGCCGTATTTATTAAAAGAAAGGAATCTTTCGAAGATTATAGGCATAGATTTAGACAAAGATTTTTTAAAAGCCGCGCGTTATTTAAACAACAACGAAAACACCGCATATATAAATGCCGACGGCCGGAATATACCAGTTAAAGATTCCGTTTTCGATTCAATTTTCGTAAGATACGTTTTTCAACATACCGGTATGTCGGATATCTTTCTTTCCGAGATTAAAAGAACGATTAAAGACGGCGGACTATTAATTATAGCCGATATCGAAGACGATATGAATATATTTTATCCGGATCTTCCCGAAAGTTCCAAAAAATTATTTCGAATTTATTCCGAATATCAAAAATTAAAGGGAGGAGACAGATTAATTTCGAAAAAATTGCCCGCTTTTCTGCTATCGCACGGTTTTAAGGATATAAAGATAAGACCGTATACGCTTGTATTTTTTAAGGGCAGCGAGGGAAGTTCCAGCCCCGAGGCTTTAAAAAACGCTTTTTTATTAGTTCAAAATGAATTGGAGCTTGTAAAAAACGATATTTTAAGCAGAAAATTAATCGCTTCCATAGAATTTCATAAAGGTTTAAACGATTATTTTAAATTTTTAAATTTAAAAGACGATTTACTTATTTCCAAGACCGAATTTTTAATTACTTGTAAAAAATAATCTTATGAAAACGGAATTCCGAGCTTTTATCGCCATAAACAACAGGGAAATCTTGAAATTTATAAGGCAGAAATCGAGGCTTATTACCGACCTTTCAAGGCCTGTAATATGGCTTTTATTCGTCGGCTACGGCATTTCTACCATGGTTAAAATTAAAAGCGGTTCTTATATGCAGTTTATCTTCCCCGGCATACTTGTAATGACAGTTCTTTTCAGGTCTATTTTTTCCTCGATATCAATAATTTGGGACAGGGAATTCGGCGTTTTGAAAGAAATACTCGTTTCCCCGGTTTCAAGAAAGACCTTCGTACTTGCTAAAATCACGTCGGGCGGCATAGTCAGCACCGCTCAGGCTGTTATAATGCTTGCATTCGCACCGTTTATCGGCATCAAACTGAGCTTAACCGTATTAGCATTGGCCGTCGTATCCCTTTTTTTAATTTCATCGGCAATAACGGCATTCGGCATAGTTATAGCCTCAAAAATGACTTCTTTCGAGGGATTCAATTCGATTATAAATCTGATAGTGCAGCCGATGTTTTTTGTGAGCGGAGCTCTTTATCCCATAAAAAGGTTCCCGGGTTTTTTAAAAATACTTGCATATATTAATCCGGTTACTTATTCGGTAGATTTACTGAAGTATATCTTTTTTTACAATAAAAAGATAAATTTATTCATACCTGAAACTCCCGTAGTATGGGATTTTATTTTTATTTTATTATTTTTGGTTTTAATGATTTTTCTTTCCAACTATTTTTTCGAAAGAGAAGATAATTAATATTATGAAAATAAGTTTTTTAAATATATTTAAAAAATCTATAAGGAAAATAAAAGTAAAGAAGCCTTTAGAAAAAAAAGGTTTTGTGATATTTCAGATAGACGGTCTTTCCTACGAGGCTTTAAGGAAGGCATTGTCGCTTAATTTAATGCCGCACCTGAAGAAAATTATAAAGTCCGATAAATATATTCTTAGCAGATATTTTACGGGAGTTCCTAGCGACACCCCTTTTTTTCAAGCAGGACTTCTATACGGAAATAACGATAATATCCCAGGATTCAGATGGATAGAAAGAGAAACGGGCGAAGAAATTATATTCAAAAAGCCTGAAAGCGCAGGCCGGATCGAGGAACTCCTTGCAAAAAAAAGCCGCGGACTTTTAACCGGCGGTTCAAGTTATGTAAATTTATTTTCCGGCGGGGCGTCACGCTCCACATTTACGCTTTCTACTTTTTCTATAAGATACTTATTTAAAAAAAGGGTAAGAAATTTTGATATTTTTATAATTTTCATTTTTCATATTTTTACTTTTCTGAAAACTTTTTTTTATGTTTTTTTTGAGGCGGTATTTGAAATAGGCGAAAGAATAACGGATATACTTAAGAATAGGCGCGTACGTCCGGAAGGTTTTTTCCCTTTTGCTAGAGCAATGTCTAACGTAATATTTAAAGAGATAGAAACTTTCGGAGCCATAATGGACATATCCAGGGGAGTTCCTTCGGTATATCTGGATTATATAGGCTACGACGAGCTTTCGCACCACAGGGGACCCTATTCGTTCAGCGCTCTAAGAACATTAAAAGCCATAGACAGAAAGCTCTTCCATATTTATAAAACTATATTAAAAGCCGAAAGGAAATATGATTTTTTTATTATATCCGACCACGGACACACGCCGTCTATACCTTTCTCCGGATTAAACGGCGGTAAAATGCTGAAAAACGTGGTTCAGGATTATACCGGCGGCGATTTCAAAATTTATGAATTCGATACCGGTTATAACGCCGTCTTTAAAAGATTGTTTTTATATATCGGCGATTTTTTTAGGAAAGGAACGTGCAGTAAAATTTTTAATAAATTCACCGGCAGGATTGGATTGCAAAAAGAAAATGAGTACGATGAAAAAATAGACTGGAGAACGACCGACAAAATAATTTATATTATGGATTCGGGACCGATGGCGAATATATACTTTTCGGGCAATACGCAAAGAATGTCAGTAGAGGGGGTAGAAAAAAAATTCGCCGGATTGACTGCAATGCTATCCTGCATAAAGGGCATAGGATTTATCGCGGGAGTTAATAACGACGGAGAAACCGTTATTTACGATAATGCAGATAAAAAATTTTATGAATATTCATATTACTTGAATAACCGAAACGGTAAAAATATGCCCTCTACTATAAAACATATTGTGGAGGGTTACCAAAATATTAATGAAAGAGACGCCGCTTTTTTATCTTTAGAAAGATTTTCTAAATTCAAAAATGCCGGAGATTTAATATTATTCGGGGAATACGACGGCAGAAACATAATTAATTTCGAAAACCAGATGGGCGCCCACGGCGGTATAGGCGGAGAGCAAAACGAGCCTTTTGCTGTTTGGAATAAAGATACCCGTTTCGATTTCGGAGCGGTTAATAATTCTTGTAAAATTTACGAATTTTTGTATAATAATTATGTAGATTGATTTTTTCATTTTTAATAGAAACAGTATAAATTCATAATCTATGTCCGAATTAAGACAGGACCCAACAACAAGGGAATGGGTAATAATTGCTACCGAGAGAAGAAGAAGGCCTCACGAGTTCGGCAGCGATTTCTCGTCTAAAAAAGATAATGAGGCAAATCTTCAGGAATATTCCAAGGACTGTCCGTTTTGTCCGGGAAACGAATATCTTTCGCCTCATGAGACGGCGTCGTATAGAACGCTCGGAACAAATCCAAACTCTAAGGGATGGTGGGTAAGGGTTATTCCTAATAAGTTCGCCGCACTCTCCCTTAATTTCGAAGAAAATGCCCAGGTATATGAGGGGGTAAGGGCAGTTAATCCGGATTTTTCGGGATACTTTTTTCCGAGAGCTACGGAAGTTTTCAGAACGAAACCCGGAATAGGAGCGCACGAAGTCGTAATAGATAACCCGAAACACAATGAACAACTTCCGTTTTTTTCCGATAAGCAGATACAAGAGCTTTTTTTAATGTACAGGGAAAGATACTTGGATTTACGCGTAAATCCAAAGTTTAAATATATTATAATATTTAAGAACAGCGGCGCCAATGCAGGGACATCTATAGTCCATTCACATTCGCAAATCATTGCCACCCCTGTAATTCCGCTTACTTTAAGAAATAATATATCTCAAGCTAGATTTTATTACGACGAGGTCGGCAGATGCATATTCTGCGATATGATACAGGCCGAAATCGTGGATGGAAGGAGAATTATACTGCAGACGGCTGATTTCATAGTTTTTCACCCTTTTGCTTCTACGAGCCCGTTCGAAACCTGGATAATGCCTTTATCGCACGAACCGTGCTTTTCCAATATGTCCGCCGATAAAACCAAAGATTTAGCAGTCATAGTAAAAAAAATCCTTAAGGGTATGTATGACGCATTGAACGACCCGGATTATAATTTCGTATTTAACAACCCGCCGATAGCGGATGAGAAAGAGGATTATTATCACTGGAGTCTTAGGATTATCCCAAGATTAACTATGAAGGCAGGTTTCGAGATCGGGACAGGTATGTCTATAAATACTGCTATTCCAGAAGAAACCGCCGAATTTATGAGAGGTTTTTTAAAATTTTAAAACGATATAATTCCATAATTTTTGATTTAGACGGAACGCTGATAGATTCTTTCGAGGCTATTAACGATGCTTTCGATGCCGTATTTTCGAGATTTCAAAGCAGAAATATAACTTTCGAGGAGTCTAATTCTTATGTGGGCGTCCCGTTAGAAGGCCTTCTCGGCCAGCTTTTCGGGAAAGAGAATGAAGAGGAAGCTATAGCTCTTTTCAGAAACAGATATAAAGAAGTATGTTTTGAAAAAACATCTTTAATTAAAGGGGTTAGAGAACTTCTTTTATACCTTAAAGAAGAAAAAAAATCTTTAAGCGTAGCAACGAATAAAACAGGTTCGATATCCAGAAAATTATTGGAACATTTGGAAATAGACGGCTTTTTTGACTATGTTTACGGAGTGTTTGACGGACTCGCGGGAAAACCTTCTCCCGAAATGATAAATAAAATTGTCGAAAAAACAGCCGTCCCTAAAACTTCTACGATATTAATAGGCGATTCTCCGATAGACATAATGGCCGCAAAAAATGCCGGTATCCATATTTGCAGCGTGGCTTCGGGCAACCATACTTTTGAAGAATTAAAAACATATAATCCGGACTACCTGTTTGCCGCAATATCGGAGTTAAGCCCGAACGATAATACCGGAGTCGGTAGATGATCCGTATCGGAGAAATAAATTATCTTAACGTATATCCGATATATTATTATTTAAAAAAAGCGCTTAAAAACGATAATAAAATAAATTTTATGAATTTTGTTTCCGGGAGCCCCGCTTTTTTAAACGGGGAACTAGAGGCCGGAAACATAGATATCAGTCCTTCATCCTCTTTTTATTATATTCTAAATTATACGCATTCCTACATATTTCCGAACCTTTCTATAAGTTCCAAAAAAAAAGTAAAAAGCATTTATCTTTTTTCCCCGAAGCCTATAGAAGATTTTAACGAAAACGAAACCATATGTGTTACTCCCGAAACGCTTACATCTATAAATCTTCTGAAAGTTTTACTCGCCGAGATATATAAAATGGATTTAAACAAAATAAAATTTACTACTTTAAAGCCGGATGATAAATTAGAACTGAAACTTGGGCCGGTTGCAGACGGCGAGGCAATAAAAGGAGGAGTTTTTTTACATATAGGAAATAATGCTTTAAAGCTGATAAAATATATTCCCGAAGGTTATTTTGCTTATGATTTGGCTGATTTATGGTACAGATATACGGGATATCCTTTTGTTTTTGCCCTTTTTATAATAAACAAGGAGGCTTACGATAAAAACAAGAATGAGTTCGATATCCTAAAAGCGCTACTTATTGAATCAAAGATAACGGCTGTTTCCGGGCTCGGAGAAGCGGCCGCGTCTATATCGAAATTAGACGAATATAAGTTTATATCATATGAAGAGCTCATCGACTACTGGACGGAATGTTTGAGTTTCGATCTAGGAAAAAACGAAATCGGAGGATTAAACCTATACTCTGAATTGCTATATAAAAACGGGATAATATCTTCCGTTCCAAAACTTAATTTTGTTTAAAACTATTTTCGGCCCCCGGTATTATGAAAGAAAATATAAAACCGTTCCCCAGACTGCTTTTAATTACGGCACTGCCTCTAAGAAGCCTTAGCGTGTGTTTTACGATAGCAAGGCCCAATCCGGTTCCTTTATGTATATCGTCATGCGAACTGTCCACCCTGAAAAATCTCTCGCCGAGCCTGAGGAGATTAGCGTAATTTACGCCTTTGCCGTCATCTTCTATAGAAAAGAAAAAGAATTCGTCCGAGTTTTCTTTGAGCGGAAGATTATCCCATAAAATGGAAGTATCTCCTATATTTAAAATAAAATCGGCGGCCGTTTTAGCGTTAATAATGCGTCCTTCAAGTTTAATCGTTCCGCCGTTATCGGTATATTTAACGGCGTTCTGAATTAAGTTTGTTATAATTTGATTAATTTTTACGGGGTCTGAAATGAAAGAAATATCGGATATATTATTAATTACCGTAAGTTTTTTTTCTTTTATTTCTTTTTCGAATAAAATTAATGAATCTTCTATGCCGGATTCAATGTGAATTTTTTCGTATTTTACGCGGGATTTTTCGGTTTCTATATTAGTAAGCGTAATCAAATCGTCGATTAAATAATTAAGGCGTTTTGCATGATGGTATATTATATCTATAAACTTGATTCTTACGCCGGGATTATCGATAGCTCCGTTTTTTAACGTTTCGGCAAAACCTGTTATCGCCGTTATAGGAGTTTTTAATTCATGGGATATATTTTGTATAAACGTCGTGCGCGCATTTTCAATTTTTTGAAGATATGTTATGTCTCTGACGATAACTGCATATTCGCCGGAAGATTCAATTTTTAGTATAATGCAGTTAATTATTCTTTCTTCTGCCCTGTCGTAATACGAAAGTTTTTTTTCTATAAATTTAAAATTTATATCGGAAACGGCATAGTCTATTAAAGAATTAAGTTCCAAATTTCTTGTTAAGGCATCGAATTCAAAGATGTTAGATTGATTTTTTACCGACCTGATATTTTTATTGAAAGCTTCGTTTACGAATAAAATTTTTTTATCCGCATCGATAATTGCCAATCCGTCCATCATATTGTTCAATATATATAAATAATTTTCTATCTTATCGCGGTATTCCCTGAATTTATTTTTAATAAATAATGTTTGAATATTTTTGTATAAAAAGATATACAAAAAGAATAAAAATAATGATAAGATTAAAATATAGAATATAGCAGAAAAAGGATAGTCCATAACCAAAATTTTATAATATATCGCAAATAATTTCTATTAAAATTAATGGAAAGAAAAATAATAAATAAAAAAAATAATATTTTAGGAATTTCATTTCTATGCCTTATGATTCTATCGCTATCCGCCTCTAGTTCTTACGGTTTTTTGGCCGATGAAATTGCCGCTTCAGTGGATAATACGCCGATAACGTTAAACGAATTGTATTTTTTATATAATTTCAATGCTATAAATAATTTAAAATACAGAAACTTTAATAAAACGGTATCTGAGGCAAAATTAAAGCGCATTTTAAATTTTTATATAAACAGGATGTTGATTTTAAAGCAGGAAGAAAAAACCGGAGGATTAAAGGTAACCGAAAGCAGTATTGACGAATTAACGGCCGGTTTTAAAAAAAAATTTAAAATGCTCCATAAAAAAACCTCATTTAATTCATTTCTGGCGAAATTCGGATTAAATAAAACGGATTTTAAAGTTTTTGCAAAAAACATTCTGAGCGAAAAAATTTTTATCGACGAACGGCTCCGTTTATTTTTGTTTTCTATAGAAAACAGCGGAAAAATTACGCAGAGCGTAAAAAAGAAATACAATAAAGAGTTGTCGCTTAAATTAAAAAAAATGCTGTTTAATCTTAAGAAGCGTTCCGAAATCGAAATAAACGACGATTTTAATAAACCTAACAAACATGTATGATTTAAAAGTCCTGTCCGGTTTTTCATCGGCTCACGCGCTTAGAGGCTACAACGGAAAATGCGAGAACATTCACGGCCATAACTGGCGCGTCGAACTCGTAGTATCGTCCGACGTATTAAATGAAATCGGTCTTGTTATAGATTTTAAACTCCTTAAAAAATACCTTGAGGAAGTCATGGAAACTCTTGACCATAAATTTATTAATGAATCCGGATTTTTTAAAGAAATAAATCCTTCCGCCGAAAACATTGCCCGATATATATATGAAGAATTTGAAAAAAAAATGAAAATAAATAAAATATTTAATGTAGCCGTTAAAAGAGTCGATGTTTACGAAACGGACTCTTCCATGGCTTCTTATTATAAAATTGATTGACTAAAGTTCATTAATAATGTATTAAATATATTAAAGCGGTTTAAATTAACTTATTAAATTCCGGCGAATATTATTTTTGTGAACAAAAAGAATATCTATTATATCGCTATTTTAGTTTTTTTGGCTTCTGCGTTAGGAGTTTTTTTGATTTACGGAACTCTTACCGCAAAAGAAAAAAGAATAGATTCGGAAATAAATATAAGGCTAGCTAATCTTAAGAGTATTCAGGAGCATATAGCCGAAAACATTAAGGGCATTAAAAATATCGAACTGCCGGTTCTAAGATACGGTTATTCTTATAACGAAAACGACGGCTATTTTATTTCCGAAATAGTAAACGCTTCTAAAAAATACGGCATAAAATTGCGTTATGCCAAATTAATTCATATAAATAAAAATAAAAATACGGCCGTTTATTTATTTAAAGTATCCGGTTGGGGAAAGCCCGCGGATATTTATTCGCTTATTAAAACGCTGGAATATAATTATAAAATAGAATTAAAAAAATTTTATATAAGCAAAAATTTTAATGAAGCAAAAGATGTTTCTTTTTCTTCCCTTTTGGCGACATATGTAATAAACAAGCACGAGATATTATCCGCCGCCGCAAAATTAAAGGCCGGCCTTTTGCCGCCCGGTAATTTTGGTAAGATAAACCCGTTCGTTAATTCTCCCGAAAAAAAAGAAGCGGTCGAAAAGACAGAAATAAAACCGTCAAAAAAAATAAAAATAGCAGAAAACGTTTATAAAAAACTATCTAATGAATCCAACGTAAAAAAATCCGATTTTTATAATAAAGAAGGGGTTTTTTATTTTGAGAAAAATAATCTTGCCAAAGCGTTGGAAATGTTTAAAAAAGCGGTAATGCTGAATCCGGACAACTATATGGCTTTATCGAACGCAGCTCTCGACAGTTACGAGGCTAAAAATTATAAAGAATCTATATTTTATGCGAAAAAAGCGCTAAGCAAGAGGAGGATGTGGCAGATTAATTTTATTTTGGGACTGGCTTATCTGCGCAGTAAAAATTTTCCAGGAGCGGAATACAACTTTAAAGAAGCGTTAAAATTAAATCCTTCAAACCGGCGTATTAAATATTATTTAAATATTTCAAAAAATAGACGATAAATATGTAATAAAATTATACATACATAATTATCATATAGAGGGAACCCAATTATGAATTTAAATGCAAGAAAAGCAGTAATTTACCGTATTGCCCTGTTTTTATTTTTTATTTCGATTTTATCGGCTGCCGCAGGGGCGAATGCATTTACCACTATAACTATTCTCCCCGGAAAACTTAATAATTTCAGAATAAACGTTCCCGGTACGGTGTCGGCAGGCAGCAAATTTACGGTTAAATTAGTGGCTTTAGACGATTACGGGAATGTTATCACCGATTTTGCAAATAAATACGAAGGGCTAAATATAGGCGTAAGCATCGGAAATAATAACTCTTCGGAACAGCTGGATATTCCCGCATCGGAATTTAAAAACGGAGCGGTTAATTTTGATTTATCGTATAAAAAGGCCGGAAATATTTCCGTTTCCGCTTCATTTGAAGGCGTTCAAAATATCAGTTCTTCTATATACGTCGCGGCCGGTCCCTTCCATAATCTAGAAATATCGGCTCCCTTAAAGGCAACGGCCGGCGAACCTTTCGGAGTTAAAGTTTATGCGGTTGACCAGTACGGCAATCCGATACGTTTTATGCCTAAACCTAACGGGGATATAAAAGTTTATCTTACCGGAGATAATTTTAAAGTTCGTCCGAGAATTATACCGGCGAATTATATTAAAAACGGTTCGGGCAAATTCAGTTTTATTTCCGACAGGGCCGGTTCGAGCCGGCTTAATTTTGAAGTGGATTATGACGGAAGAACCCATGTTTTTATCAGTAAAAATATCGATATTTATCCTTCTTATTTCAATAAATTTCTTATATCCACGAATATTGCAAAAGTTCCGGCAGGAAAACCTTTTATAATCAAAATTGTTTCCGTAGATAAGTACGGAAATGTGATAAGCGACATAAATAAAATGAAAGGGAAAGTTAAATTGGTTTTAATTTCCGAAAACGGTATAGAAAGAAGCAGCCTGTTCAGTTTTAAATCATTCAATAAAGGCATAGCTTTAGTAAAAACCGTATTTAACAGAGTCGGTACATTTTCTATTTATGCGAAGCCCGAAGGAATAAATTTCAAAAAACTTAAAGCGCTCTTGCCTAAAGTCAACCGGAAAATAAGAGCTAAGAGCCTTCTGCTGTATAAATAATAAAAACCCGTACCTACTTTTTTATTTTAAAAAAAATAAAAAAGTATTATAATGAATAATTAATCCGTAATATTTAAGGCGGCATAGCCAAGCGGTAAGGCAGAGGTCTGCAAAACCTCTATACCTCGGTTCAATTCCGAGTGCCGCCTCCATCATTAATATATCTGATTTATATTTATTTTTATATTTTGCGAGGTATTAAATAATTATGTATGAAATCGTCGGTAAAAAAAATCTTGGCGAAGGTATAAATTTATATAATATATCTGCTCCGGATGTTGCATTAAAAGCGCAACCCGGCCAGTTTATAATTTTAAGGGTTAATAAAAACGGGGAAAGAGTCCCTATTACCATAGCAAATTCCGATAAAAACGATAAAACGGTTACAATACTGGTTCAAACGCTCGGAAAAACAACGCATTTGCTAAGCGAACTCAATGTGGGCGACAGCCTGGCCGACGTAGTAGGTCCGCTAGGAGTTCCTACGGAAATAGAAAAATTCGGGACCGTCGTATGCGTGGGGGGAGGTTTCGGTATCGCCGCAATATATCCCATAGCCAAAGCCCTGAAATCAGCCGGAAATAATGTTATTTCTATTATCGGAGCGAGAAGCAAAGAACTGCTTTTAATGGAAGACGAGATGAGGTCGGCCAGCAGTGAAGTTCTTGTCGCTACAAACGACGGAAGTTACGGCACTAAAGGAATAGTTACCGATGTTTTGAGAGAGCTTATTTACGATAAGAAAATACAGATAGACAAAGTTATTGCTATAGGACCTGTGATTATGATGAAAGCGGTCAGCGACCTTACAAGAGAAAAATCTATTAAAACGACGGTAAGTTTGAATCCCATTATGATAGACGGAACCGGAATGTGCGGCGCATGCAGGGTTCTTGTCGATAAGAAAACGAAATTCGCCTGCGTTGACGGTCCCGATTTTGACGGGCATCTCGTCGATTTCGATAATCTTATGAACAGGCTCAAATTTTATAAAGAAGAAGAAAAAGCTTCTTACGAATGTCATATGAAACAGCACCATAAAGTATAATCCCCTTATTAATCTTATATAATACGGTAAAAAAAATCAGAGAGATAAAGATATGGATAAAAACGCGAATAAAAGCAGGCATGATTCTTTAGAAACAAAAGAAAGGCTGAAAATCAAAAAGCATGAGATGCAGTGTCAGCCACCCGAAGAAAGAAGGCATAATTTTAAGGAGGTGCCTTACGGATATTCTCCGGAAGAAGCCGTGGAGGAGGCTAAAAGATGCATTCAGTGCAAAAGGCCATACTGTATAGAGGGCTGTCCGGTCAATATAGATATCCCCGCTTTTATAAAACTTATCGAAGAAGGAGATTTCTTGGGAGCGGCTAAAAAAATTAAAGAAACTAATTCTTTGCCGGCTATCTGCGGCAGGGTCTGCCCTCAGGAAGACCAGTGCGAAAAAGTTTGTACCATAGGCAAAAGAAAAGATACGCCTTCAGTCGCTATCGGAAATTTGGAAAGATTTGCCGCGGATTACGAATCTAAATACGGCGATATTCATATCGAAACCAATAAAGGAAAAGGCAAAAAAATAGCCGTAGTCGGAGGCGGACCGGCCGGCCTAACGGTAGCCGGAGATTTATGCAAAATGGGTTATTCCGTTTCAATATTCGAGGCTCTTCACGAAATAGGCGGAGTCTTAATGTACGGAATTCCGGAATTCCGTCTTCCTAAAGAGATTTTATTAAGGGAATTAAAGGTTCTTGAAGATATGGGCGTCGAAATATTTACTAATGAAGTAATAGGAAAAACGATGACCATAGACGAGCTTCTTAACGAAAGGGGATATAGCGCGGTTTTTATAGGAACCGGTGCGGGAACGCCTAGGTTTCTTAATATTCCGGGAGAAGAGCTTAACGGGGTGTATTCCGCAAATGAATTTCTTACCCGCGTTAATTTAATGCGCGCCTATAATAAATCCGAATACGATACGCCGATTAAATGCGGCAAAACATTAGTCGTTTTTGGAGCCGGCAATACCGCAATGGATGCGGTAAGAACCGGTTTGAGGCTCGGTTACGACGACGCAAGAATTTTTTATAGAAGATCCAGAAAAGAGATGACCGCAAGACTCGAGGAAGTTCATCATGCCGAAGAAGAAGGCGTTAAATTCGAATTTTTAATAAATCCCATTAGATTTATAGGGGACGAAAACCATAACGTTACAGCCGTAGAATGCGAGCGTATGGAACTGGGAGAGCCCGATGAAAGCGGCAGGAGAAGACCGATACCGATAAAGGGCTCGGAGTTCATTACGCCGATAGACGCAGCGGTTATAGCAATAGGAACAAACGTAAATCCGATAGTTCCTACTTCTACGCCCGGAATGAACTTAAACAAGTGGGGTTATATAATTGCAGACGAGAACACCGGAAAAACTACAAAAAAGGGTGTTTTTGCCGGCGGCGATATAGTAACAGGAGCCGCAACCGTCATACTTGCGATGGGAGCCGGGAAAAAAGCCGCGGTAGCGATAGATAAATATTTAGAAACCGGTATTTGGTAATATATATATGCTCAATTTGACAAAATTATATATTTATGAGATAAATTATACTTATTATTTTTGTACGCCGTGCATTTGATAAATTGCCGGGGTGGCGGAAGTGGTAGACGCAAGGGACTTAAAATCCCTCGGAACTAAGTTCCGTGCCGGTTCGATTCCGGCCCTCGGCACCAATTAAAACTATTATCCGATATTAAATTTAACTTCTTTTTAGTATAAAAACATTTTTTTATTGACTTATATTTTTATAAGTAGTATATTTTAAATGTTATAAGTAAATCTTCGGCATTTTTACATAATTATCGGCTAAATTCAAATCAATCAAAAAAATTAACATTGGAGGTTAAAGAATTATGCGTTCATTTCGTTTGCTTAGAATGCTGGCGCTAAGCTTGGCATTGGTATTTGTTTTAACCGCTTCTATGTCCGAAGCTTCTTTCGCTCTTGGTATTAAAGGCGTATACCCGCCATGGTGCAAAAACGGAGACCCGTCGGTAAATCAAGGGTATCATTTCAGTCCTATGACGGTCGATAACAACCCGGATTTTCACGGAAACGTTACTGCCGTTACTTTGCATCCCAAGTCAAGTTTAGTGATATTTATCGGAGGCAATATATTTTTCGTACTGCCCCATGTCGTGAAAGCATTTATGAAAAAATATCCTAACGTTAAGCATGTATTTTATATAACGATTCCTCCGGGCATGCTGGTAAGAGTCTGGAAGCACAATAACACCGTTACCCTCGGAAATCTGACTATGCATTTTTCGCCGGATATCTATATGGCCGGCGCAAAAAAACTTCATTTTACCAATAGAATAGGTATGACGACCGGAAAGATAGTCACCTACGGAAAAAACGACCTTGCTATTATGACGTATAAAGGAAATCCGTATCATATTACCGGATTAAAAAGCCTCGGCAATCCTAAATTGAAACTGTCTATGCCTAACCCGGCGTTTGAAGGCATAGCCCATCAAATTAAGGCTTCGCTTGTTAAAGCGGGCGGGAAAAAATTGGAACAGTCCGTCTATAACTATGGAGTAAAGTCGGGCAGAGTTTATTTGACTCATATACATCATCGCCAAACCCCTATGAGGATTATGCAGAAGAAATCGGATGCCGGCGTAACATGGCAATCTGAGGCTAAATTTCAAGAAATGATAGGAAATCCTATTACCGAAATCAATATTCCCGCTAAAGAAAATACGGTTGCTTTATACGGCGGCGCTATGGTTAAAGGCGCTCCCAATACTAAAGCCGCCCAGGAATGGCTGAATTTCTTGAAAAGCAAAGAATGTTTAAAAATATTCGAGCGTTTCGGATTCACCGCTCCTTAATTATAAATAAATTTATAATAACAGGCGTCGGGCAATACACTAAAATGCATTTGCCCGGCGCTTTAATTTAATAATAATTTATTATTATAATAGGGGGGGGTAATATATATGTCTAAAAATCCAAATGAAATCGAAGACAGTTCAATATACCGCTATCTTGGTTATGCGGCTATCCCGTTAAGATTAGTTTTGGGCTGGATGTTCTTTTCGGCCGCATGGAGGAGGGTAGTTCTTGCAAGCGGAAAGCTTCAGCCGAATTCGCCTTTATGGGTAGGCCACAAGTTTAATACATTCCTGCCTCATGCGAGCAATTTCATGGGCGTAGGAAGTTTAATCCATCTTTTAATCCTGCATCCGCAGGCATTGGCAGTATTCCTCAACGTGTTTACCGTAATAGAATTCCTCGTCGGATTATCTTTAATATTCGGCCTTTTTTCAAGGCTCGGCGGATTAGGGGCGGTTGCACTCGCTTTCGGAATTTTATTCGGCTCAGGTTGGCTCGGTGCTACCTGCCTCGACGAGTGGCAGGTCGGCTCGGTAGAAATGACTATCGGCTTGTTAATACTATTTGCCGGCAGTACCTGGTCTTTCGACGATATAGTAAGAAATATGTGGCCGAAAACCGCGAACTCATTTATCTATAGATTAATAGGAAACGGTCCGCTATGGGGAAAGGGATTTAAAACATGGAATGCGGTATTTGCTATATTTGCTATACTGGTCACTATGGGCACCAACCAGCTCTTTCAGGGCGGAGTTTGGGGAAATCTTCATAATTTCGGGAAGAAATTGGCAGTGTCGGTTTCTGACGCTAAAATTGCAAACGGCAATCTGAATTTTGTAGTTTATAGAACAGGCGGCAGCGGAGCCGCTTTTGCTTATATTATAAAAGCTCAGATTAACGACTCTGCTGGAAAGCCCGTTTATATATGGAATCAAAAAGCTATCGAAAAATTGCCTATGACGGTCATACATAACAGATATATCAACAGGACTTTCATAAATAAATACAGTATGGTAATGCAGCTTGGAGCTAAGGCGGATATCAGTCTGCCTATTAATAAAAAAACTGCTGAATCTTTAAAGCCCGGAAATTATAAACTTATACTTACCGACGTAAGCGGGCAAGAGTTTACCGAAAATTTTAGTTATAAAAGATAACTCTAAAGTTTTAAGTTTAATATATAAAATCTAATTTAAATTTAAAAGGAGAAAAGAGAAATGAAAAACAAAAGTATTAAAACGCTTTTAAGCATTTCTGTTTTAGTGTTTTCGGCGATAGTATTTTCGTTAGCTTCTAATGCATTTGCAGGATGGAGAGGGGTTGCGCCCGTTGCGCATCCGGCAGGATGGTACGGTTGGCACAATGTTAAAGGCGTCAGAAAATATTATCCAAATTTATCGATTGAGCCGAAATATACCATGGGCGCGCCTTATGTTCCCGGAAAAATTTATCATGCAATTTACGTAATAAGCGCAAACAATAAAATTAAAATGAATAAAATTATCGACAATATTCATAACGCATTAAACGACCCGAGGCTTAAAGGGCATATAAAAATAGAACTTCAGGCATTCAGCGCCGGAACGCATCTTTATTTTAAAGGTAACGGTCGCGAAAAAGCTTTATTGCAGCTTAAAAAGTTGGGAGTTGAGCTTGTTCAGTGCGCAAACAGTCTGTATGAACTGCATATTCCCGTTTCGAAGCTGTATCCCTTTATAAAAATAGTTCCGTCCGCGCAGGGAGAGATTATCTTAAGGGAATCCGAAGGATATGCTTATTTAAAACCCTGATTGTTCCGTTTAAATCAGAAAAACGGTTTGCCGATATATTAAAACCCGTAATTTAAAATATTTTAAATTACGGGTTTTTTATAGATAAGGCAAATTCACGCTTGAAAATTTATATAAAAAGATTAATAATATATCGATATGAATAATGAACCTGAAATTATAAGCGAAATAAATAAAATTTCGGAAGATGCCGAAAAACTTCTTAATTCTTCAAACAATTTAGACGAGTTAGAGAGCAGGTTTCGTAATTTTGCCGGCAAAAAAAGTAAAATCGCCGCGATATTGCATAATATTCATCTATATTCAGCGGAAGAAAAGAAAATTATCGGCTCTAAATCGAATGAAGTCAAAAACCGGATAGAGAACATTTATAACAGTAAAAAAGATGAACTTTCAATTGCCGAACGCGGCAGGTTTTTAAGCGGACGCGGTATCGATTTGACTATTCCGGGCAATTATATAGAAATAAGGCATAAGCATCCTATAACCGCAGTTTTAGAAGAAGCATCCGATTTTTTTACTTCGATGGGTTTCGAGATAGTCGAAGGTCCTGAAATTGAAACTACCTATTATAATTTTGATGCCCTTAATATACCGGCTGAGCATCCCGCAAGAGACGTTTGGGATACTTTTTATCTTCTTAACGGAATGGTTCCGAGAACACATACGTCAAGCGTTCAGGCAAGGACTCTTGAAAAAAAACAGCTTCCCCTAAGGGTAATTGCGCCAGGCAGATGCTACAGGTACGAAGCGGTAGATGCGACCCACCTTTTTATGTTTAATCAAATGGAAGGGCTTTTTGTCGATAAAAACGTAAAACTTTCGGATTTAAAAGGGATACTGGAAGAAACCGTGCGGCATCTTCTCGGCGCAAGGAAAACCCGCTTTAGGCCGGCTTTTTATCCTTTCGTAGAACCGGGATTAGATTTAGATATAGAGTGCGTATTTTGCGGCGGAAAAGGTTGCGGGGTATGTAAGAATACGGGATGGATAGAAGTAATTCCATGCGGAATGGTTCATCCTAACGTTTTTAAATACGCGGATATCGATCCCAAAGAATATAAAGGTTTTGCATTTGGAATGGGATTCGACAGAATCGTAATGCTGAAATATAATATTAACGACCTCAGGTTGCTTTATCAGGGAAACCTAGATATCCTTAAACAGTTTTGACAATTTTAATCTATTAAGAACTCCGATATTTCTCCCGAATAAGTAATAAAAATTTTTTCCTTAGCTCTTGAAGCGGCAACGTAAAATAGTTTAGCCTCATCGTTTTGGCCGGTTTTAAGTTCGGCATTTTTTCCTAAAAATTCGATGAAAGGATGCTTTAAGGCATCCCGCGACCTATTTGCCGTCGATACGCTTTTCAAATGCGGTATATTACCCTGCGTTACGTTTGCTATAAACACGGCGTCGAATTCAAGCCCTTTGCTCCGGTGTATAGTTCCTATAAATCCGCCGCCGTTACGAGAATAACTATTATCGGGATAAATTCCTCCGATAATAGTTTCAAAATACTCGGCTTCCCTTTGCGTCCTTGCCAAAATAGCGGCGGATTTTCCTTGCGAAATCAATTTGTTGAACATTTTTTTAATAAATTCCGTTTCCGCATTTTTATTTTTAAATCTTAAAACATTAACGGGATTACTTTTACTCACAAGCGCCGTCGGTTCGCCGTTTCCTGTTTTCGCCGTTAATTTTTTAGGATACCTGAAAGCAATTTTATTTATTATCGAATTACAGAAATCGACGATTTTATAATGCGACCTGAAATTATTTTGCAGGACAAAGACTTTTCCGGAAGGGAAAAATAGGTCGAAGAATAATATGTTAAAAGAATCGCCGCCGTTAAATCCGTATATTGCCTGGTCGTCGTCGCCGGCATACATGACTGCGCCCCTTGCAAAATCTATTTTTTTAATTATATAGTCGCTCAAAAAATCTAAATCTTGATATTCGTCTATAAGTATATATTTGAACCGCGAAGCGATTTCTAATACGATATCGTTATTTCTGAAAAGTTCTATAACGTATAAAATAATCTCGTCGTAAGATATAAAAGCTCTGTCCGCGGTTTCACCGAAATTATCGCGGTTTTCGTTAATTAAAGGCGGGGATTTAAATCCCAGGTCTTTATAAAATTCTTTTATTATGGAATAAAAGAAACTGTGATATGTAAAAATATTTGAAATCTTACCGCCTATTAAATTATTTTTAATCCCTTTGGACCGCAAGCACGATGCAATTCTATTTTTTATTTCTATTGCCGCATTATTTGTAAATGTTAAAATTACTATAGAATCCGAAGGAATAAAATTTAAAAGGTATAAAAATTTATTCACTATAATTTTAGTCTTTCCGGAACCCGCTCCCGCAATAATAAGTTGAGGCGAGAATATTTCTTTTACAGATATATCCTGAATAACGCTTATTTTGTCGAAAGCCGTTTTATTTGCCGAGGTTTTATTATATCGGCAATTAATAATAGATTTGCGCATATTTCTGGAAGTTCCGAGAAATATTTTAATTTTATTAATTAATTCATCGGGATAAAAATAAATATCCGTTAAAGTAGCATTTATAGATATGCCGTTTTTTGAAATAAATTCTCCGTTTGAAGCGGTATTCATTCTAAAAGGAACAGCCGCTATTTTAATTTCAAATCTTTTATCGTTGGAAAAAAACAGATACGGCTTACCGCAATTTTCCGAAGGAGCTTTTTTAATGTAAAACCCTAAAGCATTAATTTTAAGGATAAAGTTAGCCATGGAAGATGTATGGCCTCCGTGTTTTCCGCTATATATCATTCTGGTTTCCGTCAGAAAGGTTAAGCGAGTTTTGTAAACATCCAAAATCATATATTCGGGGGAATTTTTAGCGTAATTTAAATATAAAGAAAAAACATCGTCGATTCCGGAATCCTTATCGGTTCTTAAGCAGAAAACAACGGGGCTGTTTATAACAAAATCACAAACGGCATTTAATAATGCGGCATCCGACAGGCATTTTATTTCTACGTCCTCCAGCATAATGAACTTTGCGGATAAAAATCCTGCAATATCTTTAAAAGGAAAGCCTAACGGAGATGCTATGCCGCCGTTAAAATTAAAATAGGTTTTTAAGGCTTTAAAAGAATATAATTTATAATCATTTTTAAATTCCGCGGCCATTTTTATAAAATCTTCCTTATCAGATTCGGAATAAATCATAGTTCCTATATAACAGGACAGATTAAAATTGAAATTTTTAAAATAAAGATTTATCATATTATAGATTAAATTATTCTAATTTCTTTAAAATCTGATATTTAAATAATGGCCGGAAAATATAATAATATCTATGCCGATAAAAACGGGGAATATTTTTATCTTAAGGACTATATTCCCAAAAATAAAAAAGCGCAGCCGGATGAAGATGCCGTTAAACATTCCGAGTATATATTAAAATACAAAAAAGGAGATCCCGGGATAACGGCTTATTTCGCCAAAATTTTAAATAATATTATATATAATTATTTTTATTTTTACGATTTGATTCTTCCGGTTCCTCCAAGCAATTCCTATTTAGATGTTTATTCGAATGCGCTTGTTTGTTCATATATTTCGGCGTTGGGAACCGTCAACACTCTTGAAGGGGCGATAGTGTGCGATATGGGACATAAACCCGGGCACATCGGAGATATCGAGTCTAAAAAAAAGGATTTAGCGCATATTTCGGTCGCGGATAGATACAACTTTGAAGAGAAAAACATAATAATTCTGGACGATATTTTGACTACCGGAAAGACATTTGCCCGTATAAAATATGCCTTATTAAAAAAAGGCGCAAATACCGTTACGGGGTTGTTTCTCGGTAAAACATGTTCTGCCAGCGGTTTCGGAGTAGAGGATATTAATGGATGATTTAATATGCACTCTTGCGCTGAAGAAGATAAAAGGTCTTCAGAATCAGCATATATTTTTTTTATTGAAGACGTTTAAGAATCCATGCGAAATTTTTAGCGCGGAAAAGTCCGATTTTATGAGAGCCGGATTAAAAGCCGAATATATAAAAATTTTAACAAATTCAAGAATAATAAGGACTGCATTCTTCGATGCTATTAAAGAAATAGAAGAAGCTTCTAAAAACGATATTAAAATTATTACTTTTAATTCCGTTTTATATCCTTCCAATTTAAGGCTTATAAAAACAAAACCTCCTATTTTATACTATAAAGGAATACTAAAGGAAAACTTAAGATTTGCGGCGGCGGTCGTCGGACAGAGGAAACCGCCGGATTATGCGTTGGAACTTGCAAAAAATATTACTATAAAGTTATGTTCATACGGTTATTCAGTAATAAGCGGACTTGCAACGGGAATAGACGCGGCGGCGCACAAAACTGCGTTAAAAAATAACGGATATACCGTTGCTTATATAGGCTCCGGTTTGCTTTCGCCTCCGTATCCGCCGGAAAACAGAGACCTTTATAACGAAATTATATTAAACGGCGGAGCTGTAGTTTCGGAACTGCCTTTGCATGAAAAAATATCTTCTAAAAATTTAATCGCGAGGGACAGACTGCAAAGCGGTTCGGGACTTGGAACGTTTGCCGTGTCTTCGCCGATAAAAAGCGGAACTATGAAAACGTGCAGTTTTTCTATAAAGCAGAAAAGACCCGTTTTTGTGCCGGAATATAATCTGGAACTTATGAATTCCCAAGATAATATGGGCTTAAAATCTCTTTTCGGAGGATTAGGGGTTTCGGGTTTAAAGTTAAATAAAGATTTTTCTTTCGATATAACGGAAGCCGCCGAAGAGATGACGCAGGTATATAATAAAATATACTCCGAAAAATTTGACGAAGACGATTTATCGGCTCAGCCGGGCTTATTTGATTTTATTTAATAGATTTTTTATAAAAAAGGAGGAATTTTAAATTGAAAGTTAGCTTGAACTGGCTTAAGGAATTTGTAAATTTTAATACGGACGCCGAAAAAATAGCAAATCTTTTAAACACCAGAACAATGGAAGTGGAAAAATTTTTTCCTTATTTTTCGCAAAAAAAATCGTTTCAAAATATAGTAGTGGGAGAAATTAAAAGCATAACGGAGCATCCGTCGAGCGATAAGTTCGGCATTGCGGAAGTTTACGGCGGAGAAACCGTCGGAACTAAAAAAATAGTTTTTACAAAAGAAGGGCTCGATATAAAAGTCGGAGAGAAGCCTTTAATCGCTACAAAAGGAACAGTCTTTGAACACGGTTTAAAGATAAGGGATAAAGCTATATTCGGCGTAATTTCGGAAGCGGCTTTCTGTTCAGAAAAAGATTTAGGCATGCAGTTGAACGTATCTTCGATAATAAAGTTTCCTTTTGAAAAAATAGGCAGAACGGCTTACGATATTTTTGAATTAAACGATGCCGTTTTGGAATTCGACCTTGAGCCTAACAGACCGGATTTATTCGGCGTTTTGGGATTTGCCTACGAATTATCCGCTATATTGGATAAAGTTCCGGTTTTACCCGAACTTTACGGCGGCATCGAATTTGAGCCTACAGGGAAATTTTCATCCAAGGAAAGCGAATTAGCAGTGAATGTAGAAAATAAAGACTTGGTTCCGTCCTATATCGCGGTTAAGATTTCAGGCGTAAAAATAAAGGAATCGAGCATGGATATTAAAAATAAATTGCTCAAGGGCGGTATCAGGCCTATCAATAATATAGTGGATCTAACCAATATCGTTATGCTTGAAACGGCTCAACCCCTCCATGCATTCGATGCGGGAAAACTGGACGGCGGTAAGATTATCTCAAGGCATGCCAAAGAAGGCGAATCGGTTATTTCTATCGACGGCAAGGAAAGAAAATTATCCGGCTCGGATATCGTTATAGCCGATAAAAATAAGATTATTGCCATTGCCGGAGTTATGGGTTCATCGAACAGCGAAATCGACGAAAATACCGCCGATATTATAGTCGAAGCGGCAAATTTCAACATGTCGAGCGTAAGAAAAACATCAAGAACTCTATCCCTAAGAACGGATGCTTCGACGCGCTTTGAAAAAGGACTTCATCCGTCTTTAAGCGTATTCGGAATAAGGCGTTTTTTACATCTTCTCGATAAATACGCCGCAGGTTTTAACGTTTCCTGCCATGCCTACGATATAAATGAATTCGGCAGACCGAAAATTTATGAAATAAAATTAAATGATTTGTCCGATTTTCTTGGAGATTCTGCCGTAAAAAATAAAGCATCCCGTTTTTTATCGCGGCTTGGATATGAAATTATAGATAATAAATCTGAAAATGCAGGAGGCGGGGAAAGCATATCGGTTTTGCCGCCTTTTTTCAGAAGCGATATAACCGAAGACGTGAATATTTACGAGGACGTATTCAGAATTTACGGTTACGATAATATTAAATCTTCCGTTCCATCCGGCATTTTAAGGCCGCCCCAAAAGAATCCGAACTTCGAAACATCGATGTTTTTCAGAAATTTATTAAGGTGCAACGGATTTATCGAGATTATTTCTCCATCGCTTACCGGAGAAAAAGAGATAAATATTTCAATAGCGGGTGGCGATAAAACCGGAGTCCTGGAGCTTAAAAATCCCGTATCCAAGGATTATTCTTTTTTTAGAATCAGTATAATACC
Organism: bacterium; assembly: GCA_021813525.1. Lineage (GTDB taxonomy): Bacteria > SZUA-79 > SZUA-79 > Acidulodesulfobacterales > Acidulodesulfobacteraceae > Acidulodesulfobacterium_A. The sequence goes on from JAKAKK010000038.1 coordinate 23,711, forward strand.
GGATTTATTAAAGGCGGTATCGCAAAATTCTAAAAAATATAAAAATATCAAAATATTTGAAATTGGAAAGATTTATTTAGGAGAGGGATCCGGCGGATATCCGGTTGCGGAAAAAAACATTTTATGCGGAATCGTTTGCACGGGAATCAAGCATTCGAGCCGCGAGACAGAATTTTATAACGGAAAAGGCGTAGCGGAACTTTTGCTTAAAGAATCGGGTATTAAAAAATTTGCGTTCAATAAAGCCGATGCGAATGCGTTTTATAATGAAAATACGGCCTTAGAGATTTTAATAGCTAAAAATAGAGCAGGTATTTTTGGTGAAATAAAAAAAGAAATTCTTGACGAGTTCAAGATAGAGCATAAAATTTTTGCATTCGAGTTCTATATCGATTTTATAAAAGATTTTATTTCCGGTAAAAAGTCTTTTATCCAGCCTAATAAATATCCTGAAATAGAGCAGGATATTTCTATTATTGCCGACTCAGGCATCGAATATGCTACCGTTGAAAAATTCATCAGAGGTTTTTCTGCACTTATCAAAAACATAAGATTGGTCGAAGTTTATACCGGAAAGCAGATAGAAGAAGGTAAAACATCTTTTCTTATAAGATATGACGCAATAGCGGAAGACAGAACTCTTACCATGGAAGAAGTTAATTTATTAAGGGACGGCCTGCTGAAAGAGTTGAACGTCCGTTTCGGAATCACCCTGAGAAGTTAAAAAAAATTGCATTTTTAACAAAAAAAAAATATAATAAAATATATTAATATTGGAAAAAAATAAAAATTTTTAATAATAATAAATAAAAATAAATTATGATTAACGGAATTATTTACGACATCGCTGCTTTTCTCATTGTAATAAGCATAATCGTCCTTATCCACGAGTTCGGACATTTCATAGTCGCAAAAAAAATGGGCGTCAAAGTGGAAAAGTTCTCTTTAGGTTTCGGCCCTAAGGTTTTCGGAAGGCAAATCGGAGAAACGGAATATGTTATTTCCGCACTTCCCTTAGGGGGATACGTTAAACTCCTCGGCGAAGACCCTTCTGAGGATCTGCCTCCGGAAGATCAAAAACGCTCCTACAGCAATCTGCCGCCTTATAAAAAGTTTTTAATTATTTTTTTCGGACCATTTTTTAATTTCGTGTTAGCCGCCGTCATATTTACCGTTATTTTTATGGGAGGCAAACCGGTTTTAAAGCCGGTTATAGGCGGGGTCATGAAAGGTATGCCTGCTGTAAAAGCCGGCCTGAAAAAAGGCGATATCGTTACAAGCATTAACGGAATAAAGATTAATTCGTGGGCGGCTTTGTCGAAATATATAGAAAAATTCGGCAAGAATAAAATAACTTTAGTAATCAAAGAAAATAACCTGAATAAAAAAGTGGTTTTAAAACCGGAATTGACTTCTGGTTTAAACATTTACCAGCAGAAGATAAAAAGATATATTATAGGAATAACACCTTCCAGCAAAGCCGTTTTTTACAAACACACCGGTTTATTAAATTCTTTTTACTCCGCCGTAAAAGAAATCTGGTTTGTTATATACATCACGGTAGTAAGCCTTTTTTATCTAATAGCCGGAAAACTTCCGGCGAGCGATCTGGGCGGGCCTATAATGATAGCCCAGCTTTCCGGAAGAGCGGCAAGCCTCGGCGTTTCAGGTTTCTTTTATTTCATAGCGTTTATAAGCGTTAATATAGGGCTTGTAAATTTATTTCCCATACCAGCGTTGGACGGGGGACATTTATTATTCTCTTTTATAGAAATGGTAAAGAGGGGGCCTTTAAGCGTTAAATTTCAGGAAACTGCGGCAAAAGTCGGATTTGCGCTTTTAATTATGCTTCTGCTGTTCGTTTCTTATAACGACATAATAAGAGTTATAAAAACATAAAATGTTTTTATTGTCGATAGACAGTTCAAGCGGATATTCCAGCTTATTAATTACGGATGAAAATTTCGACAAGATTTCCGAATCCGTTTCGGACTTTCACGAGAAACATTCTATACTGATATTTAAACAATTAGACGAAATAATGCGGAAAGCCGGTATTAAATTAAGCGATTTAACCGGAATAGCAGTTATTTTAGGTCCGGGTTCTTATACCGGTATCAGAGTTTCTCTGACCATTGCAAAAACATTATCGTATGTTTTAGGAATAAATATTGCCGGCGTGGAAAGTTTATTAATCTGCGCATATTCGCTGGCCAAAAACAGAGCCGGCGCTAAGGATATCGTAGCCGTAAAAGACGCCGCTAAAGGCCGCTATTATGTATCCGAATATTTCGCCGAAAAAGAAAATTTTACGCAACGGCTTAAAATCAGCCTTTTAAATATGACTGAACTTAAGTCGTTTGTCGAAAATAGGGCAGATAAGCCGTACGTTGTTTACGGTTTCAATAAAGAAAACGACTATGAAAAATTTAAGGCGGAATTCGAAAGCATAAATTTACCCGTGCCTTTCGATTTAAAACAGAGCGCTTATTTTGCATCTATGTATGCTTTGGAAAATGGAAACCGGACGAATTTGAGTCCGTCGGCGCAAATAAAATATGCCGAAGAGTTATCGCCTTACTATGTTTATGGCAACGGACCTTTTTAAAAGTTATTAATTCTATAAATACAAAAAAGTTGCAACGCAACTTAATTATAATATATAAATATGAGATCGACGAATATTTAGTCACTAAAAGTTGCAACGCAACTTAATTATAATATATAAATATGAGGAGGCTGTTTATGCAGTTTTTAGATGAAGCCGAAAAAAAAATGGCGGAATCTCTTGCCGCCGGAGACGAAAATTTTAAAAAGATATACAATGAACATATGGAAATAGAAAAAATGTTAAATAAATACAGCACAAAGCCTTTTTTGACGCCGGACGAGCAGAAAGCCATAAAAGAGCTTAAATTAAAAAAGCTTAACGGAAACGATATAATGAAAAAAATTATTAAAGAAAAAATTTCCGGATAAATTAATTTTTCATATTGCAAACAATTAATATTTAAGGATAAATTTTATGAAAAGCAGTAATATCAAAGAAGGAATAGATAGAACTCCCCACAGGTCGCTCTTATATGCAACGGGGCTCGCTAAAAGCGAAATGAAGAAACCTTTTATAGGCATTGCTTCCAGTTTTACGGATTTAATACCGGGGCATGTCGGCATAAGAGACCTGGAAAGAGCCGCCGAAAACGGCGTTTATAGCAACGGAGGACATCCTTTCGTTTTCGGGATTCCGGGTATTTGCGACGGAGTGGCCATGGGGCACTTAGGCATGCACTATTCGCTGCCTTCCAGAGAACTTATCGCCGATATGATAGAGACCGTAGCGGAGGCACACTGTCTCGACGGCCTTATTCTTTTAACTAATTGCGATAAAATCACTCCGGGAATGCTTATGGCTTCACTGCGTCTTAATATACCGTCCGTGGTCGTTACCGCAGGACCTATGCTTTCGGGACACTATCACGGCAACAGGCTTTCTTTTGTAAGAGATACTTTTGAAGCGGTTGCAAAATTCAGAATAAAAGAGATAACCGAAAAAGAGCTTAACGACCTTGAAATGTGCGCATGTCCCGGGCAGGGGTCATGCCAGGGCCTTTATACGGCCAACACAATGGCATGCCTGACGGAAGTTTTAGGCATGTCTTTGCCAGGTGCGGGAACGGCTCTCGCCGGTTCTGCGATAAAGAAAAGAATGGCTTTTGAAAGCGGCGCCAGGGTCGTTGAACTTGTAAAGGACGGCATACGCCCCAGGGATATCGTAACGCTGGATTCTTTTAAAAATGCTATAGCCGTAGATATGGCTCTCGGAGGCTCTTCTAATTCCGTCCTGCACCTTCTTGCCATTGCGAATGAAGCCGGAATAAAATTAGATTTAAAACTATTCGATGAGATTTCTAAGAGTACTCCGCAACTAACCAGTTTAAGGCCTGCCGGAGAGTATTTTTTAGAAGACCTCGATTTTGCCGGCGGTATACCTTCACTGCTTTATGAGTTAAAAACTATTATAAATCTTAATTCTATTAACGTTTCCGGAAAATCCGTAAGCGAAATAATATCCGAAGTTAATTACGTCAATAACGAAGTTATAAGAAAAATAAGCAATCCTTACCGCAATGAAGGCGGGATAGCCGTTCTTTACGGTAATTTAGCCCCAAACGGCGCTATAATAAAATCCAGCGGGGTGAGCCCCTCTATGATGAAGTTCGTCGGAAATGCGGCGGTTTATGACAGCGAAGAAGCGGCAATGGAAAATATTTCTAAAGGCGCAGTTAAAGAAGGCGACGTCGTAGTCATAAGATATGAAGGGCCTAAGGGCGGACCGGGAATGAGGGAAATGCTTGCGCCTACTTCTCAGATAGTAGGAATGGGCCTGGGAGAAAAAGTCGCCCTTATCACGGACGGAAGATTTTCCGGAGGAACAAGAGGTCCTTGTATCGGGCATATATCGCCGGAAGCCCAGGAAGGAGGGCCTATCGCCCTTTTAAATAACGGCGATAAGATTGAAATAGACGTTGCCGCCAGGAAATTAAATATGCTTGTTTCGGATGAGGAGCTTAATAAAAGAAAACTGAAAATTTCTAAAAAACCCAAAAAAATCGATTACGGTTATTTATCGAGATACGCCGATATGGTTTCATCCGCCGATGAGGGCGCAATAGTCAATAGAAATATAAGGAAATGAAATATGGAGCATAATTCGAAAAAAAAATTAATGACCGGTTCAAAAATAATTTTAGAAAGCCTTATAAGAGAAGGCGTGGATACTATATTCGGATATCCGGGCGGCGCAGTTTTAAATATTTACGACGAGCTTTTAAATTATAAATCCCGGATAAAACATGTTTTAGTAAGGCACGAACAGGGGGCTGCGCACGCCGCCGACGGCTATGCGAGGGCATCAGGAAAGGTTGGGGTCGTACTCGTAACATCCGGTCCGGGGGCTACAAATACTATAACAGGGATTGCTACCGCCAATATGGATTCCGTGCCTATGGTTATTCTTACGGGACAGGTTCCTACTAATTTAATCGGAAACGATGCATTTCAGGAAGCCGATACGGTCGGCATAACAAGACCGTGTACAAAACATAATTATTTAGTAAAAGACATCAAGGACCTTGCAAAGACTATTAAAGAGGCATTTTATATTGCTTCGACGGGAAGGCCCGGCCCGGTATTAATCGATATTCCTAAAGATATTACCTCGAGCGTGTATGAGTTCGATTATCCCGAAACCGTCGAACTTAGGGGTTACAGTCCGACGTATTTCGGGCATCATGTCCAGATTTCTAAACTTGCGGCAGAAATTGTAAAGGCAAAAAGACCTTTGCTTTATATAGGCGGAGGAGTTATAAGTTCGAATGCGGCCAATGAACTGAAAGAATTGGCCGAGCTGTTGGATTTGCCGGTTACATCTACTCTTATGGGGCTCGGCGGTTTTCCTTCCGACCATCCGCTTTTTTTCGGCATGCTCGGCATGCACGGCACTTATGCGGCAAATATGGCGATATCCAATGCGGATTTTATCGTAGCTATAGGGGCGAGATTTGACGACAGGGTTACCGGAAAAGTAGAGGAATTCGGTAAAAATGCAAAATTTGCCCATATAGATATAGACCCTTCTTCCATAGGCAAGAACGTAAAGATAGAAATACCGGTGGTCGGCGACGTAAAGTCTGTTTTAAGCAGTCTTCTCGAAATTTTAAGCAATAAAACCGAAGAAATTTCATCTGCTAAATACGAGAGATTAGGCTGGCTTGAAGAAATAAACGCATGGAAATACGAACACCCTCTTTTATATCATATGAAAGATATAATAAAGCCTCAATACGTAATAGAAAAAATTTATGAGCTCACGGCCGGAGAAGCCGTCATAGCGACTGAAGTAGGTCAGAGCCAGATGTGGACGGCGCAGTTTTACAAATTTAAAAATCCCAGAACTTTGTTGACCTCCGGCGGACTCGGGACGATGGGTTTTGGATTTCCGGCGGCTATAGGCGCCCAGATAGCATGTCCCGATAAAACGGTTTTCGACATTGCCGGAGACGGAAGCATTCAAATGAATATACAGGAGCTTGCAACCGCCGTACAGTATAACCTGCCCGTTAAAATAGCTATAATTAATAATAATTTTCTTGGTATGATAAGGCAGTGGCAGGAGTTATTTTATCATAAAAGATATTCGTTTTCCGAAATGAACATTAATCCGGATTTCGTTAAACTTGCAGAAGCATACGGCGCGGTGGGATTAAGGGCAAAAAAACCCGACGAAGTCGTTCCCGTAATAGAAAAAGCGTTATCTATAAAAAAGCCGGTTATAATGGACTTTGTCGTAGATAGGGAGGAGAGCGTTTATCCTATGGTCGCTCCCGGTTCGCCGATTACGGGAATGTTATTAGTATGAATAATATAAATAAGCATTATTTATAATAAATTTATTATTATGGAAAAGACTCATATTCTTTCAATTCATGTCGAAAATGAATCCGGCGTACTTACAAGGGTTGCCGGGCTTTTTTCTGCAAGGGGATTTAATATAGACAGTATCTGCGTAGCAAAAATGCTGGATAAGAACGAATCCAAGATGATAATTGCCACGTCGGGGGATACTCAGATTTTAGAGCAGATTACAAAACAGTTAAACAGGCTTGTCAACGTGATAAAAGTGCAGGAATTAACCGACGAAGACTCGGTGGTCAGGCAGACGGTTTTAATTAAGGTAAATGCCGACGAAACTACAAAAAGCGATATATTCAGAATAAAAGACATATTCGGAGGCCGCGTAATAGACGTTTCTAGAAATTCTTATACTTTAGAGGTGACCGGCTCCGAAAGGAAAATAGAATCGCTTATAGATATTTTAAGGCCTTTGGGAATAAAAGATATAGTGAAGACCGGGATAATAGCCTTACAGAGAACAAGAAAGCAAAGTTGATAAATATAAATAAATAAAAAACAAAAATAAGCAAATAAATTATTCTGTAAGGGGGTTTTAATGAACATTTTTTACGAAAAAGATGCCGATTTAAGGCTGATTCAATCAAAAACCGTAGCAATCATAGGTTACGGGTCGCAGGGGCATGCCCATGCTTTAAATTTAAAAGATTCCGGCGTGAAAGTTATAATAGGCTTAAGACCTGACGGCAATTCTTTTGCAAAAGCTAAAAATGCCGGATTTGAAGTATATCCGGTTAAAGAAGCGGCAGAAAAAGCCGACGTTATTATGGTTTTACTGCCGGACGAAATTCATGGAGACGTTTACAAACAAGACATAGAACCCGGCTTAAAAGCCGATAAATATTTAGTCTTTGCGCATGGTTTCAGCATACATTTCGGTCAGATAATTCCTCCTAAAGAGGTAAACGTTTTTATGGTAGCGCCAAAAGGGCCGGGACATTTAGTAAGGCATGAATTCGAGAAAGGCGGAGGCGTACCTGATTTAATCGCGGTGCATAACGATTATACGGGGAATACAAAAAATATGGCGTTATCGTATGCCGCCGCTATAGGCGGAGGCAAAGCCGGCATTTTGGAGTCCACTTTCAGGGAAGAAACCGAAACGGATCTTTTCGGCGAACAGGCAGTTCTGTGCGGCGGACTTGCTGCTCTTATGACCGCAGGTTTTGAAACTCTTGTCGAAGCAGGATATCAAGAAGAGAGCGCATATTTCGAATGTATTCACGAAATGAAACTTATAGTCGACCTTATATACGAGGGCGGAATTTCAAATATGAGATACTCTATAAGCAATACGGCTCAATACGGCGATCTGACAAGGGGACCGAGGGTTATAGACGAAAGGGTAAAATGCGAAATGAAGAAAGTTCTCGAAGAGATAAGGTCCGGAAAATTTGCAACCGAATGGATGCTTGAGAATAAAGCCAGCAAGCCTTCGTTTAACGCCCTTACGAGAAACGGAGAAGAGCATCAGCTTGAAAGGGTCGGGAATAGATTACGCTCATTGATGCCGTGGATAACTAAAAATAAAATAGTAGATAAATCGAAAAATTAAAATAGCGCCCCCCGGATCTTTCTTAAAAAGAAGATGCCGGGGGTTGGCCGTATTACTATCGACAAGAAAGCAATGAAATATATAGCTAAAGAGGGTATTCAATTTATAACCGGCGCATTAGTTTTTTCGCTGGTTTTTTTAGTTTTATATTTTTATGCAAAATACATAATATTAAAATATATATTTTTTTCGCTTCTTATACTTTCCCTCCTTTTCTTTTTTTTCTGCATATATTTTTTTAGAGATCCGGAACGTAAGCCGGATTCAATACTAAAAGAGGGCGAAATAGTTTCTCCGGCAGACGGCAGGGTAATATTTTTGCAAAAAATTTTCGACGATAGATTTTTAAAAGAAGAAGCAGTTAAGGTAAGCATTTTTATGTCTCTGTTTAACGTCCACGTAAACAGGGTTCCTGCGGGCGGCATTGTAGAAAAGATAATATACAACGAAGGAAAATTTTTTTCCGCCAATTTAGACAAGGCATCGTTCGAAAACGAGTATAACGGCGTAATATTAAGCATAGAAGACAATTCCGGCGGAAAAAACAAAAGAATAGCTTTCGTCCAGATAGCCGGACTTATAGCGAGAAGAATAGTTTGCAGGATAAAAGAAGGAGACAAAGTGGAATCGGGAAGCAGGTTCGGCTTAATTAAATTCGGTTCGAGATTGGACATATATCTGCCTTTAAGTTTTCGGCAGGACATTAAAGTCGGGGATAAGGTTTTCTCCGGAAAAACGATTATGGGAAAAATATCGTAAATTATTTTAAATGATAAAGTTAAATAAAAATAAAAATCCGCATCTGCCCTTAAAAGCCGCCTTAACCTCCAATAATATTTACAAGAACAGCATGACAAAGGGCGTATTTCTTTTGCCTAATTTAATAACCAGCCTTTCGCTTCTATCGGGGTTCTATTCTATTATCAATTCTATAGAAGGAAAATACTGGATTGCCGGCTGGCTTATAATAGCTTCTATTTTTTTTGACGGCATAGACGGAAAAGTTGCAAGGCTTACAAATACCAGTTCTAAATTCGGCATCGAATACGATTCTCTTTCCGACCTTATAGCGTTCGGAGCCGCTCCTTCCGTATTGGTATTTAAATGGTTTCTTATAGGCTACGGCAGGGCTGGATGGGCGGCAGTTTTCGTATATCTCCTTGGAGCGGCGCTCAGGCTTGCCAGATTTAACGTTCAGCGAAATTCGGTAGAATATAATAAATTTATGGGGCTTCCTTCTCCTGCCGCCGCCGGAACCGTTGTTTCGTT
>JAKAKK010000041.1 GCA_021813525.1 bacterium
AAATAATTATGATGGACGGTTCTTTATATTTTACGGTTTCTCTGTTTTTCGTACTTGCATCGTTTGCGGGATATTTCATCTTTCTATTTACGGGAAACAAAACTATTTCAAAAATGTCGTTCGGCGTTTTAATCGCCGGATTTATAATTCAGACGGCCGCATTTGTAGTAAGATGGATTTATGCCTATAAAATAGGCATCGACACTCCGCCGTTAGTGGACCTTTACGACTCCATGGTTTTCTTCGCGTACGTCATCATATTCGGATTTATCTTAATAAGAATTTTCTACGATTTCGACGCGCTGGGCTTCATAATAACTCTCGTCGCCACGCTTGCCCTTGCGTTTGCTTCTTTTTCCCCCCTCGCTCCGAGCGCGGTCGAACCTACTATTCCCGCACTTCAAAGCTACTGGCTGATTTACCACATTATGACCCTGTTCGTGTCTTACGGGGCTTTCGGGGCTTCGTTCGGACTGGGAATACTTTATCTGATTAAGAGCCGCAAAGAAAATAAAAAGCAGGGCAGGTTTCTAACGCTTCTGCCGGATTCGGCCGTTATAGAAGAAGCGATTTATAAAGTAATAGTATTCGGACTTGTTTTTTTAACCGCGGGAATAGTCATAGGCGCGGCATGGGCCGACAGCGCATGGGGCGGTTACTGGAGCTGGGACCCCAAAGAAACATGGTCGCTTATCACGTGGCTTACTTATGTTTTATTTATTCACGCAAGATTCACAAAAGGCTGGGGCGGGAAAAAAATGGCGTGGATTGCCGTTATAGGATTTGCAGTAGTCATATTCTGCTATCTCGGCGTCGATTTAATAATTCCGGGACTGCATTCATATGCGACGCCGGGTTCTACTCCTATTTTATAATATAAATTCCAGAGAGGCCGTTAATTTATTATGAATAATTCTGGCGAAAAAAACTTTGAAGCAGTCGTTCTGCCTTTCAGGCCTTATATTTACGACGTCAGGTCTGCCGGAGATATTAAAAACTTAACCGCTCCGCCGTACGACGTGATAAGCAAAGAACTTCAGGACGACCTTTACGGAAGGTCGGAATACAATATAGTCCGGCTTGAGTTCGGAAAGGAAGAAGGCGGCGACGGCGGAGCTGAAAATAAATATAAGAGGGCGGCCCTATTATTTAATGAATGGATATCCAAAGGCATTTTAAAAAAGGAAGATAAGGACTCTATTTATATTTACGTTCAAAAATTTACCGCCGATAACGTTTCTTACGAAAGAATAGGATTTTTATCTCTTTTCCGCCTGCCGGAAACAAAAGAGAACGGCTCTATTTACGGCCACGAAGCCACGCTTTCGAAGCCTAAGGAAGACAGGTTCAAGCTTATGGAAGCCGCTAACGCCAACTTTAGCCCTATTTTCTCCGTGTTCGAGGATAAAAATTCCGACGTTTTAAATATTTTAAAGAAATCTATGGAAGACGGAGCGGCAGAAAAACTTTTCGATTTTACCGACGATAACGGCATAATAAACGTTCTTTACAGGCTCGGCGGCGAAGCCGTTATAGCGCATATTCAAAGCGCGATGGCGCATAAGCCGGCTTATATAGCCGACGGACACCACAGGTTCGAAACCTGCATTAATTACAGGGATTACGTAAAAAAAGAAGGATTGGACAAAAAAGGAATCAACGCGGATTTCTGCCTTATGTATTTTGCGCCTTCGAATCAGGAAGGACTCGTTATTCTGCCGACGCACAGAGGCATAAAAGGAAAAAATATAAATATCGAAAACCTGCTTGAAAGCATGAAAGATAATTTCGACTATAAAGAAACTAATTTCGACGATTTGCTTAATGAAAACAAAAAATCCGGCAAAAACTCCGTTTCTTTCGGGTTTGCCCATAAATCCGGAAGGGCTTTCATTTTATCGTTCAGGGAAGGCGGCGGAAACAAAGATAACGGCAACCCGTTGGAGAAATTAGACGTTTCCGTTCTGCAGGAACATATATTAAAAAAAGCTCTCGGCATAACGCAGGAAGAAATAGATACGCAAAAATATCTAGTATATGAAAAAGACCCGCAAAAAGCTTTAGAAAAAGTAAAGCGCGGGGATTTGGAAGCGGTTTTCTTTATGAATCCCACGAAAATAGAAGACGTGATAAAAATCGCTTCGCTCAACCTGAGGATGCCGCAAAAATCTACATATTTTTATCCGAAAATATTAACCGGACTTGCCGTTAATCCCCTGAAAGATTAATAATCCGTCCGGCGGCGCCTTTACTGCTATTATACCATATAGACGATTGCCATAACCGACAAAAGCAAGCCTGCGGAACCTATAATATTAAGGACTATCCACTGGTTAAAACCCTGATAATCGGAATATTTATAAATACGCCGGCCGATGCAATTATCCCCGCCTTCCGGGATGTTTTCCTCATTGCTTATTATGTATAAATTTTCCGGCGTCTGCCTGCATTTAAATAATTCTCTTTTATACAGTCCGGGCAACCTCTTTATTTTAATTATTTCGTCGGGGACTAGTATTGCGTCGTCCTCTATTTCTCTGCCTTCGTTTTTAATTTCATCTTTAATCTCCTCTATTAAGAACATCTGCTTCCCTTGATATAAGAACGTAATTTCTCCTCCCATCCTAAGATTTTCATAATCAATTACGGCAAGTATAATTAACGTTACGGCAATAATAACCGACGCGGCCGCAATATTGCCCCATAAGGTATCCGAACTCATAACTATAATGCCGACGTCGATAAATCCGGCTAATATTACTAAAGCGAATATTTCGGCAAAAGAAAGGTGCAGCCTTCTTATGTAAAGCCAATCCTCTACTGAAGAAATAAATTTTCTGAATATCTTTTCTTCCTCAAGTATATAATTTTTGGCAATCTTCTTCAGATTAAAAATTGCATCCAATAATTCTTTCCGCATATTTTTAATCTTTTGGACCGCGGCTTTTTCCTGTCCGTCTATTTTCGACAGCAGTTTAAATTTTAACGGATATGCGTCTATTCTGAGCAGGCTTTCCATTAACGAAATAATATTTTTTTTAAATTTTTTATCTTCCGGAGCTATGTCTTTTGAAGCGTCTCTGATTATCATAGCTAATTCGTTTATTCCTATAAGCAGTCGGTCGGTTTCCACGGTTCGCTGATACAGCCTCATCAATACGAAACCGGTCATAATTCCGTAAATCGTCGCGGCAAGTTCTAAAGTTACCGTAAACCAGGAAGATTCTGCTATGCCGAGGCCCCTCGGCAGAAAGTTCATCAATATGGCAATTATCGCTACCGACATAATAATCCCGTTGTCTATAGTCAGATATTTTTCGTCGGAGTTAAATACCTTTACGCATAATAAAATAAGGCCGGCACCGGCAAGGGAAATTACCGAAACGGTCCTGTCGAGGACAATCCAGAACAGAATCAAACTCACGACCGGCGTAAAGTTAGACGCTACCGCTAATATTTCGGGAGGCTTTGTATTATAAAGGGCAAAATTAAAAAGAGTGTGCGCTAAAAATCCTGTTACAACGCCTAATACCGATAAAAATAAAATGAGGTTGAAAGAAATAACCGGAAATGAATGGGACAGTATAAGCCAAGCCGGAAAAGTTATTATTAATCCGCAAAATACCCTGACTATCGTCAAAATACCGTGCTGTCTTATTCTGTCAAGTTTTAAGCTTCCTTTTTCAACGATATCCCTTGCGGCTGTCTTGTAAAAAAAGAAATTCAAAGCACCGAGAACCGAAGATATAAAGGCGAGCAACAGATAAAAATAATTATGGGAATATTTTATAATTCCGTGCGTTTTTCCGGTAACGACGAAATATGCCCCTATTACCGCAAGAATCAGTACAACCCACTGAAATCTGTTTATTCTTTCGGTTTTATTGCCGCCCGGTACGATACCGGAGTTATATGAAAAACCGGATTTTTCGTCGGTTATGCCGCCGACAACCCGTTCTTTTCCGGCAGCCGATAATTGCATCATGATAGTAAACCACAAAGGCCAGAGATGGTAAATGATTATCGAAGCTATCGGATTGCCCCTGTGAATGGCGTAATATAAAAGAATAAAAGATAAAGCCTGCGACGAGCCCGATAACCCCACCAGTATCCAGTTCTTAGGCTTAAAATTTTCTATCAGCATATTAAGGTCGCCGGTTTTTAAAATAATGAGTATAAAAACGAAAACGAGGGCGGTTATTAAAGATATGACTTCCGAGCCAAGTATTATAAATAAAGAATGAACCGCCGCAAGTACGGCGACTAAAAACGGAGGGACACCCCATAACAGTACCGATAAAAGCCCGAATCCTAATCCTTTATCGTTCCGGTCTATTTTTTTCCATCTTTCCGCAAACATAAAGCTTTTCATGCGTTATTTTTAATTTTATATTTATTTTAATTTTAATTTTATAATAATTATTATAAAATTATCAATAATATAATATAATATTTTTGAGATAAATATTTTATTGCCGATGGATAACAATCAAAATATTAACGGTTACGAAAATAAAGCCGCGGCGGTCCGTAAAGCGAAGGAAAACTCCTGCATTATTCCAGAAAAAAAAACAGAAGACACGAAGCTTGGAGAGATTCTCCTTAATAACGGTTTAATTACGCGGGACGATTTAATTTTTGCCGTAAATGAAGAAATACAGTCCGGAAAATCCGTAGGAAGGATACTCGTAGAAGAAGGAAAACTCAAGGAAGCCGAACTGGTCGATTTTTTATCTAAATATTTTTGCATAGAAAGGGTTAATTTAAACGATTTAGAAATTCCTAAAGACATTATAAGCCTCGTGCCTCCGGAAAAAGCTATAAAATTCCGCATCATACCTTACAAAAAAGAAAATGAAACCCTTTATGTCGCCGCGGCCGACCCTACAAGGAAAGAAATCATAGAGGATATTTCATTTCTTACCGGAATGTCCACCGAATACGGGGTTGCCTCGTATTCCCAAATTTTCGACGCAATGTCTAAATACTTTAACGCCTCTTTTATTCTTAAGACCGGCAAAAACGTCGAATCCGCAGTTTCATCGACTGCCGAATCGAATGAAATTATAGACATAGCAAAAGACGGCGAAGGCATGAACTCTGTGGAGAGATACGTCGATAAAGTTATAAACGATGCCGTAGAGCATGGAGCGAGCGACATACATATAGAATTTTATAGAAAATTTGCAAGAATAAGATTCAGGATAGACGGAAAACTTACCGAATATTCGAATACTCCTCCAACCGCAAAGTCGAATATTATATCAAGAATAAAGATTATGTCTAAACTGGATATAACAGAGCAAAGATTTCCTCAGGACGGCAGAATAACGGTTTCTATGGGAGAGCATGAGATAGACATCAGAGTTTCCTGCACGCCTACCCTGTTCGGGGAAAAAATAGTAATGAGGATACTCAATAAATCTTCGCTGACTTTTAATATAGATAAAATCGGCTTCTCGGAAATGCATCTAAAAACTCTCAAAGATGCTATCAATAAGCCTTACGGCATGATACTGGTTACCGGGCCGACCGGGGCCGGCAAAACTACGACGCTGTACAGCATATTAAACGAATTAAATCATGTTTCCCTAAATATATCTACTGCAGAAGACCCTATAGAATATGATTTTCCGGGAATAAATCAGGTTCAGGTAAACGAAAAACTTAAAAACGAAAAAACCGGCGCTTATTTTAATTTTGCCGAAGCGCTCAGGTCGTTTCTCAGGCAGGACCCGGATGTAATTATGGTAGGCGAAATAAGAGACCATGAAACGGCGTCTATCGCAATTCAGTCTGCATTGACCGGCCACCTCGTACTGTCCACGATTCATACGAATAAAGCGTCATCTACGGTCACGAGATTGATAAATATGAATATAGAACCTTTTCTGGCGGCTTCCAGCATTAACTTAATAATCGCACAGAGGCTGGTAAGGAAACTTTGCGGCGAATGCAGGGAAGAATTACCCTTAGAATCCTTAAAAAAAATAGGCATATCGAACCCGCAGAATACTGGTATTAAACTTTTCAGGGCAAATGGATGCCCCTCATGCAATAAAACGGGTTATAAAGGAAGAACTCCGATATACGAAATGCTGAATATTACGGAAGAAATAAGAGAATTGATTAACAGGGGCGCGCCGGAATCCGAAATAGAAAAATTAGGCATTGAACAGGGCATGAAAACTCTGGCAGATTCCGCAAAAGAAAAGTTTTTAAGCGGCATTACTTCATTGGAAGAAATTTTACCTTATATTAATATGAAGTAAAACTTAAAAAAAATCCCCTCCTTTTACAAGGAGGGGTGCCTGCCGAAGGCCGGCGGGTGGTTCGGGCGGGCCGGTTTTATAAATTATATCCCGATTCTTCGTGCTGCGTTATATCGAGACCCATCGACTCCGCTTCTTTATCTACTCTTAGACCCATAACTTTATCGATTACCTTGAAGATTATATAGCTCATAATAAATGAATATGCCGCCACGG
>JAKAKK010000056.1 GCA_021813525.1 bacterium
TCTTCTATCAGCTTTCTCGAGGACGATAAAATCAATTCGTATTTATCTATATTTTCTACCATATATATTATTATAATGACTTAAAAGTCATAATACAATAAAAAAATAATTTATTTTAATTCTGACAGAATTGCATTAAAGGCTGTCTCAATTTTTTAATTAAAAAAGAAAGCGCCATAAGGGTTATTACGACATAAATTACAGAAAAAACAACACGGATTATACCGTAATTCTCGACATTTAATCCGTAAATTAATAAATTAGAAAAAATTAAAATCGGAAAAGACCACATCAAAATCCATCCTTCGATAAAATGAAAACAGTGGGCTTCTTTGCCGTAAAGCCCCGCGACTCCGGCAAGAACAAACCCAATAGATATAATTAAAATTTCCGGATTTTTAAAAACAAAAACATAACCCGCCGCAAATAAAATCCCAAGAATTACGCAGGATAATATAAATATTTTGATTTCTTTCTTCCATACCAAAAGGAACGACGAAGAAATCAATGAACCTGCGTAAAAAATAGAAATTCCCGAATAAAAGCCGAGTATATCCGAATAAATATAAGAAAAAGCAAATAAAGCTATCCCTATAAAGCCTATAACGTAACCAGACCTGTAAATAATATCGTAAGATTTGGGGTAATAAACATCCGTATCCATAAAAATAACGCCCGCCTGTTCTATTAATATATATTAATATATTATTTAACCTTGCCGAGAACCGAAATATTTCTATTATTTTTGTTTGAAAATAACCGGCCGGAAATTCTTTTCACGGAATGCCTGTCGACTTTTTCTATCTTTTTCAAAACCTGCGACTTGGAGATATATCTGCCTTCGTAAATTTCGTTTATTGCATTGCGGTTCATTATATTTCCGGTAGATTCCATACTAAGAAGAAAACCGTCGTATATATGTTTTTTGGCGTTTATAACTTCTTCTTCGCTAATGCCGCCGCCTACTATGCCGTCGATTATGTCGAAGATAAGTTCTTTAGAAAGCTTGAATTTTTTGGGAGAAACGCCTGCATAAATATAAAAATATCCGTCCGATTTATGAAACACGGAATTTGAATAGATAGAATAGGCAAGCCCTTTATTTTCCCTTACTTCCTGAAAAAGCTTAGAACTCACGGAAGCGCCAAGAATAGTGTTTAAAACTTCTACGGAAAAAAAATCCTCGTCCGACCTGCTTATGCCTTCAAGTCCTATTAAGAAATGGGTCTGCTCCAAATCTTTATCTTGAATAAAATCGCCGTACACTTTGTCGGTTTTAAATTTTTTTCGTGTTACTCCCTTATCGAAGCTCGAAGCTATTTCGCCCATATGCCTATTGACCGAATCCGCTATTTTACTATGCTCGAAATTGCCTGCGATAGAAATTATTATATTTTCGGGATTATAATGGCCGTAATAATAATCTAATATTTTTTTTCGGTTAAAATTTTTAATCGTATTTTCGGTTCCAAGGATAGGAAAGGCATACGATGAATTTCCGTAAAAATTCCTATGAAAAAGTTCCATCGAATAGTCCGAGGGGTCGTCCTGTACGCCGGAAATTTCCTGTAATATTACGCTTTTCTCTTTTTCTATTTCGTCTTCCGGAAACAAAGAATTAAACATCAGGTCGATTAAAAGGTTGACGGCGGCATCGTAATTTTTGTATAAGACTTTGGTATATAAACAGGTAAGCTCCGTTCCGGTAAAAGCGTTCAGCGCTCCTCCCATAAGGTCTATTTCTCTGTTTATTTCTTTATAGGTTCTATTTTTGGTTCCTTTAAAAAACAGATGCTCTATGAAATGGGATATGCCGTTTAATTCCGCAGGCTCGTAAACCGAGCCTGTTTTTACCCATAATCCTATGCTTACGGAATTAAAATACGGTTTTTTTTCCGTAATAAGCGTAATCCCGGATTCTAATACTTCTTTTTTAAAATTTTTCATAAAGTCTCTTTTATAGAGAGTTTTATTTTGCCGGCCCTATCCACGTCTAAAACTTTAACTTTTACTTCGTCGCCTTCTTTCAAAACGTCGGAAACTTTTTCTACCCTCTTGTTATCTATCTGCGAAATATGGACCAGTCCGTCTGTTCCGGGAAATATTTCGACAAAAGCGCCGAACTCCATTATCTTTCTGACCTTTCCGAAATAAATTTTGCCTATTTCCGCTTCCTGGGTTATATCGTTTATCATAGCGACGGCAAGTTTTAAAGATTCGCCGTTTGTAGAAGAAATTGTAACCTTTCCCGAATCTTCTATATCGACCTTTGCGCCGGTCTTTTCTATTATGCCCTTTATGACTTTTCCGCCGGACCCGATAACTTCTCTGACTTTTTCCGGCTTAACCATCATAGTGACGATTCTCGGAGCATTTTTTGCCATATCCTTTCTGGGTTCGCTTATAGACTGAACCATTATGCCGAGTATATGCATTCTTCCTTCTTTTGCCTGCGAAAGAGCATTTCTTAAAATCTCTTTGGTAACTCCCGAAATTTTAATATCCATCTGCAGGGCTGTTACTCCCTTGGCGGTTCCCGCAACTTTGAAATCCATATCTCCAAGATGGTCTTCGTCCCCTAAAATATCGGAAAGTATTGCAACTTTATCTCCTTCTTTAATAAGCCCCATGGCTATTCCCGCAACCGGAGCCTTTATGGGAACTCCCGCATCCATCAAAGCCAGAGTGCCCCCACAGATTGTAGCCTGAGAAGAAGACCCGTTAGACTCGAGTATTTCGGAAACCAATCTTATCGTATAAGGGAATTCTTCCGCGGACGGAATTATATATCTGAGCGCTTTTTCGCCCAAAGACCCGTGACCTATTTCTCTTCTGCCTGGAGACCTCAAAGGAGCGACCTCGCCTACCGAAAAAGGCGGAAAATTATAATGCAGCATAAATCTTTTTGTCGATTCTTTCTCGGGGGCGTCTATTATCTGCTCGTCGAATTTAGTCCCTAAGGTAGCGGCTACAAGAGCCTGAGTTTCGCCGCGCGTAAAAACGGCGCTTCCGTGAGCCATAGGAAGTTCGCCTACGGAACAGCTTATAGGCCTAATGTCAGCAAGTCCTCTTCCGTCTATCCTTAAACCTTCGTTGATTATGTTATTCCTTAATATGTCTTTTTGAATAGATTCCAGAATATGGCTTATAGCCGCTTCATAGCCCGGATAAGACTCGTTCAGCAGTTCGATAACCTTGGCGTTTAAATTTTCCACTCTTTCGTTTCTTTCCAGCTTAGCGGAAATTTTAAGGGCATCGGATAAATCGTCGTAAGAAAGCTCCTTAACTCTTTCATATAACCCTTCCGGTATTTTAATTTCTTCCGGCTCTGCTTTAACAATACTTATTCCCGATAAAATCTTGTTTTGAAACTCGATTAATTCTACAATTTTATTATGCCCGAACTCTATCGCCGAAACGAGTTCTTCCTCGTCTAATTCGTTAAAACTCCCTTCTACCATCGTTATGGCGTCTTTTGAGCCTGCTACTATAAGAAACGTATCGCTGGCTCCAAGTTCTTTATAAGTCGGGTTAGCGATAAAATTACCGTTTACCCTTGCAATTCTAACGCCTGCGGTTGGTCCTTTAAAAGGGGCTTCGGACAGCATCAAAGAAAATGAAACTCCTAACATTGCCGCCATATCCGGGTCGTTTTCGTTATCCATGGAAACGACTGTAGCTATTATCTGCGTGTCAAAAAAATAATTATCCGGAAAAAGAGGTCTTATCGGCCTGTCTAAAAATCTGGAGGTCAAAACCTCTTTTTCTGTCGGCCTCGCTTCTCTTTTAAAAAAACCGCCCGGTATTTTTCCGGCGGAATAATATTTTTCTACGTAATTCACGGTAAGAGGCAAAAAATCGGTTCCTTCCTTTATTTTTTTATTTATACACGTCGTAACGAGAACTTTAGTATCTCCTATAGAAATTAACGCGCTTCCGGACGCCTGCTTGGCAAGCCTCCCAGTTTCGATAGTTATTGCCTTGCCGTCAAACATTAAAGTGTTGCTTATCATCTTGTCTCCTATTAAATCCGATTAAATTGCTTTTAAGAAAAATTTATTTATCTTTTTGGTTTTATTTGCGAAGTTCAAGAGCTTCTATCAGATTTTTATATCTTGCCTCATCCTTGCTTTTTAAATAGTCCAGAAGATGCCTTCTTTTCGAAACCATTTTTAAAAGACCCCTTCTGGAATGGTGGTCTTTGGCAAACTTTTTAAAATGTTCCGATAGCAAATTAATCCGGTATGTAAGCAGTGAAACCTGCACCTCAACCGAACCGGAATCGTTATCGTGAGTCTTGAATTTCTCGATTATTGCGTTTTTTTCTTCTTTTGAAATAGGCATTTAATTGAACCCCCTTAAGGATATATTTTAGTTAGTTTATTTTTTTTGCCGGCATATATTTAATTAATGCCGCCGGTATGAATACCCGAAACTTTATCAATATGTATCAGGTTCTCTATGATAAAATCGGAACCTTTTTCAAGCGACTCCAGCGGAAGCGCTTGGGAAATATCGAAACCGCCGGCGCTCGTCCTTTTAAGGCTATATAGATGCGCCGGAATATCGAATTTATCGATAATATCCTGCGCTATCGCCCTTACGTACGTTCCTTTCGAAACGGTGCATCTGAAATCTATGAAAGGGTTGCCGTGCGATTTTACTTCAAAATTATGGATTTTAACTACGGATGTGGGATTTTCCAGAATTACGCCGATATTTTTTCTTGCATATTTATATAAAGGGATACCTTTATGTTTTCTGGCGCTGAAAGCCGGTATCTTTTGAATAAAATCGCCCTTTAAATTTTTAAGATAAAGGATTACGCCGTCCATTTCCGAATCCGAAACGTCTCTCGCGGCATTTTGGCGGCCGTCGATATCGAGCGTATCGGTGCTTACGCCTAATTTAAGCGTCCCCTCGTACGATTTCGGAAGATTAACTAAGCTATCCTGAAGCTTTGTGGCTTTGTTTAAAAGAACGGGCAGCACTCCGGTGGCAAAGGGATCCAATGTTCCGGCATGTCCTACTTTGGAACAGTTAAGCTCCTTTTTTATTAAAGAATCTACTTTAAAAGAGGTCATATCTTTAGGTTTGTCTATAACTAAAATCCCGCTTATTAAATTATTTTTATCCTTATTCATTGCCGTACTTAAAATATTTACGTTATTTTATTATTATTTTATATTATTTCGCTGCAGTATTTATATACTTCGTTTTTAATTTCGTTTATATCGCCGTTTACTTTGCATCCCGCCGCAAATTTATGTCCGCCGCCTCCGAACTTCTCGGCAACATATGCGACGTTCGCGTAGCTTTTAGACCTGAAATTCAACCTGTACTGGTTAAATCCTGTCTCCCTGAAAAATATAGCTATTTCGACGCCCTGAATCGACCTCGGATAGTTTACGAAATTTTCGTATAAGCCGTTAATCCTGTTTCCGTCGGATTCCTTCAATACGTCTTCTATCATTTTCTTGGTTCCTACCATAGATGCGACCTTCCCGTTAGAGGAAAATTCAAGCGTGTTTAAACTTTTCCCCAGCAGATAATACATTTCGGCAGGTTTAGTTTCAAAAAGCTCCGTAGCTATTTTAGCGGGGTCTAAATTATATTCGTTTAAAACGGAACATATATAAAAAGACCTTTTATTTGCCGAAGAATAATGAAAAGAACCGGTATCGGTCAATATGGACGTATATAAAGACAGAGCGACGCCGTCGTTTATAAAAGATAATATTTTTTTTCTTTCCTCGGTTTCGCATGGAAGGGGTTCTCCTAATTTGTCCCCTAGAAAATTATCGAAAGGAGAATAGGCAATACCGTTTACATAGGCTCCGTATGCTAAAAAAAGATAGAAAAGAACTTCTCCGGTGGAACTTGCATCGGGCAGTACGAGATTAGAATGTCCGAAAAATGTGTTTGTAAAATGGTGGTCGATATTAATTATTCTGTTTATACCGGAGAGCTGTTCGTAATTAGCACCGACGCGCGAGAATTCCCCGCAATCTACGACTATAAGCAAATCTATAGGTTCTTTCGGAAACTCGTTTAAAAATTTATCGACCTGCGGTAGAAATTTTAAATTATTCGGTATCTGGTCTTTATCGTATAAATAGACGTCTTTGTCTATGGCTTTTAAAAAAATACCGGTCGCTATTGCCGAACTTATAGCATCGCCCTCCGGGTTTTCATGCGTCGCAATGAGAACCTTTTTTGACGTTTCTATAATTTTGAATATATCCGCGGCGGAATTATTTAAATTCTTTAAATCCGAAGCAGAGTATTCTTTTTTTATCGATACCATAATTTTAATAAATTAAAATTTATTTTATTTATCGTCTTTATTGTTTCGACGAATTATAATTGTTTATAATAGTGTTTATGTCAAAAGCCTTTTGCAGTCCGCCGTAATATTCGAACCTTATTTCCGGAACCACCCTTAAAAGCACTTTAGAAAAAACGATTTTTTTAATAAAA
>JAKAKK010000048.1 GCA_021813525.1 bacterium
CCCTCCATCGCATCTTTAATATCTTTTACCGCATCGTAAATGATGCTGTAGTATCTTATTTCTATACCCTCGGTTTCGCTTAATGCCGAAGCCTTAGATTCGGGGCGGACGTTAAAGGCTATGATTATGGAGTTAGTCGCTTTTGCGAGCATAACGTCGCTTTCGGTAATTGCCGACGCCCCGCTGTGTATTATATTGACTTTTACCTTAGGGTTGGAAAGTTTTTTAAACGACTGTATTAAAGCTTCCATAGAACCGTAAACGTCTGTTTTAACGATTAATCTAAGTTCCTTTACGTCTCCGGATTTAATCTTTTCGTACAATCCCTCAAGAGTAAGCCTTGCATTCGAAGTCAGTTCTACTTCCCTGTGCTTCAACTGCCTCTCTAAGCTTATCCTTTTTGCCTCTTTCTCGTCCTTAAGCGCGATAAAATTGTCTCCCGGAGATGCTACGCCTTCCAAGCCGAATATTTCGACCGGAGTGGACGGACCCGCCGTTTCAATCTTATTCCCTTTGTAATCGAGCATTGCCCTGACTTTAACGTAATACAAACCGCATACCGCGCTGTCGTTCACTTTTAAAGTGCCGCTCTGTATTAAAACCGTGGCCACGGGACCCCTTCCCTTATCGAGCTTAGCTTCGATAACCGTTCCCCTTGCCGGCTTATCGGGATTAGCTTTTAATTCTAATATTTCCGATTGAAGTATGATGAGTTCTAGGAGTTCTTTTATTCCAACGCCTGTTTTGGCCGAAACCTGGGCATAAAGAGTCGTTCCGCCCAACTCCTCGGAAACAAGGCCGTATTCCAGAAGGCTGTTTTTGATTTTAGCCGGATTTGCGCCGGGCTTGTCTATTTTATTTATTGCGACTATAATCGGAACGTTGGCGGCTTTAGCATGATTAATAGCTTCTATCGTCTGAGGCATAACTCCGTCATCCGCCGCAACGACAAGGACTACTATATCGGTTATGCCGGCGCCTCTCGCCCTCATTTCCGTAAATGCTTCATGACCCGGAGTATCGAGAAAAGTAATCATAGAACCGTCTATCTCGACGCTGTATGCGCCTATGTGCTGGGTTATACCGCCGGCTTCGTTCGACGTAACGTTTGTTTTCCTTATAGCATCCAACAGCGAGGTCTTTCCGTGGTCAACGTGACCCATAACAGTAACTACGGGCGCTCTCGGCAAAAGCGAATCTTTGGCATCTACGGATTCTTCCAGCGCTATAGCTTCGTTAAAGCTTACGTTTTCTACGGTATATCCGTACTCGGAAGCAATCAGGGAAGCCGCATCTATGTCTATTATATGGTTCATAGTAGCTATTATGCCGACATCCATTAATTTTTTTATAACTTCGGACGCCTTGACCCCGAGTGCCTGAGATAATTCGTTTACGGTTATGCCGCTGCTTATTTTAATCACTTTCTTGGATGCCTTTTTCTCAGGTACTATCTGCTGGACGCGCTTCGGCTGCTTATGAAATTTGCCCCCGAATTTTCTCTTATGCTTCCTAAAAATAAACGATTCCCCTTCCTCGGACGTATCTATAAATTTTTCGTTTTTAGGAAATTTAGCTTGAGGGCCTTTTTTTATTTCTTCTTTTTTTACCGGTTTTTTATGGGCGGCGGATTCGGCGGATTCTTCGGCCATGCTCTTAACTTTAAGGGTGTCTAACGTTTTTATTACGCTGAGAACGTCCGGCTTTTGAACTTCATCTTTTTTTCCGCCTTTTTTTAATTTGACAACGTTTTCTTTTCCCTTGGCGGACTTTTCTGCCGCGGTTGCCGAACGCGGAGATTCAGGCTTTTTATGCTCTTCGATTTCTCCGGCATTTTTAACCGGCGTTAAAACGTCGGCGGGCTCTAAGAGCCTTTCGCCGGATTCCTGTTTTTCGGCTGAAGATATATTTGCCGGTTGCGGCTCGGCTAAGATTTCTTTAGTTTCTTCCGGTTCCGTCCTGCTTGCCCTTCTCCTTATAACTCCTTTAGAAACCCTTCTTTCTTCCATTATTTTTCCTTTTTTAGGTAGCCGGATTAAATCGGCGCCCTTTCTCTTTTTATATAGTATCCTGTTCTATTTTTTCTTTAAGTTCGATATCGGATTTTACTTTTTCTAAATAAACGTTTGCCGAATTAATAATTTTCCCGGCTTTTTTTGCGTCCACGGAAATATCTTTAGCTAATTTTTCCGCATCAGCGCCGGCTATATCGTTTGCCGATGAGTAGCCGTTCTGGTACAAAAGCTTTGCCGTAATTTCCCCGACTCCGGGAATGTCCATAAGGTCTTTATATGCGTTTTTATCCTTCGAGGTAATTTTAGATTCGCTTAAAATGTCTATTTTATAACCTGTAATTTTTGTAGCAAGCCTTACGTTTTGACCCTGTTTGCCTATCGCAAGCGCAAGCTGGTCGTCGGGAACCACAACGGTAATAGACTTTAAATCCTCGTTGACGGTAATATTTGAAACTTCAACCGAACTCAGAGCGCTTACGACGAATTTCGACGGATTATCCGAATAAGGTATAATATCTATTTTTTCGCCTCTAAGCTCGTTGGTTATACTCTGTATCCTTATTCCCCTCATTCCTACGCAGGCGCCTACAGGATCTATGTCTTTATTGGTAGTAGCAACGGCAATCTTGGACCTGAATCCCGGCGCCCTTGCAACTCTCACTATCTTAACGGCTCCGTCGTATATTTCCGGAACTTCGGTCTCGAAAAGTTTGGCTAAAAACTCGTCCGAAGCGCGGGAAAGAATAAGCTTAGGGCCGCCTTTTTCCATTTTAATATTAGACAGAACGGCTCTTATCCTGTCGTGCGGCCTGTATGTTTCGCTGAATATCTGCTCCTGTCTGGGCAGAATAGCCTCTGTTTTTCCGAGATCTACTATTATCACCGACTTTTCGACCTTTCTTACGAGTCCGCTTACTATCTCTCCTTTTCTCTCGTTAAATTCGTTAAAAATGTTTTTATATTCTATTTCTTTTATTTTTTGGAAAATAATCTGCTTTGCAACCTGCGCTTCTATTCTTCCGTAAATATTTTTTTCTACTTTAAGCCCGAGGCTGTCTCCTATAATGGCATCGGGGTCAACTTTAAGGGCTTCTTCGAGGGATATTTCCATTTTGGCGTTTTTAACTTCTTCTACCACCTGTTTAAACATAAAAACCTCTATTTCGCCCGTTTCCTCCGTAAAATGCGCTTCTAAATCATAACCCTGTCCGAGGTTTTTTCTGGCTATGGCAAGAATAGCCTGCTCTAAAGCCTCCACCACCAGATATCTGTCGATATTTTTATCTTTTGATACCTGGTCTATCACCGGGTTTAAATCGTTTATAATAATTTGAGGCACCTTAAGACTCCTTAATTTTATAAATTTATATTATACTACTAATAAATTTCCTTTCTTTATATCGCGAAAACCTACCGTCCTGGGTCTATTCTCTATTTCGTCGAAAATAGTGATGTCCCGGTTTTCGTTTTCGCCGGACGCATCCTTTATCTCCCCTATTAGGTTAATTCTGCCTTCTATTTTATTTTTTAACGCTATCTTTACTCTTTTGCCTATAAATTTTTTATAGTCGTTAAATTTCAACAATACCCTGTTTATGCCTGGGGACGAAACTTCGAGGGTGTATTTAAATTTTATAATGTCTTTGACGTCCAGAATCATGCTCAATTCTTTAGATATTTCGGACAAAGCGGATATTCCCACTCCACCCTCGGCATCGACATATACTCTTAAAATAGCGCCGCTGTTTTTTCTTGCAGGGAAAAACACCGCCCCAACAAGATAACAACCGTAATAAGGCACTATATCCTCGATAATTTTTTCTATATCTTTTATTAAATTTTCGTGCATAAAACAAAAAAAGCGGGTATAACCCACTTTTATATAAAAACCCTGTCGTAAAATCTTTTTTATATACTATTATATAGAATTATAAATGAAACTTAATAAAATATCAACAATAAATTTTATGTCCGTATCTTACTGAATATAAAAAAAGCCCGCAAGCCGGAGCGCATATAACATTACGCGCTTGATTTTCTCCTTTAAGCATATCGGCCGGGCGGTCAATATCCATTTTTCCGGTTCCGCATAAAATTATAACCCCGACTATTCTTCTTACCATATGCCTTAAAAAACCTTCTCCTTCTATAAATATATCGAATCCGTAATTTTTCCGGCAGATTTCTATTCCGGTAATTACCCTGTGATAATTTTTGTTTTTTTCTCTTCTTTCTCTTTTCGCAAAATTAAAAAAATTATTTCTTCCCAGAAAAATATCTGCGGATTCGTTCATCAGGCCGATATTCAATTCTTCTTTAACGAACCACGACTTGTCCGATAACAACGGACTCCTGAATCCGGAATTTATTTTATAAAGATACGTTTTCGAAATAGTATCGTACGTCGCATGGAACGAATTATGGACTATTTCCACGTTCTTTACCGATATGTCGCGGGGCAGGATTCCGTTTAGCGCATTTTTAAACCTTGTTAAATCATAATAAAAAGGAAGTTTAAAATTGGCAACCTGATTTAAAGCGTGAACGCCTGCGTCCGTTCTCCCCGAAACGAATAACTTTACGTCAAATTTCGTAATAATTTTTATGGCTTTCAGTATTTCGCTTTCTACGGTTTTATTTCCCGGAGGCGCTTTAACGCTGTTTTGAGCCTGCCAGCCGTTATAATCCGTTCCGCAATATTCAAAAACCATTAAATAATTCATATATATATTATTATCCGTTATTACCGCTTTTAGAAAGTATATATCTTAAAGACCTAAGCGACAACCCTAAACTTTTTGCGGCTTCCAATTTAGAATTTTCCTTTTTTATCCTGTTTGCCGCTATATATTTTTCTACTTCTTTCATGAAATCCGGAAGCGATATATTTCTATTTCTATTAATGCGGTCGAATATATCCGCTATCTCGGCCATATAAATTTCGCCGCCTGTTTCTTTAAATTCGTAATTTTTTTCAAAAACGCCGGTTTCATTTTTTGCAGACGCCGGGCTTTTTTCTTTCTCCGCGTTATTAAAGATATAATCGGGAAGACATTCAGCGCTTATTTCTTTCTGCGCATCCCCGCCGGATATATCCCCTCCTTCGCAGTAAATACAGGCTCTTTCTATGAGATTTTCAAGCTCTCTGGTGTTTCCGGGGTAATCGTAATCCATGAGGGCAGACAACGCCTCCCGGGAAATAGAATCTATCGTCTTCGAAAACTTTTTTATAAAATAAGAAATCAGCGTCGGGATATCTTCTTTGTGCTCCCTTAACGGAGGCATCTCGATATTTATGGTATTTAACCTGTAATATAAATCGTCCCTGAATTTTCCGGCGGATATTAATGAGCCCAAGTCCTTGTTCGTTGCGGCAATTATTTTAATCCCCGCAGATTCTTCCTTATTGGAGCCTAATCTTCTATATACCTTCTCCTGTAAAACCCTTAATAGTTTAACCTGAACGCTTAACGGCAAATCGCCTATTTCGTCTAAAAAAAGAATTCCTCCGTCCGCATATTTTATCAGCCCCATTTTATCGGATTCCGCACCGGTAAACGCGCCTTTAACATAACCGAACAATTCGCTTTCGATAAGATTATCGGGAATAGCGGCAAGGTTAACGGGCACGAAAGGAATATTTTTTAAACTGCCTGAATTTTTGGAATAAATTTCGTAAACCAGCCTCGCCGCAAGTTCTTTTCCGGTTCCGGACTCGCCGGTAATGAGTATATTATTAAAAGCCGAAGAAATGCGCGATATTTCGTTTACGACGTTTTTTATCGCTTTAGAAACCCCTTTTATTTCGCCTGACGGAAGACAAACCGATTTCAGGTCGTTTAATTCGTTAAAAACCGAAAAATAGTCCAATGCTCTTCTGACGGTAATTTTAAATTCTTCATTGTCGAAAGGCTTTGTCAGATAATCGAACGCTCCCAGCTTTATTGCTTCTATTCCTGTTTTAATATCGGAATACGCCGTCATTAATATAACCGGAATCTGCTTATATTTAGAAATAAAATCCGCTTTTTCCTTCCTGAAATATTTTATGAAATCTATACCGGACATATCGGGCATTTTAATATCCGATATAATCAAATTAAAATTTTTTTCGTCGATAAGTTTTATTGCCGAACTTACGCTTTCGACGGTAAAAATATCGTATCCTTCCAGTTTAAGAAGTATTTTTAACGATTCAAGTATGGACTTTTCGTCGTCTATTATTAATATTTTAGGTTTATTTTCCATTTTAAATTAAATTAAGACGGTATATTTATTCTTATTAAGGTTCCCCTTCCTGCCCTGCTTATTATGCTTGCTTCTCCGCCCAAACTTTCCGTTATCGAATGGACTATGGACAGTCCTAATCCGAAACCGTTTTCTTTAGTAGTAAAAAGAGGCTTGAAAGCATTTTTACGGGTAAAATCGTCCATTCCTTCCCCGTTATCCGAAACGCTTATGGAAATATAATTTTTATCCGGCCCGTTTTTTATCTTTTTTGAACCGAACCTTATAATTCCAGTCTCACGTTTGCCGTTTTTAACGCGCGGCGCCTTTCTTTCTATGGATTGTGCGGCATTTTGAATTATATTTGCAAATATCTGTCCTATCCTGCTTTTTTCCGAAAATATTTCCGCATCCTTTCCGACGCTGTTATGTATTTTGATAGAGTTAAAAGCATATCTCGACGCTGATTCTTCAAGGAATAAAAATACGTTGATTTTTTCAAAATTTACGTTTCCGCCTATAGTTTTAGACTTTATTTTTACAAAACCTAAAAAATCGTTTACCAGATTATCCAATTTACGCACTTCGGTTGATATAATGCCCATTAATCTGGCGTAATCGCCTTCTTTGCAGTCCATATTTTCGGAACTTAGAACATAAATAGACGTGTTTATAGCGGAAAGCGGGTTTCTTATTTCGTGCGCAAGCCATCCGGCAAGCTTTCCGGCGGTAGTCAGCCCTTCGTTAATCTTAGACTCCAATTCCAGCTGTTTTATATACGTTATATCCCTGAATAACAAAATATACCTGCCTATTCTATGCCCTGCCGTTTCCAGTTTGGTCATACCGAACCCTAAAACCATATTTTTATGGTTTAATTCAAAACGTTTCGGATAATTTTCGGAATATGTTTCTTTTATTTCTAATAAATCCGTCGGAAAATTTTCAAAAATATCGGTTATTTTCACGTTAAACTTATGCAGAATGCCGGATTTATGCTTAAAATCTACCTCTAGGGAATTTAAATTAAGCATGCCGGCGGCGGCGGCGTTCAAAAAAATAACAGAATAGCCTTCGTCGAGAACTATAATTCCCTGCGAAAAGCTGTTAAACAACTCCCTGTTAAAATTTTGTGAATTTTTTATAAATTCATCCCTTTCGACAATCGTGTCGCTCAGCATACCCAGTTCCCCGGAAAAACGGTACAGAAGCCAGCTGAATATTAAAACGCCGAGTATATTCGTGCTTGTTATAAATAACAGCTTATCGGGATTATAAAAAAAATAGGAGTGGTATCCTATATCGAAATAATACTGTAAATCCGCAGACAGTCCGATAGCTATAGCCGATGCGATACCGGATATCATTACCCCGGTTTTTAAAAAAATAAATCCGGAAATTAATATTAATAAATAATATAAGAAAATAAATTTATCGTTTATGCCCCCGTTAAATAAAACTATAAAAGATATAAAAATAAAATCGGCAAGCAGCTGGACAAAAGCAAAATATATTAAAAACCTGTAATTTTCTTTTTTTTTGAGATAAATGAGAATTGCGTAGTAAATCGAGGTCAGAAGTATAGCCGAAGCTATAAATAAATAAACGGAAGCGGAATAACGGACTATATTTTTAAAATTCGCCAGAATATAGGCGAGGATAATTACCGAAAATGCAAGGATTCTGAAAATTATCGTAAATCTTATCTTGCCGTATATGTCCCTGTAAACGCTTTTATAATCGTTCTTCATCCCTTAATAGCTTTTCCGAGATTGAATATCGGAAGATACATAGCGACGACCAGCGTTCCTACGACTACGCCGAGAAATATTATCAGCGCCGGCTCCAGCATCTGCGTCAGGTTATTGACGGCATTATCGACTTCCTCGTCGTAATAATCGGCAACTTTGGCAAGCATAGCGTCGAGATTTCCGGTTTTTTCACCGACCATAACCATCTGGATAACGAGAGGCGGGAACAGTTTGGTTTTATTCAAAGCGGCGCTTAAAGGCGAACCGGAAGAAACATCTTCTTTAGTCTGCATTAAAGACTCTTCTATGATTTTATTGCCGCTTGTTTTAGAAACTATGGCAAGTCCTGCAAGTATAGGCACTCCGCTTTCTACCATAGTAGAAAGAGTTCTTGCGAATCTTGCTATGGCGACTTTTTTAAGCAGGATTCCGATAACCGGTATTTTAAGGACGATCCTGTCGATATTTCTCTTCCCGCTTTCTTTTTTGTGATAAGCCTTGAGGGCGAATATCGCAGCGCCTAACGCAATTATTATATAAAGTATATACGACCTCATAAAATCCGAGAAACCTATAACGTCTCTGGTAAGAGCCGGTAATTTTGCTCCAACGCTTGAAAAGAGATTTGCGAATACGGGAATAACGAAAGTCATAAGAATAACGATAACTCCGATTGCGACGCTCAAAACTACTATCGGATATATCATCGCCCCTTTAATCTTTCTTTTCAGCTTTAATATTTTCTCGAAATATACCGAAAGCCTTTTGAAAACCCTGTCTAAAACTCCGCCTTTTTCGCCGGATTCCACAAGATTAACATATAAATCGTTAAAAACCTTGGGGAATTTTCTAAGGCTGTCCGACAAAGACGCTCCGCTTTCTATGCCTTCCCTTATTTTTATAAGGATGCCTTTTAATTCTTTATTTTTTTGCTGTTCTATCATTATGGTCAAGCCTTGAAGTATAGGCACTCCGGATTCTATCAAAGAAGAAAACTGCCTGGTAAAAACTATGAGATTATTGTCGCTTATTTTGGTATTCGGGCTGATTTCTTTTTGTGCGTGAAGGCTTAACGTGAAAAATTCGCTTTTTTTCTTTACGCTTATAGGATAAGCATCCTTCTTTCTTATCTCTTCAATCACCTGCTGATAATTTTCGGCGGTAATTTCCCCCTTTAAATATTCTCCCGTGTGCTTTTTGCCTTTCCATTGATAGGTCGCCATCTACCCGCCTCCGATTATAAATTACCGAAATCTATTCCCGAAAAAGGTTTATCCCCGTCCGCATCAGGCCTGCCTGCCATAGAACCCATAGCACTCTGTCCGGAGTTATTGGAAACGGATATCCCGGCATTTCCCATTAATCCGCCTTTAGACATCACTCCGGAACTTATAGCCTGCTTTAATTCTTCTATGTCGGACGATCTGTTGTATGCGTCTTCTTCGCTTATTATTCTTTTATTTACTAGCGACGCAAGCGCCTGATTCAGCGTCTGCATGCCGAACTTTTCCTGTCCGAGCTGAAGCTGCGAATAAATCTGATGAATTTTATTTTCTCTTATCAGATTTCTTATCGCGGCGTTTGGTATCATCAATTCCGCCGCCAGCACTCTGCCTGAAGTATCTACCCTCGGTATAAGGGTTTGCGACAGTACCGCAACGAGGGACAAGGAAAGCGACGACCTCACCTCCGGCTGCTGGTTAGGAGGAAATATATCTATGACCCTGCTTATAGTTTGAACGGCGGAATTAGTGTGAAGCGTTCCGAAAGTAAGGTGTCCGGTCTCGGCAATGGTAAGGGCGGCTTCCATGGTTTCCATGTCCCTTATTTCGCCGACGAGAACTACATCCGGGTCTTCTCTCAATATATGCCTTAACGCCTCCGAGAAACTGCTTGAATCCTGTCCTATCTCTCTCTGGTTAACAAGGCATCCTTTATGCGGGAATACATATTCTATAGGGTCTTCGATAGTAATTATATGTTCATGCCTTGTCTGGTTTATCGCATCTATCATGGAAGCAAGAGTGGTTGTTTTACCCGAACCCGTAGGTCCGGTAACGAGTATGAGCCCCCTCGGAGATTTGATAATTTCCCTTATCATGGGCGGGAGACCCAGCAAATCGATAGAAGGAATCTCATGGGGTATAACCCTGAACGCCCCTGCGACCGCGCCCCTGTCGTAATATAAATTGCCCCTGAACCGCGAAACGCCTTTCTGGCTGAAAGAAAAATCCAGCTCGTGCGTTTCTTCGAACTTTTTTTTCTGCAGGTCGGTAATAACGCTGTAACACAGACCCTGCGTATCGGAAGGCGAAAGCACAGGGAAATTGAGCGGAGCAAGAGAGCCCCTAAGCCTTATTTGCGGAGGCGTTCCCGCCGCTATATGAAGATCGGAAGCCCCCTGGTCCACGGTTGTTTTTAATAAATCGGCAATTGACGGCATATGCGGCTCCTTTTAATATTTTTACATAATATACAAATATAATAAAAAAACTTTTATGTCAAGTTTGAATATCTATGCTTTTTTCGTCTAAATACTGAATAATTTCTTCAAGCGAAGTAGTTCCCTCTAGGAATCTTTCTTTTGCCGATTCTTTTAACGGCTTCATTCCATGATTTACCGCAACCTTTTGTATTTCAAATTCGTTGGCGTTTTCATAAATTTTGTTCTTGACGTCGTCTCCGACGTTAAGAACTTCGTATATCGCGATTCTACCTTTATAGCCGGTTTTATTGCATGCCGGACAGCCTTTTGCTTTATAAAAACGCTTTCCGGCAATTTCGGCGCTCGTAAATCCCAATTTAGCCAGTGCGTTAACGTCTGCATAATACGGTTCTTTACATTCGGCGCATAATTTTCTTATGAGCCTCTGCGCGATAACCAAATTTAAACTCGAAGCTACGAGAAACGGCTCTACTTTCATGTTTATAAGCCTGGATATAGTGGACGACGCGTTATTCGTGTGGATAGTCGAAAGGACGAGATGACCGGTAAGAGCCGCCTTTATTGCAATCTCGGCCGTTTCTAAATCTCTTATTTCTCCAACCATTATAATATCGGGGTCCTGCCTAAGAAACGACCTTAAAGCGGAAGCGAAAGTCAAGCCGATTTCTTCGTTGACAAGAACCTGATTTATACCCTGAATATTATATTCGACCGGGTCTTCGGCGGTCGAAATGTTTACGTCCGGTCTGTTCACCTCCGAAAGCGCGCTGTATAAAGTAGTCGTCTTGCCCGACCCCGTAGGCCCGGTAACGAGAATCATCCCGTAGGGTCTGTGTATAGCCGTCTTAAAATCTATCAGCTGTTCTTCGGAAAACCCTAATTTTCTCATATCTAGCTGAAGGTTGGATTTGTCGAGAACCCTGATAACTATTTTTTCCCCAAAAAGGGTCGGAAGGCACGACACTCTCATATCTACTTCTTTGTTATCCATTCTTGCCTTAATGCGCCCGTCCTGCGGCAGTCTCCTTTCGGCTATGTCCATCTGCGACATTATTTTTAATCTCGAAATTATGGGATTTTTGAGCTGTCCGGGTATTTTCATCTGCTCTATTAATTTTCCGTCCATACGGTATCTCACTCTTACGATGGATTCGTAAGGCTCTATATGAATATCGCTTGCGCTCATTTTAACGGCGTCCAGAAGAACCTTATTTACGAATTTTATAATAGGCTGCTCCGAAGACGACCTCTGCAGTTCGGATATATCTACTTCCTCATTGGTTTCCTCGATAGCGATTGAGTTGAGATAATCTTTGTTTTCGGTAAGAATGCTGGATGCATTATAATATTTAGATAATGCCGAGGCGATTTCGTTTTCGGACGCAACTACTATTTCTATATTTAAACCCGTTAAGAATTTTATGTCGTCAAGCGCCTCGACTCTTGTAGGGTCGGATACGGCAAGGTACATCGTGTTGCCCTGTCTTTTAAAGGGAACCACCTGCAGTTTAACGGCAAGATCCGGCGGTATAAGCTTTATCACGCTTTCCGGAATTTCGCCTTCAAGCAGGTTTACGGTTGCGGCACCGAACTCTTTCGAAAGAAACGAGACAAGGTCGGAATCCTTAATGAAGCCGAGCTTAGTCAGCTGTCTGCCTATGCTTCCGCCCACGCGCTTCTGCTCTTCAAGCGCCGAGTTTAATTCAGCGGCAGTTATAATGCCGTTTTTTACGAGAATCTCTCCAAGTTTTAAATCTTTAAGCTTTTCGCCCTTGGCTATTCCCGACCTTATTCTTTCCTGCATCAGCAGGGCGTTAGATATGTCGTCTTTTCTTGCGACGCCGTGCTTTAACAGTATATCGCCTAACTTTTCGCCGGTATAATTAACCGATGACATGAAGTCGTTATTCATTCAAATCCCTTACGGCATATTTTTTTAAAATAAGCAAAATTGCATATTTAATTTTACCATATAATCCGAAATTTTTAAAATATACCGTTTAAAACTTCTTTGATAATATCAAAATCGGCTCTTTTACCCGTCCAGATATAAAAACTTTCGACTGCCTGAAATAAGAGCATAGACAACCCGTCTGCGCGTTTCAGCGACTTTTCCTCGAGAACGTTTAAAAAGCCTGAAGATTTTGAAGAATAAGAAATATCGAACAAAAAAAAGCCGCGCCTGAATTTTTTTAAACCCGCAAATAAATTATTAATCAACCTGCCGCTTTCGGCAGACGGCGTTACGGTATTAACTATAATATCCCATTTTTCCGATAAAATACTTTCTAACGCCGCGCCTGAATTAAAACCGTAAGATTCAATTCCGGCATTCGATTTTAGAGACTCTTTCCATAAACAGGCTTCTTTTTTAAGTTTATCGGCATTGTCCGCACTGCGGTTAATTATTAAAATATCTTTTGCTCCGTCTCTTATCGAGGCATAAAGCGCCGCTCTCGAAGCGCCTCCGGCTCCGAGAAGAATAACTCTCCTGCCGTTTAAATTTTCTTTAAATTCATAATTTACGGCGCTGGCAAATCCGTTTATATCGGTATTATATCCGCGGTAATTGCCGTCTTCTTCCAAATTTACCGTATTCACCGCTCCGACGGTTTCGGCCTCCGCGCTTAAAGAACGTATATGCTTTAAAACCTCGGTTTTATATGGCTGGGTAATATTTGCGCCTTTCATGCCGAGCGACTTAAAGCCGTTAAATGCGGCGGCAAATTTTTCAGGAGGAACGTCGAACATGCCGTAGCATAGATTTGCGTCGAGAAGTTTATTTAGAGAGCCGTGTATCAGGGGGGAAAGGGAATATTTTATATTATAACCGAAAATACCTGCCAGATACGGCGGGGCAAAAAGGCGGGCATCCTTTTGTTCTTTCATATTAAACGCCCATAAGCAATTGTTTTAACAGGTAATCTATTTTTGCCGCTTTTTTGTCGTCGACAAACATATAGACGTATCTTTCTATATCCTGAATAGCTTTCGTTAAAGACTGTTTGTCTCCCTTGCTCAAAATATTAAAATCTACCGGTACTTTATCCGCTTTATTCCCAAGCTGTTCCTTTAATATTTTTTTAACAGAATTGACCAAATCCGAGCCCTTGAACGGTTCGCTATGCGGAGGGTCGAGTTTAATATAGCCGCTTTGCAGTAAATTATAAAGCGTTTTTAATACGAAGAAATCGTTTTCTACCGTTAAGGAAAGAATCTGGTTCACATTCCTTTTGCCGTCCACTAACGAAAGAACGTTCCATATCGAAGGAGTAAGGGAAAGAGGCCTTAGATTGCCGCCCCTGTTCGTGATTACCGCCGGAATATAATTTTTTGACGGAATAACTTTAGTTATTACAGCCAGTTCGTCGCGCCTTTTTTTGCAGTCCGCCAGAATAGGAGATAAATTCATAGGAATTGCAAAATTAATAATATCGGGCAGAGGTTTTTCGTCGAATGCAAATTCTCCGTTCGTCAGGAAAAGTATATAATTCAAGGTTTCCGATATATAGCTGGATGTAAATTCATGCTCCTTAGATTTAGATACCGCTTCCGATTTAAAAAAATATATATCGAAGCCTGCGGTAGTTTTATAATACGTACGGTATTTTTCAAGCATCTGCAGATAATCCTGCTTGCTCATGTCGAGGAGTTTAACTACTAATTTTTCGAGAATGTTATTGTCGGAAATAGATAGGAAATATAACATTCCGTCCTTTATAAAAAGTTTTGCCGCGAAATTTTCGAACCGCAGGTTTAGCACTCCCGTCTTCTTTGAAATTTCTAAAAATTTCAATACGTCGAAAAGTTCTAAATTTGTTATATTTCCTTTTACGTCCATGATAAGCGCCTTATTTTTATTATCGTTTATTTGTGGATTTCTAATTCCCTGATTAAGTGAAATATAAACCTGTTAACCACGCCTACGAATACCGACCCGAAAAATAAAACCGCGCCTATCAGGAAATAAGATAAATTTATATTATTAAGGGACGAAATAAAGAAAAACGCGCCTGTTTCCGCCAAAAAGAAAAAAAACATAAACACCCACATAATAGTAAGCCATCTGCCGACGAATCCGCCGGGTATCCTGTTTTTTAGGGAAGCCGCTATAATCATATTCATAAACATTATTAATGCGCCCAGCACGACTAACAGATAAAAAATACCCTTAAACGTAAAAATAGAATTTATGTACGGCGACATCGTTTACCTCCCGATTTTTCTTATTTAAAAAATTAATATTAATTTAATAATACAAAATGGAAATATTTTTTTCAATATATTTTTTATTTAACGTTGATATTGATAATTTTTTCCGATTATTTTATAATTATTTTATGGACTCAAAAGAAAAAAATATAAACGATTTGACATTCGAGGAAGCCCTGAAAAAATTGGAAGAAAACGTTTTAAACCTTGAAAAAGGAGACCTCGGCCTTGACGAATCTATAATAATTTACGAAGAGGGGATAAAATATTCGGATTACCTCCTTAAAAAGCTGGACTCCGCAGAAAAAAGGGTCGAAGAATTAAGCGCGAAAGACGAGGGGGGCGCCCGGCCTTCTTTAAATACCGAGCCTCTAAATATATGAACGACTTTGCGCTTTATATCGAAACCGGCAAAAAACTAATCGACGAGTTCATAAAAGCCCATTTTATCAAAAAACATTACGATAAAAAATTCCCGCATAATAAATTTTCTCTTGCGGACGCTATGCTTTACACCCTGACCATGCCCGGCAAAAGAATAAGGCCAATAATTCTTTTGCTTGCCGCCGAAAGTTTGGGTTTTTCCGATAAAAAAAAACTGCTGCCTTTCGCTTCTTCGCTTGAACTTATACACTCCTATTCTTTAATACACGACGACCTTCCTTCGATGGACAACGACGATTTGAGACGGGGAAAGCCTACAAGCCACATAGTATTCGGAGAGGCCACGGCGATACTTGCCGGAGACGCGCTTCTATCCGAAGCTTTCGTTATGCTTTCGGACAAAGATTATATCGGGGAATTCGATCCGGCAAAAATTATAGAAGCGGTAAGGGAGCTTTCCTGCGCCGCCGGAGCCGGCGGACTTGTAGAAGGACAGTTTCAAGACGTCAATTCTTTCGGCGAGCATTTAGATTTCGAAAAAATTGAATATATAAACGAAAAAAAAACGGCTAGCCTTATCGGTTCGGCTTGCGCCGTAGGGGCTATATTATCCGGCAAAGACGAAACGGCGGTATCGGAATTCAGAAAATTCGGCGGCTATATAGGACTGGCTTTCCAAGCCGTCGACGATGTTCTCGGAATTACCGGAAATAAAGAAATTTTAGGAAAAACGGCCGGCATAGACCGAATAAACAATAAGCCAACTATGGCTGAAAATATAGGGCTTGAAAGTACCCGCAAATTAATTGAAGAATACAATAAAAAAGCAATGGCGCACTTAGAAAAAACCGGCGCGGAAACCGCTATGTTCATAGAATTAATAAAATATCTTACGGACAGGATAAATTAGAAATATAAATACCTATAATGTTCTTAGAAAAAATAAAAAATCCGAACGACCTTAAAACGTTGCTGCCCGAAGAGTTGGAAACGCTTGCGGCAGAACTTAGGGAGGAAATTATATCCGTCTGCTCTAAAAACGGCGGACATATCGCTTCCAGTCTGGGCGTCGTCGAACTGACGATTGCAATTTTAAAAGCTTTCGATATAGAAAACGCCGATAAAATAATATGGGACGTCGGACATCAGTCATATCCCTATAAAATACTTACCGGAAGGAAAGATAGATTCCATACCATTAGAAAATTACACGGCATATCGGGTTTTCCGTCCATCGCCGAAAGCAGATACGATTTCTTCGGAACCGGACATGCCGGAACGTCTATCTCGGCCGCGCTCGGTATGAGCGCCGCAAAGGATCTAAACGGCGAAACCGGAGTCAAAGGAGACGGCAGGATTATAGCCGTTATAGGAGACGCGTCCATATCTAACGGTTTGGCGCTTGAAGGTTTAAATAACGCCGGTTCCCTTAAAAAAGACGTTATCGTTATATTAAACGACAACGAAATGTCCATATCGAAAAACGTCGGCGCAATTTCAAATTATCTCAACAGAATAATGAGCGGAAATTTTTATCAGGGACTCAGAAAAGAAGCCGAAAAAATGCTTAATTCCATCCCTTTATTCGGCTCTCAGATGGCGAGGCTTGTTTCGAAATTCGAGGAATCTTTCAAAAACCTCATCGGGCCGGGCATAATATTCGAAGAACTCGGTTTTACTTATATAGGCCCCATAGACGGACACAATATGCCCTATCTTTTAGACTCCTTTGAAAATATAAAAAAAATAAAAAAACCTATCCTTTTGCACGTTATTACTAAAAAAGGAAAGGGATATGAACCGTCGGAAAAAAACCCCTCTATTTTTCACGGAATTTCCGCTTTCGACAAAAACACCGGATTGACGCTTAAAAAATCGGGAAACGTTTCTTACGGCGAAACCGCTTCGGACTTTCTTATAAATATAGCGGAAAATAACGCTAAAATAATAGCCGTTACGGCGGCAATGCCGGACGGAACAGGTCTTTCCAAATTTTCCAAGGCATTTCCCGACAGATTCTTCGACGTCGGAATAGCCGAAGAACATGCGGCGACCTTTGCCGCCGGAGCGGCGGCTAACGGATTAAAACCTTTCGTCTTTATATATTCGACTTTTCTTCAGCGTTCTTTAGACCAAATAATTCACGATATATGCCTCCAGAACCTGCCGGTAGTTTTTTGCATAGACAGGGCGGGTATTGCCGGAGAAGACGGCGCCACCCACCAGGGAATATTCGACATATCGTTTTTAAATTTTATACCGAACCTTATTTTTATGTCTCCGCGCAACGAATATGAACTTATGCGCATGGTTAAAAGCTCGGTTTCTTATAATAGGCCTGCCGCGATAAGATATCCGAAAGTAGAAATACCGCATTTCGATATTCCCGAAGAAAAAAACCTTCCGCTTATAAGAGAAGGGGAATTCGAGATTCTAATAGACGCGTCTCAAAACTTCGTAATAAGCATCGGAGCTCCGCATACCGAAATTTTAAAAGATATATTGGCCGAAATAAATAAAAACGCTGCGGAAAAAGAACGGAAAATAGGCCTTATAGACGCAAGATTTATATCGCCTATCTCCGAAGAATTAATCGCAAAAATAAAAACCGCAAAAAAAATTATGACGGTAGAAGAAAACGTCGAATTTTCCGGTTTCGGAGCAAAGCTTCTAACCGTCTTGAGCAGAAATACGCGTCTGTCCGGTTTGGAATATAAAATTTTATCTCTCGGAAATAATTATATAGAACACGGCTCCCGTGGCGAACTTCTCGCAATCTCCGGATTTTCTAAGGAAAAATTATACGATTCGGTCAGCGGATTTTTTAATATAAACTGTGAAAAAAATAAGATTAGATATTCTTCTTTCTGATGCTTCTTCGGCATTCGATTTAACTAGAACAAAAGCGGCGTCGCTGATAATGGAGGGCATGGTTTCGGTAAACGGTTCCGTATGCACGAAACCGGGAACTCCGGTAAGCAGGGAGAGCGTAATAACGATAAAAGAGTTAAATCCATACGTATCTCGCGGCGGATTAAAGCTAAAAGGAGCATTAGCCGATTTTAATCTTAACGTCAAATCGAAAAGAGCAATAGATATAGGCGCTTCTACGGGGGGATTTACCGACTGCCTTTTAAAAGAAGGGGCAGATTTTGTTTACTGTATAGACGTAGGCTACGGCCAGCTTCATTACTCCTTAAGAAATAATCCTAAAATTAAAAATTTGGAAAATATAAATATAAAATATTTAACGTTTGAAGATATAGGAGAGGAACTCGACCTTGCCGTTTGCGACGCATCTTTTATATCCCTTACCAAAATCCTTCCTCATATTTTAAAATTTATCAAAAAACAGGGGTTAATGCTTCTGCTTATAAAGCCTCAGTTCGAAACCGACAATAAAAGCATTTTAAAGAAAGGCGTAATAAAAGATTCCGGCTTATACGAATTAATTATAAATAATATAATAGATTTTTCAAAAAACTTAAATCTTACCGTGGACGGAGTAAAAAAATCATGCATAAAAGGAAAAAAGGGGAATACGGAATTTTTCATTCTCCTCAAGAAAAACCAGTGAAAGTTTTCAAAATTTTATCAATTTTAATATTTTTTTTAATATTTTCTGCAGTTTTGCATGGAAAAGCATATTCTGCCGGCGCAAGAAATAACCGGTTAAAAACCGCTTCCGTCTTTAACGTCTCGGCCGGTTTTATCCATTATTACAACGGGGATTACCCGGATGCGGTTAGATATTTCAAGAAAGAATCGCCGGATTTACTTAAAAATTCTTATTTTAATTACGTCCTTGCGGTATTATATTTTAAAAACGGGGAATATCAAAAATCTTTGAAGCGCATAAACCTTGCTCTAAGCCTTACGCCGCAAAATATAAAAAACCGGTTCACAAAAAATGAAATTAAGTATTTAATACTGAAAGCTAAAATAAAGGCAAATCAGGGCAAGCTTAAACAATCGGCCGCAATCCTTAAACATATCCTGCAAAAAAATCCTTATAACCTTAAAACGCTTTTATTTCTGTCCAACTTATATATATACGAAAAAGATTTAAATACGGCGGTATTTTATCTCAATATAATAAAATTAAACATCCCCGACAATATTAACGCATATTATCTGCTGTCGAAAATATATGCGGTTCAAAACAAAAATAAAAAAGCGGAACGGGAACTGATAAGCCTTATAAATATCGACCCTTATTTTAAAAAGGCATATTTCAGGCTTGCCGCCCTTTATATTCTTACCGGCAAAGAAAAAAACGCGATAAACGTTTTTAATAAATACCTGAAAATCGACCCTTATTCTAAAACCGCGATTTACCAGTCGGCGGTACTCGAATACGCTTTAAAGAACTACCGCGCGTCCAGAAAACGCTTTTTAAATTTTATCGCCATAGCAAAAAATTCTAAAGATAATTATAGATTAATAAACAATGCTTATTTCTTCACAGGAATATCGTATATACTGCAAAAAAACTATAAAAAAGGATTGGCTTATTTAAACAAGCTGAAACCGGGAAGGCATTATACAGACGCTAAACTTCAGGAAATAGAAATATATATTATCGGCTATAAAAAAACCGGAAATATTAAATACCGTAAATCCGTCGAAAGTATTATATCGGGAATGCTTTCCGATAAAAAGCTGGATAAAAATTTAAAGTTTTATTATTTTTCGGCTATCGCCCTCGCGGAGATAAAAGATTACCGGATGTCGAAATATATCTTAAAAGAAGGGCTGTTAAAATTTCCTAATAATACCGCTCTGTTATACGAATTAGGTTCGGCGTATCACGCGTTAAAAAAAGACGGCAAGGCTTACGCGGCTATGAAAAAGATTTTAAAAATAAATCCTTACGACGCCGATGCGCTTAATTATATCGGGTATTATTTTGCCTTAAAAAACAAAAATTTAAAAAAAGCTGAAATAATGATAAAAGAAGCTTTATCTTACGATAAGGGCTCTCCTTTTATTCTCGACAGCTTGGGATTCGTGTATTACAGGGAAAAAAAATACGCAAAGGCGCTGACGTTATTTAAAACCGCCCTTAAAAAGCTCGGTAAATCCGCAACCGTATTGAAACATACCGGTATGGATTATTTTATGCTGAAAAAATATAAAAAAGCTCTGGAATATTTAGAAAAATCATATAAAATCAAGAAAAACGAAGAGGTTAAAAAGTATATAGTTCTAATAAAAAAGATGAAATCTTAAAATTTCTCCAGTTTTCTGTAAATCGTTTTTAAGCCTATTTTAAGGTCGTTGGCGGTTTTAACTTTATTGAAACCGTTAATTTCCAACGTTTTTTGTATAATAATGTTTTCGGCGTCCTCCATGGAGGTTCCAAAAGGTATTTTAATAAAATCGTCTTTGCCTGATTTAGATAAAAAGGGGGCCGATTTTAAATCAGACCCCTTTTTATCATTATATTTTTCTTTTAAATAGCCGGGCAGCAGGGATTCGTCGGCAATGCCGCCTTTTGAAACGGCAGTCATATACTCTATAATATTTTTAAGCTCCCTTACGTTGCCCGGATAATCGTAGCTTAATAGGAAATCCAGCGCCTCTTTGCTAATTCCGGTAATTTTCTTTCCGTTTTCGTTCGAAAAATCGTCTAAAAATCTCCTTATAAGAACTGGTACGTCCTCTTTTCTTTCTCTAAGCGGTATAAGCTTTAAATTTATTACGTTAAGCCTGTAATATAAATCCTGCCTGAATTCTCCGCTTGAAACCTTTTTTTCTATATCCTGCGATGCCGCTATAATTCTTATGTCGATTTTTATGGTTTTATTCCCGCCGACCCTTTCGAATTCCTTTTCCTGCAGTACCCGCAATATTTTAGACTGCGTCTTCAAGGAAATCTCGCCTATTTCGTCGAGAAAAATCGTTCCTCCGTCCGCCATCTCGAATCTTCCCCTGTATAAAGAATCCGCGCCCGTATAAGCCCCTTTCTCATGCCCGAAAAGCTCGCTTTCTAAAATAGTCTCCGAAAGAGCGGCGCAGTTTACTTTAATAAAAGGTTTATTTTTCCTGCGTGAATTATTGACTATAATATTTGCAAGGAGTTCTTTGCCCGTTCCCGTCTCTCCTTCTATAAGCACCGTAGAATTGGTGCCGGAAATAGCAATAGCCGTGTTGACTATAGCGGTCATTTTCCCGGAGGACGTTATAAGACTGCCGAAATTAAATTTTTCGTCGAGCCTGTTTTTAAGGACGTTCAACTCGTCGATAAGGCTTTTATTGGATATTATGCGCTTTATTATCAGTTCGAGCTCGTCTAAATTTACGGGTTTCGTAATATAATCGAATGCTCCGAGTTTTATGGCTTCAACCGCCGTTTTTACCGAACTGAAGCCGGTCGCCACTACAACTTCGGGGTTCTGTGCCATTCTGCCGTCTTTTATCGCCTTTAATAAATCCAATCCTGTTCCGTCGGGCAGCTTAAGGTCGGTAATTATAATATCTATAATATCTTTATTGCCGGAATCTACGGAATCCAATATTCCGAATGCGGTCTTAATGCAGTCTGCTTCGAAGACTCTGTATCCTTTAAGGTTGAGATATTCCGAAAGTCCGTTCCGCGCGGCGTCGTCGTCTTCTACTATCAGTATAGCCGAAGGTTTTTGGGAAGGTTCGTTCATTTTTAATTATTGCAGGTCTTTCATTACGACGGAAATCTTAGTTCCAAGCCCTTTTTGCGACTGGATATTTATATTAAATCCATGTGCGTCCAAGATTCTTTTAGTCAATGCAAGCCCAAGCCCGGCCCCGGTTTTTTTCGTGGTGAAAAAGGGCTCGAAAATCTTTTTAAGCGCTTCTTTGTCTATTCCCGCCCCGCGGTCCTCCACCGTCAAAGATACTTTATTTAAAATATAGGAAGAATAAATAAAAATAGGACCTTTTCCGCTTTCATAAGATTCTGCCGCATTTAATATTAAATTTTTAAATACCTGGAGCATTAAATCCTTATCCATCCTTATATAAATATTTTTATCCACCGAATCGGAAAAACTTATTTCTTTTGCCGAGAGTCCGTTTTTAACGGTTTCATAGGCTTCCTTTATCAATTCCGAAAGATTGGCTTCTTCGGGGTTTATATCGAAATCTTTGGTAAATTTCAA
Organism: bacterium; assembly: GCA_021813525.1. Classification (GTDB taxonomy): domain Bacteria; phylum SZUA-79; class SZUA-79; order Acidulodesulfobacterales; family Acidulodesulfobacteraceae; genus Acidulodesulfobacterium_A. Next base: position 22,175 of record JAKAKK010000048.1, read on the forward strand.
TATGCCGTCCATGGTCTGCGCCAGTTTAGCCGTTTCGCTTTCTATCAGTCCGCCGGTTTTAACTAAGCCGTCTTTATTGATATCTAAATTTTTAATTTTCTCGGTCAAAACTCTGGAATTTATCAAAACGGAATTTATATTGCCTTTAATCTCGTGCATAATAGTCGAGGGTATTTCCAGAATGTTTTTTTCTAACGACCTTAAAGAAGATTCTGTATTATCCTGGGCTTCTATAAGCCTGTAAAAATATATATACATAAATATTATAAGACCTGCGGCTAATAAGGCCGCCGCGGCGAAAACGGAATAAAAAGAAGCGCCGGATAAACCGCCGGATAAAGAAGGATAGGCAAGTTTTAATCCGTTATGTCCGTTAACGAAAATCATGCCTGACTGCTTAAGGGAATATAAGGAACCGTAGGTTTTTGAATGCAGGGCACGGAACATCCCGACGGCCGTATATGCAAAAAAACCGGTAGTCAGAGCCGTCAAGCCGGTAATAACGCTTAACAGGAAAACTTTAAACTTTTTAGTTTTCGTCATTTGCATTATCATAAAATATATTTTATTACACTTCGGGATAAAAATCAAAAAATCTTTTATCCTGCTTATAAGCACTGCGTTTTTTTATACTTCCTTTTCAGGATTAGATTTGCAAGTTCTATGTCTTTCCTGATTCTGGCTTCGAGTTCTTTTATATTGTCGAATTTAATCTCCTCCCTTAGGCGCTCTAGGAAAAAAACCTCTATCTCTTTATCGTATATATCTTCGGCAAAATCGAATATATAGGATTCTATTCTTCTTATAACGTCGTTAAATGTCGGATTTGAACCGACGTTGGTCACGGAATCGAAAGTTTTACCATTTATCTTGACCTGGGTGACATATACGCCGTCTTTCGGAAATAATTCTTCTTCGGGAACGATATTTGCCGTAGGGAATCCAAGCTGTTTGCCTCTGCCGCATCCCTTAACTACGCGTCCGTGAACGGAATAGTCCCTGCCCAAAAATCTTTTGACGGCGCAGACTTTTCCTGTTATTACCAATCTTCTTATAAGAGTGCTTGAAACAATCTCGTTGTCTATTACTACCGGTTCTACCACGGCAAGCTCGAAGCCGAATTCCTCGGAAAGTTTTTTCAGCAAAGCTATATTTCCGGACTTATTTGCTCCGAATCCGAAATCATGGCCTACTATAATTTTAAGCGGATTTAATTTTTTTACTATAATGTTTTTAACGAAATCTTCCGGCTCCATATTTGCGAACTCCGGAGTAAAAGTTATATAAATCAGGTAATCTATCCCCGTTTCTTCTATGAGCTCTATTTTCTTTTCGAATGTCGTGATAAGATTAATTTTAGTTTCCGGATGAATAACTTTTAAAGGATGCGGATGAAACGTGAGCACGACTGACGTCGAATTTAACTCCGAAGCGGAGTCCTTCGTCATTTCCATAAGCCTTCTGTGTCCAAGGTGTATTCCGTCAAAACTGCCTATGGTAATTACCGAATTTTTAAAATTAACGCCGCTTTGGTTTATTTCCAGCACTTCCAATTTTTTCAGCACCTCCTACATTTTTATAATACTTTCACTTAAACAATAAAATGAATATATATATCAATCCTAAAACCCAGCCTGCTATCCCCATAATTAAGATATAAAAATGGGAAAACTCGCTTCCGATAAGTATTAAAATCCCGGAAGATATTATTACGGACGCGATTAAAAGTCCGTTGGTAAGCCTTTTGCTCGACCTCTGCATTTCTTCTATGAATCCCTCTAATCCTTTATGGATAAAATCAATCGAAAAATTGTCTTCCGACATCTTTTTAAGTATTTTTTCGGCTCTTTTAGGGAATCCCCCTATTAAATCTTTATAACCTTTCAATTTATCGACCAACGATTCTTTAATATCCTTTATTTTCTCTTTCTTATCTACTAAGGCGTCAAAATCGAAAAACTTGAGTCCCGAATCGACAAAAGAGAATTCGGGGTCGAGCATTTTTGCGATAGATTCTATCGGCAGCAGGGCTTTAAACAATAAAGAGAGTTCGGACGGTATGACTAATTTATTTTTCTGCCCTATTTTCAGCGTTTCGAGAAGGATTTCCGTGCTGTAAATATCTCTAAAAGGCTTATTGTAAAAGCTTTCTATAAACTCCATAAGTTCGAATTTAAAAAACTGCTCTTCCTTATCGGTTAAATCGCCCATGCATATTTCTATAAACAGCGATGCCGCTTCTTCATAGTTGGCATCGAAGAATTCTATAAAATATTTCAGGATTTTTTTTCTCAAATCCCTTGTTAATATCCCTATGGAACCGAAATCGATTATGCCTATTTTTTCCTGCCCTATAACGAAAACATTGCCGGGATGCGGGTCTGCGTTAAAATATCCTATTATAAATATCTGCTTAAAAAAATGGTTCAGAAATATCTTTAGAATAATTTTATTATCGTAGCCCCTTTTAGACAGTTCGTCTAAATCGCTTACTTTGACGCCTTCAATAAAATCCTCGACTAAAAATCCTTTAGAGGAATACTGCCAGTAAATTTTCGGAATTTCGACGGTATCTTTGTCTAAGTTGGATCTTCTTATTTTTTCGGTATATCCGGCTTCCGCCATAAAATCAAGCTCGGATATAATGCTTTTGCTGAATTCTTTAAATAAATCTTCGGCATTTTCGATATAAAGAAGTTCTTTAACCGCCTCTTTTACGATGCGCACTATAAAATATAAGACGTCTATATCGTTTCTTATTATTTTATCCACATTTCTCTTTTTAATTTTTACCGCGACGACGGTCCCGTCTTTTAAAACCGCCTTATGGACCTGCGCTATAGAAGCGGAAGCAACAGGGGTTTCGTCGAACGACTCGAAAACGTCTTCTAAATTATTGCCCGTTTCCGTTCTGAATATTTCCCTGATTTCATCGATTTTGTTAAAATCTATATGCGCATTATCCTGAAGTTTCCTTAGTTCGACGATATATTTTAAGGGAAGCGTCCTGATTTCCTGAGAAAATACCTGCCCCAGCTTGATAAAAGTAGGGCCGAGTTCTTCCAAGGCATACCTCAGCCTGATTTCCGGCGGAACATTTTGATAATCGTCAACCGGATAGGTAGTTTTAAGATATTTTCTGAATATAAAAAACTTGGAAAGCCCTACGTTTGTAATAATCTGGTAAAAGCCGTGCTTTGCAAATATCGAAACCACCTTTCTGATGCGCCTTATAGCCCTTACTAATCTTATTATGTCGCCTATTTTCATAATTTATCTATCCTTCAAAAATTTAATAAATCTGAGGTCTATCTCGCGTTTAAGAAGGTCTATGGAATAGACGCTGACGTCTATCGCGTCTCCCATTTTAAATATCTTTCTCGTATGCCTTCCTTTAAGTATTTTAGAAGCGTCGCTGTATTCGTAATAATCGTCCGCAATCGTGGAAACATGGACGAAACCCTGAATAAAAAATCCTTTAATATCCACGAAAAAACCGAAGTTGACGACGTTCGTAATAAACCCTTCATAAACGGCCTGAGAATTTTTTTTCAAAAATTGCATCTTCTTAAAATCTACGTATTCCCTTTCCGCGTCGGCAGAGAGCTTTTCCCTTCTTGAAACGGTATTCGACGCAAATTTTAGATATTCTGCGTTAAGCCATTCCGGCATTTTTTTAATATCGCCCGCAACATCTTTTCCGCGTTCGGTTTCAGCTATGCCGCCGTCATCCCCGTATATAATAAAAGCAAGTATTCTATGCACTAATAGATCCGCATATCTCCTAATAGGAGAAGTAAAATGGGTGTAAGACCTGAGCGCAAGCCCAAAGTGATGAATATTAACAGGAGAATATACGGCAATCCTCATAGACCTCAAAAAAGCCTGCTCCAAAAAAGATGCAAGCGGGGTTTCCTTTAGTTTATTCAGCATATTGCGGTAATCCGACGGATTCTCCAAAGAGCCTTTTGGGGCGGGTATTTTAAAATATTTTAATATTTTAAAAAATTCTTTGACTTTCTCTTCGTCCGGCCTTTCATGCACCCTGTAAACGGAAGGAACTTTTTTGGATTCGATAAATTCGGCTACAGCGCAGTTTGCCGTTATCATAAAATCTTCGATTAAATTATGCGCAAAATTTCTAGGCTCTGGAATAACGCTGACCGGTTCATTGTTCTCGTCGAGTTCCACTTTGCTTTTAATCGGGTCGAAATCCAGACTGCCGTTTTTAGCCCTTCTATCCCTTAAAGTTTTTGCAAGGTTTTTCATGCTTACTAGCATATCTCTTACGGGGAAAAGCTTTTTATCCAAGGAATCAAAAAGCTCTGCGTTTTTGCCGCCGTTTATTTTATGCCCGCCGGAAGTGCTTTCTGCCTCCAGCCCCGCAAGATAATTATACACCTCGTTATACGTCAGCCTTCCGAAAGTCTTTATTAACCCCCTGTATATTTTTTTATTTTCCGTTCTGCCCGAAAGGACGTCAATATCCATTTCGCAAACCATTACGAAACGCTTTTTTCCCGGAAGAAGACTGCATAACCCGTTTGACAGTTTTTCCGGAAGCATCGGATAAACGCTGCCTGGAAAATATGTGGAATTGCCCCTTTTGAAAGCTTCGGCATCGATGCGGCTTCCGGAGCGGACGAAATAAGAGACGTCGGCTATCGCGACGTAAAGCTTATAGATATTTGTTTTCTTGGATGCCTTTAAATAAACGGCGTCGTCAAAGTCTTTTGCATCCTCTCCGTCTATAGTGACGAAAGGCAGAGCCGTTAAATCGCGCCTGTCTTTTTCTATATTTTTTTCTTCTAAATCGGGAGAAAATTCATCGAGTTCCCTTAAAGCTTCTTCGGCAAAAGATTTATAGATATTATATTTATTGAGAACAATTTCTTCTTCGGCGTCTTTCGATTCTATATCTCCCAATATCTTGTCGATATTGACCATCCGGGAAGATAATTCTTCCGTTTCCGGCAAAACGGCGCTTACTATAACGCCGTTTTTTAATTTCCCCTTATCTTTAAACTTATGCATATCGAAATAGAATGAATCGTCGAACTCCGGGGATATAGGGGTCAGAATAGCGATATTTTTTTCAATCCGTATTACGGCTTTGAAATTTTTTAAATTTCTTTTTATTATCCTTATTACCCTGCCCCTTCTGTCTTTTGAAGACGCAGACCGCTGTTTCTTCTTTAAATAATAGGAGCTGTCGGGTATGAGCTGAAGTATGACGTTATCCATGGGAATAGCTCCGGCAATGTCGGAGCCTTTCACGAAAATATCTTTTTCTCCGCCCGTATCGTCGCTGACAAATGCATAATTGCGCTTTTTCGCTACCACGGTTCCGTGGAGCAGATTTAATTTTTGCGGAAAGACGTACTTTTCTCCTTTCGTATATATTAAGTCGCCGTCTGCTACCATTGAATCCAGAATTTTTTTGGCTGCCGAAAGATTTTTTGCGGAAGTTATTTCCAATCCGTGTTTGATGTCGGTAAAAGAAAGCGGGGTATCGGACTTTTGAGAAAACAGATAAACGATATTTTCCTTGGTTATTATTTTCATCTACTTTTTTATGCCAATTATTCCAAAATATGATAAAATAAAAAACTATACGTTATAAATTTATATAATAATAACATTTAGCAAATATTTTTTCATTATATTTCATTATATAAGCTATAAAAAATAAAATTTTGCTATTAAGCCGGAATGGCGGAACTGGTAGACGCGCACGGTTCAGGGCCGTGTAAGATTACTCTTGTGGGGGTTCGATTCCCCCTTCCGGCACCATTTATTTATATCCGTAGCCTTTATATTTTATTATTTGTTAAATCTGCGTTAAACTATTTTATCTGTTCATAAACTTACGGAGAATTTATGATAAAGCCGTTAAAAAAAAATTATTTGCCGTTTGCCGCGTTTCTTTTATTATCGGCATTATTAATTCTAGCCGTCTCAAATTCAAACCATAATATATGTTATGCCTTAGGAGCGGCAAAATCCGCCGGATCGGGCGCGTCTTCAAAAATTTTGCTGGACTATACCCATGAAACAATTACAAAAAATTATGAAGACGTTATGTCCGAACATGAAATAATAAAAATAATAAATAAAAAAGGCATTAAGAAATATTCGTCCTTAACCTTTCCTTTTTCTAAAAAAAATCAGAAACTCAAAGTATATTTTATTAAGATAATACAGCCTAACGGAAATATTATAAACATTAATCCGAACCTGTTAAAAACCGTAACGGCTCCGTTTAATCCGGAAGCTCCTATTTTTTCCAACCAGTTATTAAAAACGATTCAGCTTCCCGGTTTAGTCAAAGGTTCGTTAATAAATTATAAATATAGGACCGTCGTTATAAAACCCTATATGAAAAATAATTTTTTCACGGAAGATTATTTCGGAGGGCTCTCGCCTTTAAAAAAATCGGTTTATAAATTAACGATACCCGACGGTTTATATTACCGCTACGCCGAATACGGGTTTAAAGAGAAACCCGAAATAATTAAGGGCGGCTCGGTTACTACGCTCGTCTGGTCCGTATGGAACAGAAAAAAAATAACTCCTGAAGAAATGGGGCCGGGCGAATCTTTTATAGTTCCCCACGTTATGGTTTCTTCCGTAAAATCATGGAACATGGTCGCTTCCTGGTATGCGCATCTTACGAAAGACAGGATAAAACCGGGCAAAAAACTATACGGATACATAAAAAAGATTACCGTTTCAAAAAAAACAAAATTAGAAAAAATAAAAGAAATATACAATTTCGTCGCAAAAAAGATAAGATACGTCGGGTACGAATTCGGAATAGACGGATATAAGCCGAGTAACGTAAATTCTATTTTTAAAAACAGGTTCGGCGATTGCAAAGACCACGCAACGCTTTTTTCGTCGATGTTAAAACAGTTCGGCGTAAAAGCCTATCCCGTCCTTATACCCACGACCGAAATTCCGGATATGAATCCGGATATTCCCACGCCTTTCGTTTTCGACCACGAAATAACGGCTATAGAATTAAAACCGGGTAAATTTATGTTTGCCGATACCACTTCCAACGTTACGACTTTCGGCGACCTTCCCCCTATGGACCAGGGCAGAAACGTATTGATAATTGCTAACGGCAAGGGAATAACCGCAAAAACTCCGATATTTTCTCCCGCAAAAAACAGCATATCGGTAAAAGAATATGCCGCAGTTTCGGGCACAGGCGGGCTGAGCGTTAAGTCGTCGCTCATATACTCCGGGGCATACGATATGTATAAAAGATATCTATATTCGTCCACGTCCGAAAGGAAAAAAAAGGAAGGTATTTTAAAAGACGTTATGTCCATAGTTCCGAATGCAAAACTTACCGGCTATTCTTTTAAAAATGGAAACAGCATGACTAAGCCCTACATAGAAAATTTTTCTTTCGCCGCAAAAAATTATTCCGGTAAAAACGGCAATATAATTATGGCCAGATTCCCCTTGAGAACCAGAACGGAGCTGTCAAAAATAACGGCTATGAATAAAAGAAAGTATCCTTTAAAATTCGGATATAATTTTTCGGAAAAAACTGCCGTCTATCTGAGTTTCCCTAAAAATTACAAAATAGTTTTTATTCCTAAAACAGTAAATATTAAAAATGCGGCCGGTTCTTTCGCCTCAAGCTATTCCTTAAAAAACGATACGGTAATTTTCCGTTCGTATTTTTCCGTAAACGGTTATAAAATAAAACCGCGCGACTATGCCGCGGCTAAAAAATTGTTTAACGCCGCAATAAAAACACTCGGCATGCAGGTTGTTATATTTCATGAATAATAAAAATCTTTCCGTCCATAATAACTGGTTTAAAGAGATTTCTTCGGGGAAATCTTTGGAAACCGGTCTTGTTCAGGTTTATACCGGAAACGGAAAAGGGAAAACAACCGCCGCCCTAGGGCAGGCGCTGAGAGCAAGCGGACATAATATAAGATCCTTAATAATCCAGTTTCTAAAGGGAGGCTCCTATTCCGGGGAGGTCAAAGCGATAGAAAACTGCGTTCCGCTTATTAAAATTTATCAGGCGGGAAGCCCTTTTTTTATAAACAAGGATAAAATATCGGAAAAAGATATAGATTCCAACAGGAAAGGATTGGCTGCCGCAGAAGAAGCCGCATTCGGAGAAAACGATACCGAAATCGGAATATTAGTGCTTGACGAAATTAACGTAGCGATAAATTTAGGCATAATCAAAACCGAAGAAATTATAAAATTGATAAAAAATAAACGGCGGGATTTAGAACTAATTTTAACGGGCAGGAATGCTCCCCAGGAAATAATAGCTCTTGCCGATTTAGTTACGGAAATGAAAGAAATAAAACATTATTATAGTAAAAATATTCCTTCCAGAATCGGAATAGAGAAATAATACGCCTAAGGACAAATATTAATTGATTTTTTATCCTATTATATAATATAATAAGCTTTTCTAATCTGCAATTACATAATATAAAAATACGGAGGCCATTTTAATGAAAGTAAGCATAATCGGCGCAGGCAGGCTTGGAGCCACCCTTGCATATACTCTTACTCTTAAGGATATCGTAAGAGAGGTTACGCTGATAGATATTAACCACAATCTATCGAGGGGCGAGATGCTCGATATTTCCCACGGAATTTCGCTGACGGGCTATACCAGGGTAAAAACAGCCGATTACGACTCCGTCAAAAATGCCGACATTATAGTTATAACCGCAGGCATTCCGAGAAAACCGGGAGAATCTAGACTCGACCTGAATAAAAAAAACGTCCATATATTGAAAGATATAGTAAGCAATATTACTAAATACAATAAAACCGCAATTCTTTTCGTGGTATCCAATCCCGTAGATATAATGACCTACGTAGCTTATAAAGTTTCCGGATTCGAAAGAAAAAAAGTATTCGGCATGGGAACTATGCTCGACACTACAAGGCTTCGTTCCGCCGTCGGGTCGTTTTTCGACTTAAACCCTAAAGACGTCGATATAATGTTTCTCGGCGAACACGGGGACAGCATGACGCCGGTTTTTTCTCTTGCGGGTATAAACAGCGTGCCGTTGAGTTCCATACCAGGATACGATAAGAAAAAACTTGAGGAAATCGCCGAATATTCAAGAACGTGCGCGGCTGAAGTAATTGCCTTAAAAGGCGGAACGATATTCGCTCCCGCAGTAGTTATGGCTGAAATAATAGAGTCGATGGTAAAGGACAGAAGGCAGATAATGCCCTTATCAGTTTACCTTGAAGATTATTACGGTATCAGTGGAATATATACCGGGGTCCCGGCGGTTCTTTCAAAAGACGGCATAGAAACGGTAATAAAACCGCCGCTTAACGAAAAAGAAATAGAAGGACTGAGGGGTTCCGCGTCCGTAATACAGAATGCCATAAAGGACTTGAGGGAAGGCGGATTTATAGATTAGGTTAATTGCGCTATAACGCGCCGCTCCTGAATTTTCCGCTTGAAAGCACTCCGATTATGCGCGAAGTCTTACCCTCATTCTTTTCTCCGATAGAAGTTATGCCGAAATTCCCGGTATGCATCTGCATTCCGTAAATATTCAGATAAAGAACGTAATCGTTCATAAGATTCAAGCTTTTTTCAAAACTCTTTTCAAGCGAGAAAACAGAAATATCTACCCGTCCTTTATTTACCGACATTGATTTTATACCGGTCTCTCCGAACCTGTGAATCGACAATAGATAAAGTATATATGAAACGTTAACCTGATTTTTGGCGACCTGCCTGAAAAATACGAGATTCGTTTTAATTTTTTTAAGTCTCGTTATATCGCTTTTCAATTCAAAATTTAAGTTATTTAAAATTTTATCGTATTTATTTGAATAATTAATATAAGATACATATAAAAAAACGATAATCGACCATGATAGGACGATTAGGAAGATGAAAACGCCCAGTTTAAAAAAAGGATTTAACGCAAAATCTTTTTTATTTCGGCCGCTTTCAAGAATTTTTTCTAAATCGGCATGAAAATCGGGTTCTTTATCAATATCGGACATATGAATTATACCTGTCGGTTTATTCTTAAAAACATTTTCTATCTGATTAATTTATATCATATAATTTAATTTTTGTAAAATACGCAAAATTGCTTATATAAAAATATCCGGAAGCCGCTGCCGTATAGCCGAAGGCAAAACAACTTCCGGATGATATTTCTTGTTTTTTTATCTGGAAATAACTACAAAATGATCTCTTCTGTTCATAGCATAGCAGGATGAGGTATCAGCCGAGCAAACCGGCTTGCTTTTACCATATACTACGGTTTTTAATCTGTCGGACGCAATCCCTAAATTTTCGAGATAATTTTTGGCCGATTCAATTCTCCTTGAAGCAAGGGCCATATTGTATGAAATAGAGCCTCTCT
>JAKAKK010000014.1 GCA_021813525.1 bacterium
CCGGTTATGGAGATGCCGATAAAAGCCAGATGAAAGATGCCCTGAAGCTTATTTGCGCCTCTAACGGCGCTAACGTAACGGAGTTTTTAAACCAAAATCTTGACGATAATATATCGGATGCGCTTTCTATCGCAATTTGCTGCGCTACCGATATGGCTAATTTCGTCGGCATATAATTATATATAAAAATGATAGCATTTCTGCACGGAACGTTAATTTACAGAGATATTGAAAAATCGCTTATTATTTTAGAAACGGGCGGAGTAGGATACGAAGTATATATGCCTATGCCTAATTTTGAAAAAAATTCTGCATACGTAAGCGAAGGCACGGTTCTGAGCCTTTTTATCCACACCTACGTCAGGGAAGACAGAATAACGCTTTACGGTTTCGATACGAGACTTCAGAGGGAAATTTTTTCGCTTCTTTTGGACGTAAAAGACGTCGGTCCGAAACTTGCCGTTACCATCCTTTCCAGCATAGATGCCGGAAATCTGATAAATATTCTGACTATGCAGGATATATCCGCGCTCTGCGCCATTAAAGGCATAGGACAGTCTAAAGCAGAGCGGATAATAATGGAGCTGAAGAATAAAATACTAAAGAAATCGGCGGCGTTTAACGATATAAAAGCAGGCGACCTCTGCGTAAAGAATGTTAAATACAGGGAACGCGAAGATGTAAATTTAATTTCGGAAAATAAAAACGGATGCGAAATAATAAACCGGGCAATACCAGTTGAAAAACAGCCCTCCGATATAATAATGGAATCCGCTCAGGCGCTTGAGGCGCTCGGCTATTCGAGGCTCGATTCCTTTAACCTTGCAAGCAAGGTGTTCAACGCGGTTAAATCCGAAGGAAACGTTCCGGCCGCTACCGAAGATTTAACTAAGGAATGTTTAAAGCATATATATTCCAAGAAAAATTTATAAATATCATTATGGCATCGTTCAAAAAAGAATTTAAAAGCGCGGAAGACGAAAAAAATACGAAAAATGCATCTGAAAATGCGGACGGTGCGGTGTCTCCGGTTTCTCCTGAAAAAGATGAAGCGGGCGATTTCGACAACCCCGTAAGGCCGCTATCATTCGACGAATACATAGGGCAGACGAAATTAAAGGAAAACCTCCTGATTTTTATAAACGCATCTAAAAAAAGGGCTTCGAACCTCGGACATCACGACCTCGACCACCTGCTGTTTTTCGGACCTCCCGGCCTGGGCAAGACCACTCTTGCGGGAATTATAGCAAAAGAACTCGGCGTAAACATTAAAATAACGTCCGGACCTTCGATAGAAAAGGCGGGCGATATAGCCGCTCTTTTATCCGCCGTTTCCAACGGCGATATAATCTTTATCGACGAAATACACAGACTGCCTAAGCCTGCCGCAGAAATGCTTTATCCAGCCATGGAAGATTTTAAGCTCGACATCATAATAGGCGAGGGCGCAACGGCTAAATCTATAAGAATAAGCCTGCCGCGGTTCACTCTCGTAGGCGCGACGACGAGAGCCGGACTTATCCCGTCGCCCTTGAGGGACAGGTTCGGTTTTACCGCCCGCCTTGAATATTACGACGAGGACGAGCTTGCCGCCATAGTAGCCAGAAGCGCAAAACTTTACGGCATAGGCATCGAAAACGCAGCCGCCGTCGAAATAGCCCGTCGTTCCAGGGGAACGCCACGGATAGCCAACAGGCTTTTAAGGAGGCTCCGGGATTATATGGCGCATCTCAAAAAAGACCGCATAACGCTCGAAGTAGCGAAATTCGGCATCGAAAGCCTCGGAATAGACAAACTCGGCTTAGACGCCAACGACATTCTTTTTTTAAAAACCGTCATCGAAAAATTCGGAGGCGGACCCGTTGGCATCGAAACTATAGCGCAGGCTATGAACGACGAGAAAGATACACTCGAAGACGTCGTCGAGCCTTATCTTGTCGCCTGCGGTTTTATACAGCGTTCTAAAAAAGGCAGGGTCGCTACGGAACTTGCATATAAACACTTCGGGTTAATAAAAGAAGATTCGCTGTGAACTATTTTACGCGTTACGGCGTCATATATATGCGAAAAATAGTTCGCATACGGCACGTAAAATGAATCCACGAAGGGCGGACTTATAAAAATAAAAGGGGTCAGATTTGAAATCTGACCCCTTTTATTTTTCCTTTTATTAATTTTATTCACAATGGCATATTTATTGCAATTAAAACTTTATATTTTATATTTATTTTATTAGGGGTTTAATTGAACATGGAAAACTATGCGGTATTAAAAGAAGAACAAAACGAATTTCAATGCACGGTTTCAAACATACTTTATTTTAAGGGGATAGGCCTGCATACCGGAAAAGAGGCATCCATAATCGTCAAGCCGTCGAAAGCCGATTCCGGCATCACGTTCGTCAGGAAAGACTTGAATCCCAACTTAATAATAAAAGCTAAAGCGGACAACGTATGTTCGACTTTGCTCAGAACCAGCATCGGGCTTAAAAAGGAAGGAAACGCTAAAGATGCCTCCGGATGTATTTCAACCGTCGAGCACTTGATGTCGGCGCTTTGGGGCGCCGGGATAGACAACGCTTTAATAGAAGTTTACGGATGCGAAATTCCGGCTATGGACGGAAGCGCGAGAGTCTTTTACGAGTCTTTTTACGAAAGCGGCATCAAAGAACTTAAAGCAAAACGAAAATATATCGAAATACTTAAGCCTATCGGCGTGGACAGCGAAAACGGGGACAAGGGACCGTCTATAGCGGTATATCCGTCCGAAGATTTTGAAATATCCTACGATATGGACTTCAGCCATCCCTTAGTGCAGTCGGGTTCGTTCGATATGAAAATAGACGGATTCAATTTTTACGGCGAAATTTCCAAGGCAAGGACATTCGGATTTTTAAAAGACGTCGAGTATTTAAAAAAGAGCGGTCTTGCATTGGGCGGCAGCTTGGACAACGCTTTAGTGCTTGACGAAACATCTGTTCTCAACAAAGAAGGCTTGAGATACAAAGACGAGTTCATAAGGCATAAGGTTCTGGACTTAATCGGAGATTTATATCTTTCCGGTTATAGAATCAAAGGAAGGGTGCTGGCAAAAAAAACGGGACACGATATGAATTCGAAAATAGTAAAAAAAATCGGGGAGCATTTGAACAGCGTTCCGCTTGCGGCAGGAAAAAAGGAAGACAACGGTTTTATTAATGTAGGGAAGGCCGCCGCAACCGTTTTTGCATAAGAATTATCCGTATATTAGAATATTTGAATAGTTTAATATATAATAAATTTTTCTTAAAAACTATTAATTTTTCTTGACAAGTTTATTACATATATGATAACTTTTAATTTACGTTTTTGTTTTAGCGTTAAGCGTGATAGTTCGATAGGAGGACTATTGAGTTATTTAAGATTTCAAAAAATTAAAAACCTAATCATTAAGGGAGGTAAAGATGAAAAAAAGATTTTCAATACCGGCATTGGCAGTAGCAGTTGCAATAGCCGGTTTTTTAACGTTAACTATGGCTCCTAAGTCTTTTGCCGCTTCACAGGCAAACAAGGCGGGAGTAAGTTTTTCTTTGTCGGGACAGTATCTCGGCATAGGCGAATGGTCGCAGAACCAGGCGCAGGCGTTTATGAACAACAATACGACGCCGAATCAGAACACATTTGATGCGTTTCTTCAGAGATTAAGACTTAACACGTCTATCAGTTACGACAAATTAGCCCACGGCATGCCTCTCGCCGCTTTATTCGTGCAGGCAGACTTAACCAATGCATATAACGGTATCACGGACGGTTATGGAACTAACGGCTATTATATGCTCGGCGGAACTCCTGCTCCGACCGGTTTTAACAACGACTTCAACACCTTCGGTTTAAGGCAGGCTTACATCAGATTAATCACTCCGATAGGCGCGATTATGTTCGGCCGTATGCCTGTCAAGTTCGGTCTCGGCGTTGCGGTCAACACGAATGCGGATGGTCTCGGCGATTTCCTGCCTTTGGGCAATATCGGAGTGTTTGCGGGAACGTTGTTTGGAAGCGAAGTAAGTGCGTATGATACCTATCAGTGCAATACTTCGACTATTGGTTTGGGTAATAACAGTACTAATTGTGCACTTTCTGGAACAACTGAGGGATATTATCCTCCTGCTACGGAAGGATACACTCACATACAGATGGGAACAATTCCTACTATCGAAGTTATGACGATGAAGCCCATAAATGACACATCTTACAGCGCATGGCTTACAGAAGCTCATTTAAATCAGTTTGAAGCTGCCTTATCTTCTGAAAATACGGCTTATACCGGAACAAATACAACTCTAAATTTATCATCCACAATAGGTTCTGTTCAGCCTACCGCAAATATAACCTTTGGAGGTTTGAGTGCAAAATACGCAAATGCCGGAACTAAGTTTGCAGGGGAGTTTGATTATTTCAGGGGCAGAATTGTTGAATCAAATCAATCCATAACCAATGGAATGGGTTACTTACCCGTCCCAGCCTCTGGTTCCAATCAGTATGATGGAATAAATTCCTATGACTTGTATTTAACTGGTTCCCAACTGTTGCAAACTTCGACGCCAGTTCAATTAGGAGTGAAATTTGGTATAGGCGCTCCTATCGCTCAGGGCGATTACAACTTTACATATTATTCGACTATTCAAAATACTAAAACATTGTTCGGCGACGTTATTGGTTCGTCATGGCAGCCGATTCAGTTTAGCGCTCCTGGTAATAATTACATATATGGTGGAGCAGCTGGCGAACAAGTTGGTCCGAATCTTGCAAATAAATGGGTTTTAATGGTTGATGCAAAAGAGTATTTGCAGTCGAATAACACTTTAAAGGAATCTTTAATACATGCTGCTTGGCTGCAAACGAATATCGCTAATACTCCGGAGTTCGGCGGTTCTGATATAGGCACTGAATTTGACCTTAACTTTACCCACCACTTTACCAAAACGTTAGCATGGCAGGCATGGGGTTCATATGTTGCTACAGGCTCTGGTGTTGAATCATTTACTAATTCTACAACACTATCTACTGCAACTCATAAAAATATTACCGCTCTTGGAACGGACGTAAGCTGGAATTTCTAAGAAAGAAAAGGTGTCAGATTTATTCATTCCAGCGGGCATAAAAGCTTCGCTTTTATAAACGCCCGCCTCCGTATTCTCACTCCCGACCGCGTTTGACGCGGCCGGGAGTTTTTATTTCATTCTTCCGTAATTTTCCGCTATAACAACTTTATTTATTTTTTTTCCGCTAATTTAATGATATAATAATACAAATTGTTTGTATGAATTGCGAATTAAAACATAAAAAATGGAATCCGAAAATAAACTATTGCTTCATATATGCTGTTCGCCATGTTTAATGTATCCGTATCATGTTCTTTCCTCCGCGTCTTCAGATAGCAAATTCGATAAAATTATCGGCTACTTCTATAATTCAAACATTCATCCCTATAGCGAATATCTCAGACGCGAGGAATCTTTAAAAAAATTCAGCGATACGGCAGGCTTTAAAGTGATTTACGAAAAAGACTACGATATGGAAGAATTTATCAGAAACGTCGTTTTTAGAGAGGAGAACCGCTGTTATTACTGCGTCGGGAACAGGCTCGAGAAAACAGCCGCCCTCGCCAAATCTTCAAAATTTACCCATTTTTCTACGACGCTTTTATACAGCAAACATCAGGACCACGATTATATCAGAGAAGCCGGTTTTAACCTGCAAAAAAAATACGGAGTTAAATTTTATTACGAAGATTTCAGGCGGGGCTATAAAGAAGGCATAGAACTTTCCCGGGAATACGGTTTATACCGCCAGAATTACTGCGGTTGCATTTACAGCGAAAAGGAAAGATTTTCCCGCAAACAGGCATAAAAAGGATTATAATTAAAATATGAAAAATATAAAAATTGCAATATTCCTATTCTAATATGACGGAAGCATTAAAAAATACCCCCGAAGAATTAATGATAAAAAAAGTCGTAGAATATTCCAAGGCAAATAACCATAAGATTCAGGCCTTATGGTTCGGGGAAGAAAACCGCTCATGCGGTGGAATTCTGTCCGATATAAATATGGAAAGTTCAATATGTTCATTAAAGTTTAAAGATAATATTCTGCATACGCCGCGCGAAGGAGATTTTTTAATTTTGCGGGTTTTTTTTCTTTTTGCTCCGATTTCCGGAAAAATTAAAACCGTTAACGGCGATAAATCTATTATTATCGACGAACTGAGTTTTATAACTTTAAAAAACAATAAAAGACGTTATCCTAGATTTATAATGGGTAAGCCCATGGAAACGCAGATGATGATAGGCAATCATGTTTATTCCATGGAGATTAACGATATTTCTAAAGACGGAATAGGTTTTATATTTTCTTCGGAAAGAAGCATGTCGGGGTTAGCCGGAAAATCTGGATTTATCCAGTTAAATTACAATAATATGCTTTTAAGAATCAGCGGGGATATAGTATGGATAAACAGATTTTCGCGTAATGAATATATAGGCGGGATGCTTCTTTACACGAACAATCAAGATAAAGATATAATTACCGATATAATATTCGATAACATATTTAAAATAGAAAACGAACTTTTTAAATTTATATCTTTCGTTGCCTGTGAAGAAATCAAAAAAGGCGGCGGTAGAGACGGAAGCGACGCTAAAATTTAATTAAGATATAAGATAATAAATAACATATACTAGAAAATAAAAATTGGAGGCTTTAATTTATGAAAATTAAGAAAAAATTCGCGATATCGCTCATTCTGATACTTTCTATATTTATTGCATCGTCGTCGCTTAGCGGATGTGCTACTTCAAGAGCAACGGCGGCAAGCGGAACGACGGGCGCGCTTTTTGGAGCCGGAACCGGTTTTGTGGTCGGAGCGCTTACCGGGGGACCCATAGGGGCTATAATAGGAACGGCGGCAGGATTGTCCATAGGTTACGGAGTAGGCTATATTACCGGAAAGTATGTGGTTACCCGCGAGGGCGGAATCAGAGGCGTATCTATGCTCAGCAGGCCGTATCAACTTGCCAGCAATGAATTTGTATCAGACCCGCAAAGCAGTTTTAAAATTAATTTTAATAAAGTTAAAGGCGTTCTGATATCGAATTTAAACATTTACACGATTCCAAAATCGGTAAAGTCCGGCGCCATGATAAGCTTAAATATGAGATACGACGTTCTGGGCTCTCCGGTCAATATTAAGAATTCTTCTATTCAGGAAACAAGAATACTCGAAGGATTAGACGGGAAGATTTTTTATACGCATACCTCTACTACTAATATCGAAGAGGAGGGCTTCTACAAAACTGCGCTCTCGGTAAAACTGCCTAAAAAGACGCCCAAAGTTTACATTTACGAAGCCATAGTTAAGGTAGATAACGTAATTACGGCGTTAAGCTCCAGGCTGATATTGGTAAAGTAATCAGGTTATTTTTTTATCCGGTTTTCCGTGCCGTTCATGAGCCTTTTTATATTAGGGTAATGTTTATATATTATCAATGCCGCAATAAACATAGAAGCGGCGAATATATAAATATTTTTTAGAGTATAGAAAAGTAAAAAAGGCATAAAAAATGCGCTTACAATTGAGGCGAGGGAAACGTATTTAGAAGAAAATAATATTGCCAGAAATATTAAAAAAGCGATCAAAACGGCTTCCGGCGAAACTGCTAAGAAAACACCAAGCCCGGTAGCGACTCCCTTGCCGCCTTTGAATTTTATAAATACGGAGAAGCAGTGTCCCGCAACCGGCGCTATGATTATTAAAGACAGGAAAATTAAATCCTTTGCGGACATAAACTGCAAAGCGGAACCGTTCCGCCTGTACGACTCTAAAACTAAAAATACCGGTAAAAATCCTTTGCCGGCGTCTATGAGCAGGGTAATTAATCCGAATTTCTTTCCTATTACTCTTGAAACGTTGGTAGCTCCTAAGTTGCCGCTTCCTTCTTTCGTGAGGTCCGGAACGCCTTTTAATTTCGCAATTATTGCGGAAGTAGGAAAACTTCCTATTAGATAAGCCCCGAATATAAAAAATATTTCATACATTTTAAGCTATTTTTTCCCCGCAATACGGGCAAAATTTAAGTCCAGGCATTAATGGAATTTCCATTCCGCATTTTTTATTCGGACATATTTTGTTTGTTTCCATTCCGTTTAATTTATTGGTAACGGCATTGCTTAACTTATCCACGAACTTTTCGAATTTCTTGTCGTCGCTTTTTTTAAAATTTTTAGTTATTTCATCGATTAAAACGGTGTCCATTGCGAGCCTTTTTTCGAGGCTTTTTCTGTTTATATAAAAATATACCTTAAATTTATTTATTTCTTTTCTGGTAACTATATCTTCGTCGATAAATTTTTTAAAACTCTGGCTTATAATAGAGGGCGCAAGACCTGTTTCTTCTTTGACCTTTTTGGTAGTTATGGGCTTTTTTTCGTTATTGATATAATATTTTATTATCATTGCATATACCATAAATTCGGACGGCCCCATTAATTTTATCTGAAAGTTTGTAATAAGATATCTGCTTGTCCATAATGCAAGCGCAATGTAGTAAAATTTATTGTAATTATCGGATTTAAGCAGAAAACCCTCAAGGTTTTTTTCCTGAGCATCGGTTATTATTTTATTGCTTTTCAATAATTTAATAACGCCGCCGATGAGGTTATCGATAACGGTAGTGTCGGAATCGGTGAAATTGCAAAATTGTAATGCCGTTATGTTTATTTCGTTAAATTTTTTAAGTTCGGCGTAAGGAAGAATGTAGTTGGTTTTTCTTTTATCTTCGCTCAACGTAGATTTTTTAATCAGTTTTTCGTCCTGAAGTTTTTTAAGAACGGTAGCAAGATGCGGCGTGGAGACATATAAACGGTTTAATTCCTTATAGGAAACGGTTATTCCGCTTTTCTCGAATTCTTTTTTTTCTTTTTCCGACGAGTGGGTATATTTGTATGCAAAGTATGCAAAAATGGTAAATTCGATATCGGTTAAATATGCGATGTTTTTATATGCGCTCGGTATATTTGTAATGGTATCTTTTATTAATTTTTCCCTGCTTAAGAAAAAAAGAGAGAAAAGAATATAAAGTTTTGCCTGTAAAGTTTTCATTTTTTAAACCCCTATATTTGTTATTAATGCCATTAATGTTATAAAAATAAAAAATAAATAAATATAATTTATATAATTTAGAACTTCATATATTTTTTACTATTATAATATTTTCTCTTATTAATGTAAAGAAAAATGTAAAGAAAAATTGAATTTTTTTTTAATATATAATAAAATAAACAAATGAATAGAAATAAGGGCTGTATAGCTGAACTGGATTATTTTATAGAAAAATTCGGCGTTTCGCTGAACAGCGAAGCAATAATAAAAGAAGATATTTTACGGCAGGGAATCGCTTTTGACGAAGTTTCGAGCGAAGAAAATTTTTCCGGCAAGTCCTATTTTATTTTTTCATTCAACGTAGATAACGACGGCGACGTAATCGATAAAAAATATCCGGAAGAAATAGCCGTTGAAAACGGGCCCTACAACCTGAAACGGACTGTTATTTCGGTAAGGATTAATAAGTCTTCCCCTTATATCGTTAAATACGAACGGGAATCCGGCGGCTATAAACTATATCTCGAGGGCGGTTATATGGGCGATGTTTCTTTTTCTCCCGAAAAGTCTTATATGCTAAAAAAAACCGGGTCGGGAAAATCGGTAAGGGACGTCGCTCCGACTATCGAATGGGGTTATCTGATATATCTTGCCGTTTTCAGAATGTGCCAGTATTTTGAAAATCATACCGAGTGCGCATTCTGCGATATGAATTCAAATTACTTAAATCAAAAAAAAGCAAATAAAAATTATTCCGCGGTTAAATCGGTCGAGGACATTATAAGCGCGCTGTCGGTAATAGAATCTTCCGAGGATTCTTCCGCGGGGGCATATACTTTAACGGGCGGCAGCATCATAGACGAGGTCAAATTTAAAGGGGACACGGAAATAGATTTTTACGTCAGGTTCCTTGAGGCCATAGAAGAAAAGTTCAAAGGAAGGTGGCTCAGCAAAGTCGTTGTGCAGGCGCATACTCAAAAAAATTTAATGAGGCTTAAATCCGCCGGCGCTTATATTTATCATACTAATTTCGAGGTGTGGGATAAAAATCTTTTTGAAAAAATTTGTCCCGGCAAATCTAAATTTATCGGAAGAGACGAATGGATTAAAAGAATCGTGGACGCAGTTGCGGTTTTCGGCGAATATAAGGTTATTCCAAACTTCGTAGGCGGCGTAGAGCTTTCAAAGCCTTTCGGGTTTGAAAGCATAGACGAAGCGGTAAATTCAACCGCCGAAGGGCTTGAATTTTTTATGTCGCAAGGAGTTATCCCGAGATATACTACATGGTGTCCCGAGAAAACCAGCAAGCTTGGAAAATTGGGCAATTCATCCGCTCCGCTGGAATATTACGTTAAACTTCTTCTTAAATGGCATGAACTTCACTATAAATATAATCTTCCGGTTCCGGAAGGCTACGGTGCGGCAGGACCCGGTAAGGCAGAGTTTTCGGTCAGCGCATTTATGGATGCTTTTAAGGTTGAAACGCCGCAAAATTTATGATAATATATAAATATATGTATATTTATATACAAAATTATTATTATATAACTAAAATTAAAGAGGGGTATTTATGAATAAAGAAAACAACGAAAATGAAATGAACGGAAATAAAGACTATTATGAAGAAGGTGCAGATTCGTGCGGTTGCGGCAGCGGGGAGGAAGAGGATTCCTGCGGATGCGGGAGCGAAGACGAAGGTTCTTCCTGCGGCTGCGGCGGAGGTGAAGGACACGGGCACGGAAGCAAGAACCCGTTTGACGAACAAACGCCGATAAGCGGGGTAAAAAACATCATAGCGGTCGCAAGCGGAAAAGGCGGAGTAGGAAAATCTACGTTCAGCGTCAATCTGGCTATTACGCTGGCAAATCAGGGAAAAAAAGTAGGGCTGTTAGACGCCGACCTTTACGGTCCCAGCGTTCCCACTATGATGGGAATAAATAAAAGACCCGACCTAACGTCTAGTAATAAAATCGTCCCCCTTGAGAAATTCGGGATAAAACTTATGTCGTTAGGATTTTTAA
This sequence comes from bacterium, assembly GCA_021813525.1. Lineage (GTDB taxonomy): Bacteria > SZUA-79 > SZUA-79 > Acidulodesulfobacterales > Acidulodesulfobacteraceae > Acidulodesulfobacterium_A. The sequence continues at coordinate 11,160 of JAKAKK010000014.1, forward strand.
TTCCGGAAGATGCTCCCGCTATATGGAGGGGACCGGTGGTAATGCAGGTCATAACCCAGTTCTTAAAAGACGTCGAATGGGGCGAGATAGACTTTCTGGTAGTCGATCTTCCTCCGGGAACCGGCGATATTCAGCTTACGCTGGTGCAGACGGTTCCGATAAATTTTGCCGTAGTCGTTTCGACCCCGCAGGATATTTCGCTTATAGACGCAAAGAAAGCCCTTGCGATGTTCGATAAAGTAAACGTGCCTGTTTTCGGGATAGTCGAAAATATGAGTTATTTCATTTGTCCGCATTGCAATAAGCGTTCCGATATATTTAAACATGGAGGAGCTAAAGCCGCCGCCGAAAAATTAGGCGTGAATTTTCTCGGGGAAATACCGATAGTCGAAGATATTTGCGAACTTTCGGACAAAGGCGAGCCTATAATGACCAAAGACATACACCCTGAGGTAAAATCGGTATTTAATAAAATATCGGATTCCCTGATTTTAAGGTCTGAGCAGAAGGTAGGGGCATAAAACGCGATATTAGAAACAAAGATGTAAACATAAAAAAATTATTAAATCTTATTAAGGAGGATTTACTAAATGTCTTCAGAAAAAGTTTTAGCGTTTACGGATTCAAATTTCGATGCCGAGGTTTTAAAATCGGATAAGCCCGTGCTTGTCGATTTTTGGGCCGTATGGTGCGCTCCGTGCAGGGCGGTTGCCCCTGTAATCGATGAAATCGCATCGGATTACGACGGAAAAATTAAAGTAGGCAAGGTCAATGTTGACGAAAATCAGGTTATTCCAGGCAAATACGGAATAAGAGGAATACCTACGGTCATTCTCTTCAATAAGGGGCAGGTCGCCGACCAGATAGTAGGAGCGGCTCCGAAAGGCTCTTTCAAGCAGATGATTGACAAAGTCGTCGGCAATTAAATAAAAAATAAAGGTGTCAAAAAAAAGGTGTCAGAATTTAATTCTGACACCTTTTTTTGTTTAGTTAAAAACTTATAACTACTTCTTTTATCGATTTGCTCGTAGATTTTGACACGGTAAAGTTTATATTATCTATGGTAAATTTTTCGCCCGGAACCGGTATACGTCCCAGCCTGTCCATTATTAATCCCGATACGGTCTCATAATCCGCTTCGGGATTATTTATTATGCCTACATTAAAAAGTTCGGACAGTTCGTCTAAAGTCAATTTTGCGTTTATTAAATAAGTATTTTTTCCTATTTTTTTATACATTGCTTCCTCTTCGTCGGTTTCATCCCTGATTTCGCCGACTATTTCTTCGAGTATATCTTCGAATGTGATTATTCCAGATGCTCCGCCGTACTCATCTACCACTACGACCATCTGCTGGCGGCTTTTTTGCATTTTCAGCATTATGTTGGATATTTTTAACGTTTCAGGTATAAATAATACCGGTCTCGAGATTTCGCCTACTAATTTATTTGCGTTTTCTGCGCTGTATATATCGAAAGCAAAGACTATTCCGGATATATTGTCTATTCTGTCTTTATAAACCGGTATTCTCGAATAATTAGTTTCGGAGAAAATCTGCCTTGCTTTGTTTACATCGTCGTTTTCGTTTAGCGCTATTACGCTTATAAGCGGAATCATAATATCTTTTGATGTTTTTTTACCGAATTCGAATATCCTTTTTATTATTTTTTTATCGTATTCTTTAAATTCTTCGATATTTCCGCTTATCGTCAGAACTTTAATGAGTTCGTCTTTAGTTAAAAAGACATTTTTGGACTTACTTTTAAAAAGGAAGTTTAAAAATTTAGACAGAGTTATAAAAATTATATTTACTGGAAAGAATATGACGGAGAAAAAAGTTATAAGAGGAATACTTTTAAGCATAAAGGAGTTTGCATGGCGCCTGTATAACATTTTGGGAATTATTTCCCCGAAAACCACCATAACGGGGGTAAGAATAATTGCTACTATAAAAGGAGTGTACGATTTTGCATATTCGTATATAATGGCGGTCGCAAGAATAGTAGCCGAAGTGTAAGCTATATTATTTCCTATAAGCGACGTGGAAAATGTGCTCTCCGGTTTTTTGGTCATTAAGAGCAAAAACTTGGCAAGCTTATTCCCCTTAGATTCTTTATGTTTTATTTTAATTTTATCGTAACTTATAATACCTATTTCCGAGCCGGCAAAAAATCCTTCAAAAAATATAGCCGCAATTATTACGGAGATATAAATATATATATTATTGTACGTCATATTCGTCCTCTATCTCTCCGAAAATTTCTTCCAGCAGGTCCTCCATCGTTATAATGCCTGCCATTTTCCCGTATTCGTTGACTACTACCGCGATATGAATTTTTTTCTTTTGCAGTTCCCTGAAAAGCTCCAGCGCGTTTTTTGAACCGGGTATAAAATACGGTTTTATAAGGAAAGAATTAAGCGTCCTTTTTTCTTCCCCTTTATTATAAACTTTGGATAAAATATTCTTTGCAAGGATTATTCCTATTATATTGTCTTTTTCCCTGAAATATATAGGAATCCTGGAAAAATGATAAGATTCGATTAGTCCTACGGCGGAAGAAACGGGAGTGTTAACGTCTAATTCAAATACGTCATCCTTTTTCGTCATGATACCCGCGGCTTTTAAATATGAAAGCTTTAAAAAATTTTTTATAAATTCGTATTCCTTTTCTTTTATTTCGCCTTCATTTTTGCCTATTTCAATAATAGTCCTTAATTCTTCGTTCGATATCGACTCTTCCTTTTTTAACTGGAGGCGTTTCCCGCTTAGCCCGGTTTTTTCTATTAATAATCCTGCAAAATAGACCGGATGAAAAAATATATCGGAAACCATTAAAGATAATTCTATGGGTTTCTTAAGGGCAATTATCTTCGGAACTATCTCGGCAAGGATTATAAGGATAAGCGAAATGGATATAATAGAATAAATCACCGGAATATGTTTAAAATATCGGTTTAAAATTATAGAGCCTATGCTTGCAGTTATAACGTTTGCAGCCATATTTCCTATCAAAATTATTACAAGAAATACGGACGAGTTCCTTATTAAAAAAATCACCCTGTTTTTTTTCCTCATATTTAGTTCGTCTATATCTGCCTGAGTAAGAGAAAATATCGAAGATTCAGAAATAGAAAAAACTGAGGAAATTATAAGAAATAAAATAAAGAGAAAAAATGAAATGAGGCTGTACATATAGTTTATAAATGTTTAAAGGTAAAATCTTTAGGGATGTAGGCAGCCCCGTTCTTTAAAAAATTCACGCATGCGGGATTATCGTTTATATATCCGATTTTTTTTATTTTAACTCCGGTGGATTTTGACAGTTTCAGCAATTCTTTTTCTTTATGTTTTTCCGACGTCCATAAAAGTTCGTAATCTTCCCCGAATGAAACTGCTTTATCGACGTAATCTTCGATATTTAAAATCATGCAGATATATTTCAATTCCTTATTTAACGGAATCTCGTCTAGATATATTTCGCACCCGCACCCGCTGCCGATTACGTTAAAAATATCTTTAACGAGTCCGTCGCTTATATCCGTTAACGAGCCGGCAAGTTTTCCCACGGATAATTTTCTGCCTAAATTTATCCTGGGCTCAGGAAGTTTATGTTTGTTTATGAAATTCTCTATGAGTTTTTTATCCTCCGGGCTGAGATTCTGATAATTTTTAAATATATAATCTTTATTGGAGTTAAGATAAAACGCCATCCAAGAATTTCCGAGTTCCCCGGAGACATATATTAGCTCGCCTTTTTTTGAATTATATCTCTTAACGACGTTTTTGTCTTTATAGTCGCCTATTATGGTCGCGGATATCGAAAATTCGGATGCTTTCGATATATTTCCGCCTATAAGGGACACCCTGTATTTTTTTGCCGTGTCGATAATGCCTCGCAATGTTTGCTTGATATCGGCTTCATTTACATACGCTGGCAAAAAAAGGGACAAAACGAATAATCTGGGAATTCCGCCCATAGCGGCAATGTCGCTTAAATTTACGAGTAAAGATTTTTTTCCTATTTCATAAAAATTGTATAGAACAAAATTGAAATGGACGTTTTCGGTTATGCTGTCGGAACTCACGAGCATACGGTTTTTATCTTTAACGATAGCGCAATCGTCCCCGATTGATTTAATAATTAACGACTTATTAAAACCTTGAGTTTCCGAACTTAATCGTTCTATCTCTTTTATCAGCCCCGTTTCACTTAACTTTTCTTTTTTTAGCACCCTTATTTTTATTAACAGGCTTAATTTTATTAGAGCCGGAATTTGCATCCGTATCTCCGGCGGATATACCTATAATTGCATGCTTTATAACTTCGTCCATATGCCTGACGGGTATAAATTTCAAATTTTTCTTAACTAAAGGAGAAATATCTTCAAGGTCTTTTTTGTTCCTTTCGGGTATGAGAATGGTTTTTATTCCTGCCCTTAAAGCGGCTAAGGATTTTTCTTTTAAACCGCCTATAGGCAGGACGTTGCCTCTAAGGGTTATTTCGCCGGTCATAGCGATGTCTTTTCTTACGGGTTTTTTTAATACCGCCGAAATCAGCGACGTCGCCATAGTTATTCCAGCGGAAGGTCCGTCCTTCGGTATGGCGCCTTCCGGTATATGGATATGAATATCGTTTTTTTCAAACGTATCAGGTTTAATTCCGAGTTCGTCCGCCTTGGAGCGGGCATAGCTGACGGCGGCATGAGCGGATTCTTTCATAACGTCGCCTAGCTGGCCGGTAAGCGATACACCCCCTTTGCCTTTAACGAGAATAGTTTCTATATAAAGAACTTCTCCGCCGACCGGAGTCCAGGCAAGACCCGTGGCTACCCCAATTTCGTCTTTCTGCCTTTCTTCCTCCGGAAGTATTTTTATGGTTCCGAGGTATTTATGTATGTTTTTATCGGTTATAATATATTTCTTAATTTTATTTTCGGCTATATTTCTCGCGACTTTTCTGCATACCGTTCCTATTTCCCTTTCTAAATTTCTTAAACCTGCTTCGCGGGTATAACCGGCGATAATAGTTTTTACCGCGCTCGGCTTAAATTCGATATAATCTTTTTTTAATCCGTTTTCCTTAATCTGTCTGGGTATAAGATATTTTTCGGTTATTTTTTCTTTTTCTTCCAAAGTATAGCCGGACAGATTTATAATTTCCATCCTGTCCCTTAAAGGGGAAGGTATCGTGTCCGCGACGTTAGCGGTTGCAACGAACATAACATTCGATAAATCGAAAGGAACATTGAGATAATGGTCGGAAAAAGAAGAATTCTGCTCCGGGTCCAGCACTTCTAAAAGAGCGGAAGAAGGGTCGCCTCTAAAATCAGTTCCTACTTTATCGATTTCGTCTATCATAAAAACGGGATTATTTGTCCCAGCCTGTTTTATTCCCTGAATGACTCTTCCCGGAAGCGCTCCGACGTATGTTCTTCTATGCCCCCTGATTTCGGCTTCGTCGTGAACGCCGCCAAGAGAAACCCTGATGAATTTTCTATTCATAGCCTTTGCGATAGATTTGCCGAGAGAAGTTTTTCCGACGCCGGGAGGTCCGATAAAGCATAGTATCGGTCCTTTCATCTTTTTGTTTAGTTTTCGGACGCTTAAGTATTCGAGGATTCTCTCCTTGATTTTTTCAAGGTCGTAGTGGTCCTCGTCCAAAATTTTTCTTGCGGTTTCTATATCGAGATTATCCTTAGTCTTTTTCGACCAGGGTATATCGGATAGCCATTCTAAATAAGTTCTTATCGTCGATGCTTCGGCGGCATCCTGATGCATAGATTCGAGTCTCGATAATTGTTTTTCGGCTTCTTTCAGCACTTCCGGAGGCATTTTTGCCGCCGTTATTTTTTCCCTCAGTTCGGCAATTTCTTGAGATTTTTCATCGGTTTCGCCGAGTTCCTGTTTAATCTGCCTTAACTGCTCCCTTAGAAAATAATCTCTTTGGGTTTTAGTCATTTCTTCTTTTGCCTGGGATTGAATTTTAGCCTGCATAGAAAGGATTTCTATTTCCCTGGCAAGTATATCGTTAACTCTTTTAAGCCTTTCTACCTGGTCGGTTTCTTCTAATATTTTCTGAGATTCGTCTATTTTTAAACCTAAGTTGGACGCTACTATGTCCGCAAGCCTTCCGGGGTTGGTTATATTTTCGAGTATGATTAGTATATCCTGAGACGGAAGCCTGCCTAAAGATACGTATTTTTCAAGCTGTTCTTTTACGTTTCTCATGAGGGCGTCAACGGCCGGCGTAATTTCCGCAACGTTTTCGTCTTTGATTTTGGATACTTTTACAAGATAGAAAGGTTTAATTTGAACGAATGTTTCTATTTTTGCTTTTAATAAACCCTGAACTAATATTTTAACCCTTCCGTCCGGAAGTTTCAGCATTTTCATAATCATCGCAACGACCCCTACGTCGTAAATATCGTTTTGCGAGGGTTCTTCGACTATTATGTCTTTTTGGGCGGATAAAAGAATTAGCCTGTCTTTAGACAGGGCCTCATCTACCGCTTTAATCGAAGCTTCTCTTCCTACGAAAAGCGGTATTATCATAAAAGGAAAAAGAACAAGGTCCCTTATAGGCAGAAGCGGTATAACTTCCGGCAGTTGAATTTCTTCCGGTAAATCCTGCTGTTCGATGTTTTCTCCTTTTCCTATAACAATTTCTTTAATATTATTGCCGTTCATATTTGCATCGGTTTTATTCATATTTTATTCCCCTTTTATGCTGTAGCGTATATATAAATATTATACTATAATTATAGAATTATAGCTATAATTGGGTGACATATATTTACGAAATAGGTATTGAGGTTTCGGAATTTATAAAAACGTCTCCTATTTCAAAATTTATGCTTAAAACGCCGTCAGATAAAACGGCCCTTATATTTTGCCTGGAAGGAGTGACGGGCAGAAGGACGAATCTTTCGAACCTGCCGAATCTTCTTTCTATGCAGAAAAAATTAACCTTGGATTTTATCTTCGGTTCCGATTTCCATCTTATGACTAATATATTATTGTGGACGGCTATAAGTATATTGTCCTTGGAAATTCCGGGCAGTTCGATTTCTATAGTCAGTCTGCTTTTATTCGTGTATATGTCGATAGGAGCGGAGTTTGTCTTAAAAGCGTAGGGGAGATCCTCCATAGGGAAAAATCCGAAGTGGAAATGAAAAATCCTTTCCACTTCATTTTTAAATTTAATCATTTTCCTGCTGAAGTTTTCGTTATCGTCAAAAAATTTCATAATTTAATTTCTGCACCATTCCGATTTTCCGATAAATTCTATTAGTCCGCTTTTTATTTCATCGTTTTTTAATCCGAATATTATCTGCGCTTTGAGCAGGTCTAATTTGTTGCCGCCGTCGTATCTGTTTCCTTCGAATTCTAAAGCATAAACGGGTTGAATCTGCAGAAGCGACTTTATCGCGTCGGTGAGCTGAATTTCTCCTCCTTTCCCTGGCTTTGTATCTTTGAGAAAGCCGAATATATCCGGCATTAAGATATATCTTCCTATTATGGCAAGATTGGAAGGGGCGTCTTTGAGGTCGGGTTTTTCGACGAGGTCTTCGACGGCGTACAAACCTTTTTCAATTTCCCTCCCCCTTATTATTCCGTATTTTGAAACATCTTCGTCTTTTACCCTCTGAACGGCCAAAACGGAATACCTGAAATTTTTATATATATCAACCATCTGTTTCATAACGGGCGTGTCCGAATCTATAATATCGTCGCTTAAAACGACCGCGAACGGTTCTTCGCCTACCATATTCTGCGCGCACAAGATTGCATGTCCTAAACCGAGAGCTTCTTTCTGCCTCGTATATGTAAGGCTGATGCGGCTTGCTATCTCGTCTACAGATTTAAGCAGATGGTGTTTGCCTTTTTCTTTCAGTAAAATTTCGTGTTCTATAGACCTGTCGAAATAATCTTCGATAGCCGTTTTGCCCCTGCCCGTAATGATAATTATATCGGTAATGTCGGCGCCTATACATTCTTCTACCCCGTATTGTATAAGCGGCTTATCCACTAGTACAAGCATTTCTTTCGGAATTGATTTTGTAATCGGCAGGAGCCTTGTTCCGAGACCGGCGGCCGGAAAAACCGCCTTGTTGACCTTCATGAAGTAAATAGCCTCCGTATATTTTAAATGAATGAATACTGAAATTAATATATCATAAAAAAAAAAATTATCAATATTATTTTGATAATAATCCGACTTTGTGTTAGAATAAAACGACCGGGTTAAATGAAAATAACAATAACGTAAAAACAATTAGATAATAATTTAAAAATGAAAAGAAGAAACATACAAATATTTAAGGCCTTGATTTTTATCGCAGTTATTGTTTTTATCTCTATATTAATAATAAAAACTCCCGAACTGCTGAAAAAAAACGGTTATGCGGTTAAAAAATCTGGCGGTAAAGTTTTAGCGCCGGATTTTTCCGTTTCGAGCGTTAATTATAAGGGTAAAATCTTATCTTTGAAAAATTATAGTGGAAAAATAGTTTTGGTTAATTTCTGGGCTACCTGGTGCCCTCCCTGCAGAGACGAAATACCGAGACTGGAAAAATTTTACAAACTGCATAAGAAAGACGGCTTTGCGATAATAGGCCTTTCGGTTAACAATCAGGGAGAAAATTACGTTCTGCATTTTATAAAGACTTTTAAGGGCGGAATAATAACTTATCCGGTTGGAATGGCCGATTATTCCATAGAAAAAGCATACGGAAATATTTACGAAATCCCTCAATCCTTTTTAATAGATAGAAACGGTTACGTCGTTAAACATATAACCGGAGAGATTCCGCGCGGCTATTTAACTTATGAATTTAATAAGTTTAATAAGCCGGACGCAAGTAAAAAATAAGTATGGTCAATATTGTGTTATTATTTCATATAATTATATAAAGTATTATTTTTTATACGGAGAGATGGCCGAGTCCGGTTGAAGGCGATTGACTCGAAATCAACGGAGTTCAGCGAAGCTCATTGTAGGCGTAAGCTTACCGGGGGTTCGGACGCAGTCCAGCAAAGCTCATCCCTCTCTCTCCGCCGTCAACAATATGATGTTCTTATAATTATATATTAAGGTATTATTTATTATTTTTTATACGGAGAGATGGCCGAGTCCGGTTGAAGGCGATTGACTCGAAATCAATTGTAGGCGTAAGCTTACCGGGGGTTCGAATCCCTCTCTCTCCGCCAGTTATTATATAAATGCAGTTTTATCAAGGTACATAGTAAAGGCAGGATAGAGAGGGGTTCGAACCCCCGAAGGGCGTAGCCCGCAAGGGGAAGTTCGTCGCTTTTAGCGTCCTTAAAGGACGCTCATCCCTCTCTCTCCGCCAGTTATTATATAAATGCAGTTTTATCAAGGTACATAGTAAAGGCAGGATAGAGAGGGGTTCGAACCCCCGAAGGGCGTAGCCCGCAAGGGGAAGTTCGTCGCTTTTAGCGTCCTTAAAGGACGCTCATCCCTCTCTCTCCGCCAATCTTCTTTCATCGCCGGGCCGCATAAATATGAAATTTAACTACGACGTAAATTATATTACAAAAATCACCAAGCTAAGCAAAGAGTTCATTCTGGAACTCCTTAAATATTTCGACGGCCTTCCTTTGCAGGCAAAACTCGAAGCGTTCTATATAAGCAAGATAATCGAAGAAGACGATGAATTTGCATTTCATCAACACTATTTTAATAAAGACAAATCTGCCGAATATGAATTTTCTTTATTCATTCTCGGCGTCGAAAGAATATACTCCGTAGAGCACAGGGAAGACGAGATAGAAGGCAAAAAACTTTCTTCTTACAAACTCAATCTTATCTCAAAAATTAAAGAACTCAGGAAACAGGATGTTTAATATCGATAACGAATCCGCAGGAAGATATAAAAAAAAGAGTGGCCGCATTAACGGAGTCTATATTTCCGCCGCCAAAAGAAATTCCGGCAAAACCACTATTTCGATTGCGCTGTCTCGTTTGTTAAGGAATAGAGGACTGTCGGTCCAGCCGTTTAAAAAAGGCCCTGATTTTATCGACCCTATGTGGCTCAATATTGCTTCGGGCGAACGAACTTATAATCTCGATTTTTATTTTATGTCCAAAAATAATATACGAGAACATTTTATAAGCCATTCTTTAGGTTCCGAAATCAGTATAGTTGAGGGCAACCACGGTTTGCATGATTCTTTCGATATATACGGCAAATCTTCTAATGCCGAGATGTCGAAACTGTTAGGGCTTCCGGTTATTCTCATAATCGACGTTGGGGAACTGAACAGGGGGGTCGTCCCGCTCATTTTAGGATTCCAGGAGTTCGATAAAGACGTGGATATAAAAGGAATAATCCTGAATAAAGTTCACAGCAAAAGGCATGAAAAAAATTTGCTGAGGGCCATTAAGTATTATACCGATTTAAAAGTCGTAGGCAATATTCCTAATAATGCAGAATTTTCGGTAAAACAGAGGCATCTCGGTCTTTTATCCACCCTCTCCGCGGAAGAAATCGAAAAACTTGTCGAGGAAATGTCTTCTAAAATTTCGGAATATATAGATTTGGACGGTATCGTAAAAATTTCTAAAACGGCTGAGAAATCGTACCCCGGTATAAAGAATACGCCGGATTTATCATTAAAAAACAGCATAAAAAGAACCAGGCGCAATATGCTTAAAATAGGTCTCGCCTACGACAATGCGTTTAATTTTTATTATAACGAAAATTTGGAAGCCCTTGAGGACTTAGGTTGCGAAATAATTAAATTTTCCCCTATCGCCGATAAGCATCTCCCTGAAGTCGATGCGTTATATATCGGCGGAGGCTTCCCTGAAATATTTTCAGGAGACCTTCAGGCAAATAAAGCTATTAGAAAAGAAATAAAGCAAAAAATAGAAGAAGGACTTCCGGTCTATGCGGAGTGCGGCGGGCTTATGTATCTTTGCAAAAGCATCTCTTACGAAAACAATTTTAACGAGATGGTAGGAGCGATAGACGCCGACGTTAAACTTACGAAAAAACCCAAAGGCCACGGATACACTAAGCTAACCCCATATTCTTACGGTAAAGGGAACGGAAGTTTATGGTTCAATAAAATTAAATTAATAAAAGGGCACGAATTTCATCATTCTTATTTGGAAATGTCTCCCGACAGATATAAATTTGTATTTAAGATGAAGAAAGGTTACGGAGTGGACGGCGTTTCCGACGGCATAGCGTATAAAAATATTTTGGCCGGTTATACCCATATGTACTCTCCTTCGTCTCCCGGCTGGTTCAAAAACTGGATTGCATTCATAAGGCAAACAAAAGCAAAAGCCGTTATAAGATAAGTTCCGGCAACATTTTACCGGTCTGTTATTTTGTGCGATGTCAGATTTTTTATTACAATAATCATATTTTATATTATTTAATATTTTTAATATCCATTGTACAATACCTCTGTATTATAAATTAAATTTTATATATACAAAAAAAATAAAATAACGTTTAATTTTTTTTTAACGGTCGATTTTTTTTATTGACAAATATAGTTATAAAAGTGTATAAATAAAAATTACAACTATGTTTTAGTTTTGAATTGTTTTATAATGGGAAGTATTTTAAATTATTTTAAATCTATATTTATATAAGGAGGCATTACTATGGGTAAAAAGCACCAGACTCCGCTTCTTGACGAACTTAAAAAAGGGAAGTGGATAAGTTTTGTCAAGGAAATAGAAAGAGCGGCGGAAAAGAGCGAGAGAACCGAAGACCTTTTGGGGCAGGTTGAAGAATCTTACCGCGATAAAGTAAACCACTGGAAACACGGCGGTATGGCCGGCGTTAAAGGATACGGCGCCGGAATGGTCGGAAGGTTCAGCGAATTCCCCGAAAAATATCCGGGAATTAAAGAATGCCATTCTATGAGAATTATACCTTCGGCAGGATTCTTTTATAATTCCGACTTTCTTAGGAAATTAGCCGATATTTCCGAAAAACACGCCGGCGGTTTATTAAATTTTCACGGCGCTACCGGAAATATTCAAATTTTGGGAATGTCGCAGGCGGAAGCCGAAGATGCGTTCCAGGCAATAGCGGAACTCGGGTTCGATTTGGGCGGAAGCGGTTCGGATTTAAGGACGCCTTCATGCTGCGCCGGACAGGCAAGATGCGAATTTGCGAATTACGATACTATGAAGATTTGCTATAACTTGACGGAAGAGTATCAGGACGAACTTCACAGACCCGCGTTTAATTATAAATTTAAACTTAAATTTTCGGGCTGCGCAAACGACTGCGTCGCTTCGGCCGCAAGATCCGACCTTGCTTTTATAGGAACGTGGAAAGACAAAATAAAAATCAATCAGGACGAAGTTAAAAATTATACTAAAAAATTTAACGTTCAAAAATACGTTCTCGATAAATGCCCCACGAAATGTATGTGGTTTGAAGGCGAGAACCTTGTTATCGACGACGAAAACTGCGTAAAATGCATGCACTGCATAAATGAAATGCCTAAAGCCCTAAGAGCGGGCGACGAAAAGGGCGCCTCTATTTTAATAGGAGCAAAAGCGCCTTTGGTTACAGGTCCGAGAATGGGAATGATGCTTGTTCCTTTTTACGATATAAATGAGGACGCAAAAAACGACTATGAATGGCTGAAAGGTTTGATTTCCAATATGTGGGAATTCTGGGACGAATACGGAGTCAGCAGGGAAAGGATAGGAGAACTTATCGGAAGGGTAGGTTTAAATACTTTCTTGGAGGGCGTAGGGTTAGAGCCGGTTCCTGAAATGGTAGAGCATCCGAGAAGCAATCCGTTTATTAAATTCACGGAAGACGAAGATTAGTCGTTGCAATAAAATCAATTAAATCAAAAGATGCAGTATATAAATAAATTTGGAGGTTAATATGGCAGAAGAAGTTAAAAAGAAAAGGCTTACCGACATCGGACCCCATGATTATAACGAATATTTGTCACCTACTATAAAAAAGAATTACGGCAAATGGGCTTATCATGAAATTATTGATACCGGAACCATGGTGCATGTTGCTGAAAACGGCGATAAGCTATATACGGTAAGGATGGGTTCCCCAAGATTGGTCAGCGGAAGTTTCGTAAGAGACATATGCGATATAGCGGATAAATATTGCGGAGGGCATTTAAGATTCACTACGAGAAATAACGTCGAATTTTTAATAGAAGACGAAAAAAACGTCGAACCGCTTAAGAAAGACCTTGAAAAAATGGGCTATAACGTAGGAGGAATAGGCAATATAGTCGCCAATATAGTTCATACCCAGGGATGGGTGCACTGCCACACATCCGCAAGCGATGCTTCCGGCGTCGTTAAATCCGTTATGGACGAGTTGTACGAATATTTCGTCGAAGACAAACTTCCTTCGAAAACAAGGATTGCTTTCGCCTGCTGTTTAAATATGTGCGGTTCGGTTTCATCTTCGGATATAGCAATCGTGGGAACTCACAGAAAACCGCCGAGAATAGATGCCGAAAGACTTAGAAATCTCTGCGAAATACCAAGCACTATCGCTGCGTGCCCGACTAACTCTATCAGACCGGATACGGTTGACGGCAAACCCGGCGTAAAAGTCAACGAAGAAACTTGCGTGTTCTGCGGAAGCTGTTACACGGTGTGCCCGGCAATGCCCATTGCCAACGCCGAAAACGACGGTTTGTCGATATGGGTCGGCGGCAAGGTTTCAAATGCAAGAACGAAGCCCACATTCTCTAAATTAGCTATACCGTTTATTCCTAACGAACCGCCGAGATGGCCTGGAGTAGTCAATGCCGTTAAAACCATTCTTAACGCGTATAAGGACGGAGCCGAACCGGGCGAAAGGGTAGGCGAATGGATAGAAAGGATAGGCTGGCCGAGGTTCTTTAAAATTACGGGATTCCCGTTCACGAAATATCACATCGACGACTTCAGACTTGCCGAAACCACTATGAATTATTCTTCTCATACGCGATTATAATTTTTTAGATTTTATTAACAAAATTTAAATTGAGGAGTATCATATTATGACCGATGAAACAAAGAAAAAAGTCGAAGATAAAATAGTCGGGCTCGTTAAAGAGTATGCCGGCAAAAAGAGATTTAAGCCTATAGATATCGTCAAAGAGATGGAAAAAGAGTTTGCAAGCGAAGGATTGACTAAGGACGATATAAAAGGGGCGCTAAAAGAAATTATGGACGAGGAAAAGCTCGTCTATGGTTATGCCGGCGGCAGTTTTCTGACATTGCCGGAAAACCAGTAATCGTTAATAAAATATAAGCACAGTATATTTTATTAATAATATTGTTTAAAAAAATCTATTAATCTTATAATATTTATTATATATTTTGCGATATATAAGATAAGAAAGGAAAACTTATGCTTGAATTAAAAAAAGTAAAGAAGCCCGCGAAAATTGCGGTAAGTACGGGCGGAGGAATGTCTCAATCCCCGTTCAGACCTAAGTACGTCGAAAAAAAGCCGCCGTGTATGGATACATGCCCTAACGGAACTAAAGTCAGGGATTATATTCAGTTTATAGCGCAGAGCGAGTCTTACGAAAGGCCTATAGACGAATCTCTCAAAACGGCGTTTTATATGCTTACGGAGTCTAATCCCCTGCCTTCTACAACGGGAAGAGTGTGTCCTCATCCATGCGAAGATGCATGCAACAGGAGCGAAAAAGATAAACCGGTCGCGATAAATGCTATAGAAATGTTTGTAGGAGATTACGGAATAAAAAATAATCTTCAGTTTAAGAAGCTGACGGAAGTTCCGAGAAAAGAGAAAATAGCCGTTATAGGAAGCGGACCGGCTGGGCTTTCCGCCGCATACCACCTTGCAATCAGGGGATATAACGTTACTATTTTCGAAAAATATGCGGAAACAGGCGGATATTTAAGATACGGCATTCCGCGTTTCAGACTTCCTTTAGATATTATCGATGCAGAGGTCGGACGCATTAAAAATCTCGGCGTAGAAATTAAAACCGGAGTTAATATCGGCACCGATATAACTATGGACAAGCTTAAATCTGAATTCGACGCTGTTTTTGTAGCCATAGGAACGCACCAGCCTATAAAAATGAATATGAAAGGAGCGGATTCGCCGAATGTTTATACCGGCATAGAGTTTCTTCAAAAAGCCGCTTCCGGCGAACTTAAAGACGCGGGTAAAGAAGTCGTCGTTATCGGAAGCGACAGCGCTATGGATGCGGGAATGGTAGCTAAAAGACTCGGCGCCAATGTAACGTTTATTTATAATAAAGGCACGCTGAACGATGTTTCGGAAATAGAAGAAAAAGGTTCCGCCGAAGTTAAAGAGGGAAATGCCGAGGGAATTAAATTTGAATTTTTATTCGCCTTAGATGAAATTATTACGGAAAACGGCAAAGCAACCGCGGTTAAGCTCAAAAAAATGAAACTTTCGGAAAAAGACGCTTCAGGCAGAGTCCATCCAATAATTATAGAGGGCGGACAAGAGCTTACGTTAAAATTAGATACTCTTATTTATTCATTCGGTCAGAAACCGGATTATAAAGGTTTGGAGAATCTAACTAAAAATCCGAATAACGAATTTTTAAAAGTTGACGATAATTACCTTGTTGCGGGCGAAGATAAAGTTTTCGCAGGCGGCGATATATTAAAATTCGGATTGGTTACGGACGCTATCGGCATGGGAAGGTATGCGGCTTACGCCATACATAAAAAATTTACCGGAGAACCGGTTATTAAAGATGAGAGAAGAATTATTAAATACGGAGATGCGGTTAACAGAGAGGGCAAAAATATGTATATCGCATATTTTCAAACCTCCGAAAGACAGAGAAGAACGTCGCGCGACCCTCAGGCAAGAGTTAAGGATTTTGGCGCGATATTAAACGACCTCAGTCTTGACGAACTCGTACTGGAATCTAAGAGGTGCATGAGCTGCGGCATGTGTTTCGACTGCGGCAGCTGTTTCGAATACTGCTCTCAAAGCGCCGTAAAAAAACTACCCAAGGGACAACATTTCGAATTTCATTTGGAAACATGCAACGGATGCAAAAAATGTGCGGAAAGCTGTCCGTGCGGATATATCGACATGGTTTAGGTTTAGATTTAAATAAACACAATTTTAATTAATTAAAATTTAGAGGAGGATTTACTTATGGCTGAACTCGATTATAACGGAAAAAAGATTCAAACGGACGATGAAGGTTATCTTCAAAATTTAGGCGACTGGGATAAAGGTCTTGCCGAAGCTCTGGCAAAAACCGAAAACGTTGAATTGACCGAAAAACACTGGAAGCTTATCGAATGGATAAGGAATTATTTCCAGCAGTTCCAGGTTGCTCCCGCTATTAAATCGCTTACAAAAGAAGTTATGACGCTTGAGAATTTACCGGACAAAAAAGAAGCAAACAAATTTATCTATGAATTATTTCCTGAAGGGCCTGCTAAACAATTAGCTAAAATCGCAGGACTTCCTAAACCTACGGGATGCGTTTAAAAAGTTAAATACCGCAGCAAAGCTTATCGGCTCGTCAGGCGATAAGCACAAAAATAAAGGGAGAAGAAATTTTATTCTTCTCCCTAAAATAACATAATTTATTTATTCAGGGGGGAGTAAATATGGCGCCTCTTAATCTAACAACCGCTATATATTTATTATTTACATACACGGTCGGACTGATATTTGTCATAGCTGTGGTTTTAAGAATATATCAATATGCTGTGACCCCGCAACCCATTAAAATTATGCTTACTCCCGCTCCATTAACCAAGAGCGGAGCATTTGCCAGAGTTTTGGGGGAAGTTTTTTTCTTCAAAAGCCTTTTTAAATCTAATAAGGCTACCTGGGTTTTCGGATACCTTTTCCACATTTCGTTTTTCCTGTTAATATTCATGCACTTTTTAAGGCATTTTATTTATGCCAATCCTTTGCCGTGGTGGTATAATATATTTGTCGGCATCGGAATAGTTTGCGGCATCGTTATGGTGCTGTCCCTTTTTCTTCTTTTAATGAGAAGAGTAGTCATAGAGAGAGTCAAATTCATATCGCTGTTTCAGGACTATTTAATACTTATTCTTTTAATGCTTATAGGCTTAGCGGGACTGTCATTGAATTATGTTTTGACGCCTGCCGCTTTAACCGTCGTCGATAATCAGCTCGACCCATATATGAACGGGCTTTTAACGTTTCAGTTTACCAATATTCCGTCAAACCCCGTTTTTTTAATACATTACACGCTGGTTATGCTGCTTATATTATATATTCCGTTCAGCAAGGTAATGCATTTCGTCGGCATATTCTTTTCGCCGACCAGAAATATGGCGGATAATCCAATTGAAGAAAGATACTACAGACCCAATGCCAAAGATTTATCCATTTAAAATATAAAAAATATAAAATATATATAACATAATATAAACCTGCAATTTTGATTCTATAAAGAATTAAACGGAGGTATAAACTGTATGGCTAAGCCAAAAAATAAATATAAAGTTCCGGTTCTGGACGGTAAAATTTCAATTCCAAAAATAGTTCCGGGCGCATCGGCGTATGAGCATATGATAGAAGCCCAGAAAGACGATATGGAGGCATTAGGATTTCCGTTCAAACTTCAGGACGGGTGGAAAGATAAAGCGCTTGGAGTTTTTAAAGAAATACTGGACCATAATAAAGCCGTCAGGGATTATATGGATATATGCGTTAGATGCGGAGCATGTACCGATAAATGCCAATTTTTCCTGGGAACGGCGGACCCTAACAATATGCCCGTTCAAAGACAGGAATTAATGAGGAAGGTTTACAGATATTATTTCACTCCGTCGGGGTTTTTTAAGAGCCTTTCAAACGCCCAGGAATTGACGGAAGAAGTTTTGAAAGAATGGTACACTTATTTCTGGCAGTGTTCCGAATGCAGAAGATGTTCCCTGTATTGCCCTTACGGCATCGATACCGCAGAAATTACTATGGCCGCGCGTCAGATTATGGATTCGATAGGTCTCGGACAAAAATATACGACTGAAGTTATCCATAAAGTTTTTAAGACTGGAAACAATATCGGGATACCGCCTGCCGCATTAAGAAACACTCTCGACGACTTAGAAGAGGAAATTGAGGAAGAAGGGGGGAAGGGCGTTAAAATACCTATGGACGTCGAGGGTGCCGAAGTTTTATTGGTGCCGCCGTCGGCCGATTTTTTTGCCATGCCCCATATGGAATCCTTGAAAGGTTATGCAAAAGTATTTCATAAGGCCGGTATTAGTTATACCGTTTCATCGTATGCTTCGGAAGCCGGCAATTTCGGAAAATTTATAGGAAGCTATCAAAATACTAAAGAAATAAATAAAAGAATATGGGACGAGGCAAGAAGGCTTAAAGTAAAAAGAGTTATCATAGGCGAATGCGGCCATGCCTGGAGAGCGGCTTATATGTATTCCAATACTATGAACGGTCCGTTCGATTTTCTCGACAGCAAATATAAACAGCCGACCCATATTTGCGACTTTACTTTAGGCTTGGTTAAGGACGGGGTAATCAAACTGGACCCTTCCGCGAACGACGACAAGGTAGTCACGTTTCACGACTCCTGCAATGTAGCAAGAGGTTCCAGAATAGGCGACGTCGTAGGCGGGCAGTTTACGATACCCAGAGAGCTGATTAAAGCCGCCGCAAACAAGTTTGTAGAGTTAAGAGAAGGTACTACTAAGGAAAGCACTTATTGCTGCGGAGCAGGCGGAGGTTTATTGACCGAAGAAGTTATGAACGTGAGGCTTGCGGGTTCTATGCCGAGAATGCAGACGGTAAAAGAAGCGGTTGACAATCACGGCGTTAATTTTTACGCCCTTATATGCGCAATCTGCAAAACCCAGTTTACAAAGGTATTTCCTCTTTACGGATTAGACGAAGAAATGGTCGGCGGAATCCATCAGCTTGTAAGCAATGCTATAATAATGTAAACAAAAAATAAGTAATAAAGGCGTTACAATAAAGGTGTCCGATTTTAAATCGGACACCTTTATTGTAAATACGGCACAATCTAAATCGGAAGCAATTAATAAATTAATTTTGGAGGAGCGAATTAATGAAACTTGGCGTTCTTATTAAAGAAGGGCCCTATATGCATCAGGCCATGGATACCGCTTATAATTTTATAGTTGCGGCGATGGAGTCAGGCCATGAGATAACGGGCATATTTTTCTATAACGACGGCGTCTATAACAGATGCTCAACTTTAGAGCCGCCGAGAGACGAAAGAAATATTATGAAACTTCTTTCGGAACTTGAGCTCAAAGGCGTAAGATTAATAGTATGCGTTGCGGCAGGAAAAAGAAGAGGCATAGTCAACCAGACTGTCTGCAAAGTGGAAGAAATATCCGGCTTGGGACAACTCTTAGAATTATGCATAACATCTGACAGAATGATAACGTTTTAATTAAATTTAATTAAAAAATATATTTATTACGGGAGTAAATAAAATGTCGGAACAGGAAAAAACTAAGGTAATGTTTGTTTGCAGAACCGCTCCTTACGGAACGGTTTATGAGCAGGAAGCGATAGAAGCGATGGTTATGTTCGGGGCATACGAACAGGATATAAGCGTAAGCTTTATAGGAGACGGCGTTTTTTCTCTTAAGAAAGGGCAGGATACTTCCTTGCTCGGAAAGAAAAATTTTTCCATGACGTATCCTATTTTAATAGACGATTTCGAGATTTCTCATATTTATGTCGAAAAAGAGTCTCTCGAAGAAAGAGGTATGGGAGTCGAAGATTTAATAACCGAAGTAGAGATTGTCGATAGAAATTCGTTAAAACAAAAAATGAACGAGATGAAAGCGTTACTGCCTTTTTAAATAAACCGATAAAGGAGGAGAATAAAATTGCTGCACATAATTAAAAAATCGCCGTACGAATCTTCCGCTCTTAAGGACGCCGTAAACTATATAGGGCAAAA
>JAKAKK010000077.1 GCA_021813525.1 bacterium
AAAGAAGAGCCGTAATCTTCATGGTTATTTTTTGTTCTTTATCCTTGCCGCAGACTGAACCGGTTAAAACCGAATATACGATACCGCCCGCAGGAACTATGCCGCAAACGCCGCTTAAGCCGCAGTAGCCTCCTACAGCCTGCTTCGAGAGCCTGTAAAAAGCTTCTTCGATATCGGCTTCGGAAATATGCACGTATCCCCTGTTTTTTAACGAAGCTAAAACCGCTCCCGTTAAAATATAGGCATGGTGGCATCCTAACATAGGCACCGTTACGCTTGGATTATTTAAAATATCGAGTGTAATTTCAAAAGGATTTTTGCCTTCCGTAGATAATATAAAATCTTTTATATAATTAAATGAGGATAGGTTGTGGCAGTCGTCGCAGACATAATGGGATTTATCCGACGAACAAACGATATTCCCTTTTTCTTTTTTGCCGCAGTAAAAACAGGTCAGCTCGACGGAGGACGACAGATATTCAAGGGGATGTCCGCATATTAAGCAATTGGATTTATGTTCCGCCTCCTGCTCATGTTCGGTGCAAGAAACGCCGGTATTATTAGACATTTTATTTTGCAGGTTGCCTTCTAAATTTAATTTTATGTTCTTGCCGAAAGTTTTTGACTGCTTTAAATCTTTTTTAGCTGTCAGAATATTCTTATCTTTGTTTTCCATAGTAATTCATTATAGCATATTCATTCGCTGAAAATACAGCGTTAAAGAAGAATCCGCACGAATGAAAAAGATATAACTGGTTAAAAAGTCAGCACCTGATAGCCGTCCGCCATCAGGTCGGGAATAATTGCGGACGAACTCATAAGCGTTATTTTCTTATCGCTTAATTTTGCCGCGACGTTAAATTTTTTAGCGAATCCGATGCACCCTTGAATAATAATGCCGTTTTTTAAAACCTCTTCATAGGCTTCCAGCACTTCGGGGTTATCGGTTTTTGCGATAAAATCTTCCGAGGAACCGTAAAAAAATACCCTGACGTCATCGAAGGCACCGTTCTTTTTTGTTTTCCATGCAAGGTTAAGCCCGGAGATAACTTTAATCGGGTCGTTTTCTCCTGTTGTTATAACGATTAAAACTTTTGCTTTCATAATATCTTAGCCCCTCCCGCTTAATATTTTAAAGCGTTAAATATTTGCAAAATTTTAATTTTTTTTAAATCACTGTATATATATTATTTATGCTTCGTAATAATAATGCTTCGTAACGGCTTGGCGACAATCCAATCCCATGAATTTGAAAGATAAACGGTTCCGCCTATTATTACGGGATTGACTATGCCCATCCTTCCGCCGACGTATGCTTTTCCAATCAATTTACCGTTTTTAGGATTTAAAACATATATATATTTTGATTGGGATATATAAAGCCTCCCGTTATAATATGTCGGATTGCCCCTTCCTGCTCCCGCCGGTCCAGGATTTGGGATTTTCCATAGCCATAAAAGTTTGCCGGTGTATAAATTCCTTGCCTGATAGGTGCTGTTTGCGGGATTACCCGAATAAACTATGCCGTTATGAATCATAGGGACAGAACCTTTGAAAGCGGGGGGCATTAAACCCCTGCCCTCTTTTTTAATCCATAAGATTTTTCCGCTGCCGGAACTAAAAGCGGCAAGTATAGTCTGCACGGTTTTTTTATCATTAATAATTTTAGGATATGCTACGGCGTCCATTACGATTATGCCGCGGCTTACAGCCGGTGAAACATCGCCCATCCCCGTGTTTGTAGCTCCGGGTATGGTTGTTTGCCATATTAACCTGCCTGTAGCCGCATTAAGACAATATAAGTGGTTGGGGAAAGCAAAGGAAACAAAAATTCTACCCTTATAGTAAGCCGGGTTGGACATATTATCGACGCCTCTAACATGGCTTACCCATACCGTTTTTCCGGTTAAAGCGTTGACGGCGTAAACCTTAGAGTTTCCGGTGGCATAGAACAGGATGCCTTTATGTATAGCGGGAGACGCCATTTGTTCCCCATATGTCAGCCTCTGCCATGCCAATTTTCCGTTTAAAGCATCTAATGCAAAAATACCGTTAAAACTGATATGCGCACCTCTGATAGGAGTTTTTCCCTCTTTATATCGTACAAGTTGAAAAAAATTAAATCCTACGCTGCCCGCCGAGACAAAAACCAAACCGTGATAAACAAGCGGTATCCCCATTAAGTTATTTTCAACGGGGCTGTTTCTCCATATAAGGCGTCCTGTTTTTGCGTTTAACGCATATATAAAATTATCGTCGCTTTCTGCATAAACTATGCCATTTGCGACACTGACGCCAAGAGCGTTTCCCATATATTGAGTCTGCGTCGGCGCAGCGCCTCTGAAACCGTATATTTTTATACCGTAAGGATTGCCGTAATGCAAAGGCCATGCCCTTGCTTCGGGAAATTTCCAGCCGACGCCTTTACGCATCCATGCAGGCGCTTTCTTAGAAATTTTTACAGCCGTGTTATGTTCCGTATTTAAATAAGCATCCAGCCATTGGTAAGGGAAATATTTAATTATTGCTTTATTAGGCAAAGCATGCGGATTAAAATATCTGGAAAACGGTCCGCTTACGGCATTTGGAATTTTTGCATTATACGGCGGAGCGCTTTCGTTGGCGGAATTCGCATTCTTAGCCGAAAATGATAAGACGGCAAACAAAAACAGCGGCATAGTGATAAATATAAATATAATTAAGTAATTTTTATTTTTCAATTTAACCTGCCCTCCAAAATATTTATTTTTTATTGGCCTATACATTTTTCTATTATCTCGTCGAAAGCGGAAACGTCGGGGTCAATCCCCTCATATGCGACTGCTCCGGCTTCCTTTAGGGCAGTTATAAAATCTTCGCCGGAAACATAAACGGTGTTCGACGGCTCTACGACCCTGCCTTTTATTATCACGCAAGGTCCGTCGGGGTCGTTTTTATCTTTATACTCCGATGGAATTATAGAAATTTTAACGTTTTTAAAAGTGGAAATGATAAGCCACACGACGGAAGAATACATTTTGCATCTTCCGTGCGGCGGGCATTTTGTAATAATTTTTATTTCTACGGGTTCCATTTTTTCTCCCTCCATTTATAATTATTTAATTACGGTTTAAACACGTAAAATACGCCTACAAAAACTAACAGAACCATAAGAACGTATTTTAACATTTTTTCGTTTAAATGCCGAGAAATTTTAGGTCCTGCTATCGAACCTATTATAACGCCGGCTAAGGTCGCCGAAAGGACGGGAACCATGACCGGCACTCCCATTCTTATATAATTAGACACGCTTGTTAAAGATGAAATTAAAACCACCAGAATGCTTATTCCCGCCGCCAAAAAAACGGGAAGGCCGATAACGTCCGTCAGAAACGGAACTATCAAGAATCCGCCTCCAACGCCGAAAATAGACGATATTACCGCTATAAAAAACCCTGCCGCAAATAAAACGACAGGCTTAACGGAGTAATCCCTGTTTACGCACCTGAAATCGATTTTCTTAACGGAAAATTTTACTATCGAAGGAATATTGGGCTTGCCGTTTTCCCCTGCAGGGGCGGTATCCGCCCCTCCTACTTTTTTGCTCTGCTCGGGTTTTTTCTTTCTTTGCTTTAAAATATTATAAACCATTAAAGCGACGACTAAAAATGTGAGATACCCGAAGAGGTATTTAAACGATTTAAGTTCGGAAAGATAGCTCTTGGAAAACCATGAGCCGGATAAGGCGCCGAAAATAGCTCCCCCTGCTATAATAAAGCCGAGATAAAACAGGATGCTTTTTATCTGTTTAACCCTTTCCTGCCTTAAATAAATAGGAAGGGCGACGACAGGGGATACGATAACGAGAATCTGGCTCATTACTTTCACGGAATTGGCGGCATGGATATGCAAAACGGTAATAAATCCGAAACTTGCAAGTATTCCGCCTGCGGCTCCGACCGTAGAAAATACGAATCCTGTAAACAATCCCCATATAGAACCGGATATATAATAAATCAGCGTTTCCATAAGTTATTCCTCTGATTAAAAGTTAGTTTAGTTTACATTTTTACAAAATGTAAACTAAATATAATCTAAAGAATTTTCTTATGGGGAAGCCGACCTGACTCCCGTAATTATTCAGTTAATATACATATAATAAATTGACTAACAAAAAAGTTTTAAATTTAATTTTTTATTTTCAAAACAATAATAAACTTATTTTTATTATATATCAAAAAAAAATAATATCCAAATTTACATTAAGAGATTTATTTATATACTTTATAATTTAGACCTTCTTAGTCTTAGGGCATTGCTCACCACGGATACCGAGCTGAAGCTCATAGCCGCCGCCGCTATAGCGGGGCTGAGTAGAATCCCGAAGAAGGGATAAAGCACCCCCGCCGCAATAGGGATGCCTGCCGTATTATAAATAAAAGCAAAGAAAAGATTCTGCTTTATATTGCGCATAGTCGCCCTGCTTAGGCGCCTTGCCCTGACTATGCCCATTAAGTCGCCCTTAACAAGCGTTACGCCTGCGCTTTCCATAGCCACGTCGGTACCGGTTCCCATTGCAATGCCGACCTGCGCTTGCGCGAGGGCGGGTGCATCGTTTACTCCGTCTCCCGCCATCGCGACTATTCTTCCTTGAGATTGAAACCTTTTTACCGCTCCGGCTTTCTGGTCGGGCAATACCTCGCTGACGACCTCGTCTATGCCGAGCTTTCCGGCGACGGCCTCGGCCGTGGTCCGGTTGTCCCCCGTAAGCATAACTATGCGGATGCCTTCTTCATGAAGCCGTTTTACCGCCTCAAAAGTAGTATCTTTTATGGGGTCTGCCACTCCTATAAGTCCGGCAGCTTTTCCGTCAACAGCCATAAACATTGCGGTTTTACCGTCCCGCCTCATTTCTTCGGCTTTTAAGTCTAAATTTTCATGGTCTATTTTCAGGTCGTCGAGGAGCAGGCGGTTACCCAGCGCAATGTTTTGCCCCTCTATCCTGCCGGTAACGCCCTTTCCCGTGAACGACTCAAACGATTCCATTTTACCCGGATTAATCTCTTTTTCGACCGCTCCTGCAACTATAGCCGCCGCAAGGGGATGTTCGCTCCCCTTTTCGATGCTTGAAGCAAAATATAATATTTCCTTTCCGTCAAATCCGTTCGCCGCAAATACTTCGGCTAATTTCGGCTTGCCGACGGTGAGAGTTCCTGTCTTGTCCACTACTAAAGTATCCACCTTCCTCATAATTTCTATCGCCTCGGCATTTTTAAAAAGCACGCCCCCCGTCGCTCCTTTTCCCGTGGCTACCATTATAGACATAGGCGTTGCAAGCCCTAATGCGCAGGGGCAGGCTATTATCAGCACGGCGACGGCGTTGACGAGAGCAAGCGCCATTCTCGGCTCCGGACCGGCAAGCGCCCATATAATAAAAGTTAAAACGGCAACCGCCACTACTATCTGGACAAAATATGCCGCAACAATGTCCGCGAGTTTCTGGATAGGAGCGCGGCTTCTCTGCGCTTCGGAAACCATCTGAACAATTCTCGAAAGCAGGGTGTCCGCGCCTACTTTCTCTGCCGTCATAATAAGCGACCCCGTTCCATTAAGGGTGGCGCCTATTACTTTATCCCCCTTATGTTTTTCCACGGGAATCGATTCTCCCGTAACCATAGATTCATCGACGGAACTTGTTCCTTCGGTTACCGTTCCATCGACGGGTATCTTTTCTCCCGGACGGACGCGGAGCAAATCGCCGGGTTTGACGTCGTTTAAAGGAACATCCTCTTCTTTATCTCCTTTTATCAGCCGAGCCGTTTTAGGAGCAAGTCCCAACAGCGCTTTAATTGCCGCTCCGGTTTTACTGCGAGCCTTAAGTTCGAGCATCTGACCGAGAAGTACAAGCGTTACTATAAAAGCGGCAGCTTCGAAATACGTATCCACCTGCCCGCCCCTGCCTCTGAAAGACGCGGGAAATATCCGCGGAGTAAGCGCCGCCGCAAGACTGTAAATATATGCTACGCCTACGCCCAGACTTATTAAGGTAAACATGTTCGGACTGCGGTTTATTATGGATTTTACACCTCTGACGAAAAAAGGCCATCCGCCCCATAAAACTACCGGGGTAGCAAGTATAAGCTCAATCCATTCCGATATTCTGAATGAGATGAGGTTGCTAATAGATATTGCCGGAACATATACGCTCATGGCAATTAATAAAAGCGGAATCGTCAGAACCGCGCTGACCCGGAAACGCCTCGTCATATTTATAAGTTCTGGATTTTTTTCTTCTTCCAAAGAACCCGCCCTCGGTTCGAGCGCCATTCCGCATATCGGACAGTTTCCCGGGGCATCCCTGACGATTTGCGGGTGCATAGGGCAAACCCACTCCGTTTTAGCTGCCGCAACCGGAACGACAGGTTCGAGAGCCATTCCGCATATCGGACAGTTTCCGGGCTCCGCCCGCCTTACCTCGGGATGCATAGGGCAGGTGTAAACGACGGCATTATCAGCAGTATATGAAGTCGGAGAAGCTTTTTCTAAATCTCCGCCGCCCGCCTCCCCTGAAACTTTACATTCTTCGCATTCCGAATTCTTTGAAATTTTCATAAATATTCCCCTTTAATTAATTATGCCACGTTTTTCAAATTTTTTATTTAATATTTTCGATAGAATTTATATGCCCTATTTCCCATTTTTTCCATATAAGATATAGCGTCGGCAATAAAAGCAGGTTAAGTATCGTAGCCGTGACCATCCCGCCGACCATAGGCGAGGCTATGAACTTCGTCATCCTTGCGCCGGTGCCGTAGGCGAACATTGCCGGAAGAAGCCCGATAACTATAGACATTGCCGTCATAACGACGGGACGAAGCCTTATTATAGAGCCTTTAATTACTATCTGCTCTATGTCGGCATCGGCACCCGCTTCATAATAATTATGGAAGGTAAGTTCCAGTATCGAAATCATGACCACGCCTATTTCCGTAGATACGCCCATTGCGGCGATGATGCCTACCCATACGGCGATCGACATCGTTATATGCATAAGATAGAGATACCAGAACGCTCCGACTAACGCAAACGGTATGGAAAATAGCGCCAAAAGCGATAACGGTATGGATTTAAAATTAAAATATATCAAAAGAAATATAATAAATATCGTTATCGGAATTATAACCATAAGCTTGTTATTTGCCCTTTTGAGGGATTTATATTCGCCGCTTATCGTATATGTATAGCCCTTAGGAAATTTAACGTATTTATTAATCGTTTTTTTAGCATTTTTAGCCCATAATACCATATTGGACGTGTTTAAAGTTATATCGACGGTGTCGTCGGGCGTTCCTCCCTGCGAAGATACGAAAGACGGACCAAGTTCATACTTTATATCTGCGAGTTCCTTTAAAGGTATGAATCCGGAGTCTGTTTTTACTAATATATTTCCAAGGGATTCTAAATTATTCCTATAATAATAAGGATATCTTACCGAAAGCGGATAACGGGCTAATCCGTCGTAAATAGTGCTTATCGTTTTGCCGCCAGCAGAGGAGTTTATGGCTTCGTTTATGCTTTTAAGCGATATTCCATAAAAACCCATGGCATTGGAATTCGGCTTAATTAATATATACGGCCTGTTATAAACCCTTTCGGCATAAGCGCTCAACGTCCCCTTTACCATGGAAGCGGCTCCCGCAACTCCCTCCGCAAGCTTTTGCAGTGTTTTTATGTTAGAACCGTATATTTTTATTCCTATGGGAGTCCTTAAACCTGCAGACGTCATTTCTATCCTGTTTTTAATGGGCATGGTCCATACGTTTTCAAGTCCTGGTATATTTAACGCTTTATTCATTTTATTTATCAGCTTTCTTACGGTCATGCCCGCCGGCCAATATTTTCTTCTTTTTAAAACAATCGTCGTTTCGGTCATGCTTAAAGGCGACGGGTCGAAAGCCGTATTTGCCCTTCCCGCTTTTCCGGTAACCATTTTTACTTCGGGAAATTTTTTAATGAGCCTGTCTTCTATCTGCAAAAGTTGCGCCGCATCCGTGTATGAATAACCCGGGGTCGATGAAGGCATATATAAAAGCGTTCCTTCGTTTAGGGGCGGCATAAACTGCGAGCCGAGCCGGCTGTATGCAAAGTATCCGCTTGCCAGAACGGCGAACAGCAAAATCAAAAATACAGCTTTATGTTTCATTACGAATTTTAAAACGGGCGAGTACAAAAAAACTAAAAACCTGTTTATAGGATTTTTATCTAAAGGCATTATCCTGCCCTTAATCAGATAAACCATAAGAATAGGCACGAATATAACGGAAATGACCGCCGCAAAAACCATAGAAAATGTTTTAGTGTATGCTAACGGCCTGAACAATGCGCCAACCTCGCCCGTCAAAAAGAAAATAGGCAGAAATCCAACAGCTATAATAATAAGCGAATAAAAAAGCGGCTTGCCCATCTCTTTTGCGGCATCTACGATAACGAGTTTTCTCGCCTCTTCTTTGTTTTCCATGCCGCCGTAAGGGCATTTTTCGGGCGCGTATTCTAAAATTTCCAGATGCGAATGGGAGTTTTCTATCATAACTATAGCGGAATCTGTCATTGCGCCTATTGCAAGCGCTATACCGGAGAGGGACATTATATTGGCGCTTATGTGAAGCATGTACATAAGCAAAAATGCCCCGAGAATAGCAAAGGGAATCATAATGACGATAACTAAAGACGACCTTAAATGAAATAAGAATAGCATTATTACGAATATCACTATTAAGACTATCATTATAAGCGTGGTTTTAAGCGTAGAAACGGAACGGTGAATAAGCGCGCTCTGGTCGTATGTAGTTATTATTTTTGCGCCTTTCGGAAGGGAGTTTTTAAGTTCTTTGAGTTTATCCTTTACGGCGGCGATTACCTTCAGCGTATCGGAACCCTGGTCTTTTATGACCACCCCTCCGAGCATCTGTCCTTTGCCGTTTAAGTCCGATATGGAACGGCTTGAAGCAGGCACTAATTGAACCGTTCCTATGTTTTTGACCAAAACAGGCGTGTGTGTTGCCGCCTCTCCTACGACGATATTTCGTATCTGGTTTAAATCATGAAGATAACCTTTGACGTAGATTAAATGGCTGACTCCGGACGAAGAGTTTATAACCCTTGCTCCGGTATCGGAGTTGGAAGATTTTATATTATCAATTACCTGCGTGAGCGACAAATTATAATACTGAAGCGCTTTCGGATTAATAGTAATCTGATATTCTTTATTCCAGCCGCCGTAAGTCGCAACCTGCGCTACCCCCGGCACGGTTTCTAAGGCGTACCTTAGAAAATACTCCTGATAGGAATATAAATCGGCTAAACTCTGGTTATGCGCTTTGTCTATTATCGCATACTGGTAAACCCAGTCCACTCCGTTTGCGTAAGGACTTAAAACCGGGGAAACACCAGGAGGAAGCAGTTTTTTTGCCTGAGAAAGATATGTCAGTATCTGCGCCCTCGCCCATCCTAACGAAGTCCCTCTTTTAAATACGACCGTAACGAAAGACGTGCCGTACATAGAATTTCCCCTTACCTCTTTTACTCTTGGAGCGGAAATAAGCGAAGATTCTATAGGATACGTTACCTGAAGCTGGACTATGTTCGGCGGCTGTCCAGGCCACGCCGTTTTGATGATAACCTCTGAAGGCGCTATATCGGGAAGGGCGTTAAGCCTTATATTGTAAACGGCATAAACCCCGCCGAGCCCCAAAAACAGCATAAAAACAAAAACGAGGAACTTATTGTTTATGCAGTAATCTATTATTTTATTTATCATAAGTATTCTCCGCCTTTAATTTTCTGTTTAAATAATTGCAATTTCTATCTTTCACATTCCGGGCATTCCCGCCATAGAACCGGTAGTCTGCGACAGATTGGAATCGCTCGACATAAGGAATGTTCCCGATACGACGATTCTTTCGCCGTCTTTTAAGCCGGATATTACCGGATAGTAACCGCCGTATCTTGTCCCTATAACGACATATTCCGGCACAAAATATCCTTTTCCTTTATAAACGAAAACCAGCGGTTTTGCCCCGGTTATAAGAACGGCGGATACAGGAACCGCAACGGTTTTTTTACTTTTAACCGCAATTTCGGCATTTCCGTACATACCGGGTTTTATTTCGCCGTTTGAATTGTTAAAAACTAGTCTTACCTCGTCAACCCTTTTTTTGCCGGCAAGATAAGGATAAATAAACGAAACCCTGCCGTAAAATACCCGGCCGGGATATGCGTTAAATATCACCTTTACCGTTTCCCCGGTTTTTACGAAAGGCATATCCTTTTCATAGACCCATATATTCATCCATACGCGGCTTAATCCGGCTAATTTATAAAGCGGCTGTCCCGCGTTAAAATAGCTTCCGGAAAAGATATATTTTTTCAAAAAGACGCCGCTTACCGGCGAATAAACGGTAGTATCGGTTAAAACCAATCTTCCGTTCTTTATCGAATTCAGCTGTCCGTTTGTAATACCGAACTGTTTGAGCCTGAAAGCCGAAGAATTTAAAAAGTCTTTAGCCTCTTTTATCCCGAAATTAAAACCTGATTTTTTTAATTTTTTATAGTTTTTATAGGCAAGCATGAAATCCTTTTCGCTGTTGACTAACTCCGGACTGTAAACGGTAAAAAGAGGCTCCCCGTTATAAACGTCCATACCCGGTTTATTTATAAAAAGGTTTTTGACGTAACCGCCGTATTTTAATGTTACGGTTTTTTCTAAAGGAACGCTGTAAGCAACCTCGCCTATAGTTTTAATTTTTCTAGTCAATTTCATTAATTTTGCTTTTCCGACTTTTATGCCGTAAAGCTGTCTTTGAATCGTGCTTACCATTACGCCGCCTTTAGCCATTTTCATCTTTGGTTTTAGTTTTGCGGCTGCGCCCTTTTCAGCGGGGATATGCTCCTTTCCGGTAAATATGCCGGTATTTTTTAAAAAAATAACCGTAACAATGCCGCCGAGCACGAAAGCTGATAAAAATATCGATATATTTTTAGCGTTTTTCAAAATTTTCATTTAATTAACTCCTTAATTTACTTAATTTCTTTAATTTTTATCGTATTTTCCCCATAACCTGTTCGAGGCGGGATTTGTCTATATAATATTTTGCATTATATATATCCCTTTTAAATTCCGAATCGATTAATTTTCTGAAACTGTCTAAGAGTGAAAATGCGGACGACTTCCCAGTTCCGAAAGATGATATTTCGGCTTTAAAAAGAAGTTTTGCTTCCGGAACATACAAATTTTCATACAATTTAAAATTGTTTTTGTTTATCCGCAGATCTTTCGCATAAACGCCGATGTTTTTTATAATTTGCAACCTTTCCCAGCTGATAGCGTAAATAGAAGAAAGTTTATCTTTTTCCGCTTTATTTATCAAAGGTTTCTGATATGAATTAAAATATAGGGGCAGGGATAACCCGACGGAAGCCGACAAAACGGGAACCATCGAATATCTGTCTCCGTAACCTGCTTTGAGGTAAAAATCCGGAAGATACGATTCTTTAGCATAAGCAGTTTCGTAATCTGATTTTTTGGCGAGATATTTTAAAGATTTTAATTCCGGATTATACTTATACGCCGTTTTGATATCTTTTTTTGTTTCCGCCCCCTTTCCCGACCCTTTTATCTTCGGCAGGACGGCCCTGCGAGATTTAATATATGAAGGCTCAAACCCGGTCAGTTCGCTCAATAAATAAATTAATTTAGCTTTAACATTGTTCAGCGAATACAATTCCGATTTTAAAGCCGCCTCTTCCAGCATAGTCCTGATATATGCCGGAGCGGAAACGCTCCCCGTACCGTATTTTTGGGAAATATCGTTTAGTATTATATTTAAAAGAAATCTATCGAATTTTATAGTAACGGCCTGCCTTTCTACCAGAGCGAGATTATAATAGGTTTCCTTGACCAGATAAACGGTATCTATTTTTAAAGCCCTTGTTTTTGCTTTTGACGACATATAGGAATATTTATTTATCCTGCTTTTAGCTTCGAGCTTTGAGGGAAACGGTATTTTCTGGCTTATGCTTAAACCTATATCGCTCATCGAATTAACCCCGATTCCGGGATTATTAAATCCATTTGCATCCGTAAATCCTATTCCCGCCACCGGCTCCGGAAGGGCTTTTGCAATCGTTATTTCTTCCCCGCGTCCTTCGGTTTTCAGAACGGACGAAGCTATATGAGGATTTTTCAAGGCATTTTTTATAAGGATACTTAGCCGTAAAGTATTTGCCGTTTTCCCTCTATGCTTTTGATAATTATATCCGTAAGATTTATCGACCGGATTAATAACGATAAAAACCGAGACGGTAAAAGCCGTTAGCACCGTTAAAACGATTAAAACTGTAAAAGTTTTTTTCATAACTGAATAACCTCTTAAATTTTTTAACTTGGAATAATTAAATTATACCCATTTAAAATCTATTGAGCATAGCATAAGATATTTAACCGGATAAAATTATAGCCGACTGCTTCAGGTTAATTAATAAATTTATATTTTATGAATATAATATACGGTTTGTTTAAAACTTGGCTTTAAAGCAATTTAAACTGCTGAAGTATTTTGAGGAGGATGGGGTATATCGGAATAAAAAAGTTTAATATAAAATAGTCTTTTAGGCGAAACTGTTTTAATAATGCCGCCGTAATAAAACATAACTGGACGATAGGCGGCGGGTAAATTCTGGCATTCCACGCAGGTAACGCAAGACTGCAGATTTAACTTATTGGAATGCCGCCCTGCAGTTTTTAAAAAAGACGGAAGCAGTTTTCCCGCCGACTGCCCCGCCTGCCTCATATTCATAGGCATCCCAACCCGCACAGGGGACATAATCATCGGGACGTTAAGTATGTAGCTAATATCCGTAGCTCCTATCAGATAAGAGACGGCTATAGCGGCAAGGGGAAGAAACAAAAAAATCCTATATTTTTTATTCAAAAAAGATTTCTCTTTTTTCATAATATATATCGTATCATTTTATTTTGCATAATTGCAAAAAAATAATATTCATTCGCTCCAAAATTCCCATTTATTCAGTATAAAGAGAGAAATTAATTCTTGTATTTTATTACTTTAATAAATTTTTATTTTTTATATATCAAGATTTTGCCGGACATTTAGCGCTTATAAGCTTGCCGGTATCGTCTATTACGGATTTCATCGAAAACCCCGACTTAGTAGTTTCCGTCATGGTTGAATGGCTCGTAAAACTATCCGCGGATATTTTTGTTACGCCCTTGCCGGAAAATGTCCCCGTGGGATTTTTACACTGCATAGACCAGTGGACCGAGCCGTCGGCATCCATATGTTCTTTTATGTTTGTACAGTTAAAATTAGACGGCTTCATTATATACGGTTTGGTTTTTTTTGAATCCGGTTTTATACATTCGGTAACGGTGTTTATAGATGAACGATTCATAGGCGGCCGTCCTGCGATTGAAGGCATTTGCGTAGTGCTTTTAACGGTCATTTTCCATAGGCCGGGCGACAACTTATTTGCCGCTGCCGAAGGCGCCTTGGCGGCCGAAGACGAGCTCGATGGCGAAACCTCCGTTGACGATGAACTTCCGCCTTTACAACCAGATAAAATCGGGATAAAAACAGAAATAAATAAAACCAAAAAGATAATCATGATATTTTTTCTCATAAAACCATTCCCCCAGTTTATAGAGTTTAATTATTATAATTTTAATATTTTAAATTATACATTAAATTTTAAAATTGTATATAAGAAAATATTTAAATGTTTCTTTTTTACGTAAATTCTAATACTGGATTAGGGGTATAATTTTAATTGCTTTTATACCGGAATTTTCATGCCCATATTTTACAGGTATATCTGCCGTTAAAAAAGTAAATAAGATATAAATAAATTACAAATATACGGTATCTTCTCGAAATCCTGTTTTCAAAAAAAGTAAAATATAATCCCTTAGATGACGGGTAATTAAAAAATTGTGCTTGACGTGATTATGCCCGTTTTCTCCAAGCTGTTTGGCATATTCGGGATTTTGCAGAATCTGCTTTGCGTATAAAGCGGTTCCTTCTATAGTTCTGGATAAAAGTCCTGAATATTTGTGCGTAATTTGAAGCGGTATGCCTCCGACCGCAGAAGCTATAACGGGTTTAGATTTCCATAAACCTTCGGAAACGGTAAGTCCAAAACCTTCTTTTATGGATTTCTGCAATACTACGGTTGACGCCCTCTGAAGAGCGTTTATTTCGATATTGCTGACCGGCGGAAGATTTAAAACGAATATATCTTTGTCTCCGCCCGCCTTTTCGATAACTTCGTTATAGACTTCCGTCGCTTCAGGATCGTCTGCAGCCGCTCCGCCCGCAAGAATGAGCTGGCAATCGACGTATTTTTTAACAAGCCTGTAAACGTCGATAACCCCTAACGGGTCCTTTAGCCTGTCGAATCTGGACACCTGCGTAATAATATTTCTTTCAGGATCTATTTTAAATCTCGATAATACTTCGTTTATAGTTTCAACAGGCAAATCTTTATTTTTATCGGAAAGAGGGTCTATCGACGGCGAAATTAATATCTGGGGTATTTTAAGCTTTTTTGCAAACAGCGGGGACGAAAACACTGAATAATCGTATTTTTCTATAAATTTTTTTAAAAAATTAAAAGTCTTCGGATTAGCCGAACTCAAATCTATGTGGCATCTCCATATAAATTTTTTTTCTTTAAAACCGTTTTTATCTTTTGCCTTTATTAATCCGATAGGCTGTGGGTCATGTATGAATATAATATCGCCGAGCAGATTGATTTCCTTTAAGTTTTCTTCCGTAACATCAAGAAAATGCTTAAAATCATCATCCGATATATTTTCTTCAACGCCGTGAAGGGAATTATGAATTTTTTTAGTTATTTCAAAAAACTTTTCTCCGCCTTTTATAAAATCCCATCTGGCATCTACGCCGACTTCCTTCAGGAGAGGCACCATTCTGGAAAGAATTTCGGCGACGCCGCCGCCGACCGGAGTGGAATTTATATTTTGAATAATTTTACCGCTTAAATAAGAACCTAATTTTTCGATTTCTTCTATCGTTTCTTTGCCAACAATATCAGCGTAATCCTTTATAGACCTCATTTTATATCCTTTTTTATTATTATTACGGTTATTTAATTTAAATTATTTAGCTATTTTTAAAAATATTTTTCCGTATAATTTATTATTTGTTCCTTTAGTCTGTCCATAGTTACGGAATAAGGGTCGAGTTTCTGAATTTTACCGGCTAAATCAGAGAGTTTAAGTTCGTCCTTAATCCATATCGAAAAATCGTCGAGTCCCGAACCCAATCTGAAATGGGATTCGAAAAAATGATAATATACCGAAAAAATAGTGATATTTTTTAAAATATCGTGAAACTCCCTGAGAGTATATGCCTCTTTCCCGGTAGACATTACGAAAGTAACCGCTTTCATAAAATTAAACCTTTCGTTCATTTCGACGCGTCTGGTTTTTGAATCTTTAGATATAAAAGCCGTTAATTTTTTTATCAGTTCCAGTTTATAATCGTTCATAGTATTATAATTAAACATATCTATACTCGATATTTCTTCTCCCAGCAATTTTTCGCCAAGCGTGTGGATAATCCAGTGGGCAAAGTCGTTTGGAGCATCGGGTACAACGTAATGGTGCTGTATAAGATAATGATGCGTATGGTAATAAATGATGGAATCGTCCGACTTTTTTATGCCGTCTAAAAGTTCTTTTAAATTTAAGGCATAAATTCCGGTAAGCTGAGGCAAAGTTAATCTAGTATAAAATTTAAAAGGATATTTAGCTATCGTTTCCATTTTTATTTCTCCTTTTTATTCTTAAAACAAAAGATAAGATTAAATCCCTTACCGGGTCCTCATAAATTTGCGGCGTATAAACTTCGACGGCGACAAAATAACTTGTCAGAGAAACATCAGCGACTCTAATAACCGGTGGCGGATTTTTTTCTATTAAACCGCCTATAATTTTAGAATCGTCCGCCGGGATATTGCTATAATCCCCGGCTAACGTTAAATAGTCATAAAGTTCCTTTCTGAAACTATCTAAATAGGTTTCTTTGTCAAGTTCGAACCTTACTCTGACTAATCTTCTTTTTGTATTGTCGTAATTCGTTATTAAAGCCTGCATTAAAATATTATTGGGCGCTCTCATAGTAAAACCGCTGTCCTCGATGATAGTCGTAAAAAGCATATTTATATCTTTTATGACGCCGGTATATCCCGGCTTGGCGGTTTCATGCTGATAAGTGGACATTAATAAACCGTACTGCCATGTGACTATAGTTATTCTATCGCCTATCTTAAAAGGTTTCCCGAACAATATTATAAAACCGGCAAGCAGGTTGGATAAAAAAGACTGGGCGGCAATTCCGAATATCACGCCAATAAAAGTAGCGCCTAGAAGGATATTCGATATATCGATGCCAAGCGTGGTAAAAATAAACAGAACGAGAATAAAATATCCGGTAAAACTTAATAAAAACCTTAGAAATCCCGCCTTATCTTCAGAAATATACCCGCTAAGTATTTTAGACGAGCTTTTTTGAATTATTTTTATCGCTAAAATCCCGAAAATCGCGATAAATATTGCTTCGATAATGGAAAAATAACCTTTTGGAAGTATGCTTTTAGAAAAATATTTCGAATAAAAATGTATAACGTAAAACAGGACGAAAAACAAAAAACCTAAAAGAGTTATGGGTATTATAATATTAACCAGTCTTTTTAAAGGGGCGGAAGGAGCGTTTTTTTTATCCTTAAATTCGTCTTCCCCGTTTTCGCCGTAATTATTACTCATAATTTATTATTTTTAGATTAAATAAAATAAAGAGCGGCAAGAAAGTTATACGCCCAATCGTAAATATCGTTTTCCATGATTATATTTTGCATCTTTGTAATTCTCGTCTCTTTTTCTTCTTTATCCATCATAAGAGCTTCGTATATTTTTTCGGCAAAACATTCTGTATTGAAGGGGTTAACTAATAAGGAATCATACAGCTCTTTAGACGACCCTGCAAATTTAGACAGTATGAGCATGCCTTTATAATCGGTATCCGACATAATATATTCTTTAGAAACAAGATTCATCCCGTCGTGCAGAGGAGAAACTATCATAATATCGCAAAGCCTGTAATATGCCAGATAAACTCCTAATTCAAGCTGTTTAAAATAACCTGCCACAGGATGCCATTCGGGTGTCCCGTATTTCCAGTTGATATCGCTGATGAGTTCTGCAATTTCTTCGTTTAATTTCTTATAAGCATTGATATGCACCCTTGAAGGAACGCCGAACTGGACAAAAACAAATTTGCCTATAAGCTCCTGATGGTTTTCGAGCATTTTATCGATAGCCTTTAGCTTTTCGACAATTCCTTTTGTATAGTCGAGCCTGTCCGTAGAGACGGCTAAATATTCATACGACTGCCCTATGATTTCGTCGTTCTTTTTGATTTTATCTATAATTTTATCGGTTTCTCTCGACAACGCAAAGTGATGAAGATAATCGGCATCGACCGAAATAGGAAAAGGTTTGACCCATGTTTTATGCCCTTTATACGTAACGGAATAATCCGACCAATTTACCTGGGCTTCAAGCTCCCATTCGCACGTCCTTAAAAAATTCTGGCAGTGGTAAATTATTTGAAAGCCTATCAGGTCGTTTGCCAGCAAACCTTCAAGGAGTTCATGCTTTTCCGGGCATATCGAAAATATTTCCGGGTTGGGCCAAGGAATATGCCAGAATATCGAAACTTTAATATTTTCGTCATATTCTTTTATATATTTTGCGCATCTTGCAAGATGATAATCCTGAAGCCATATGACATTTTCGGGGGACGATGCCGGACCCGCTGCCTCGTTTGAACCGCCTCCGCCTGAAATATTGCTTAAATGGCCGGATTCGTAATTATTTTTTGATTCCTTTATTTCTTCTATTATAGAGTCCGCAAATTTTTTATTAACGTCGTCGTAAGTTAAGAACTGCGCGGAGTTAAAAACGGGCTTAACGTAAACGATGTGGCACAGCGGCCACAAAACGGAATTTGCATAACCGTAATAATAATCGTTTATATCCGTTTTGTTAAGAAAAATTCTTTTAAGTGTATAAGATTCTTCGCCTTCGGAAAGTTTTATTCTGCCTTTTTCGTCGGATACCGCTTTATCGGCATTTCCGCCTCCGTATACTACCCATGTTCCGTTGAGATTTTTCATAATCGGTTCTAGGGCGATAGTAAGGCCGCCGACCGATTTTACCGCTTTGATTTTTTTTCCGAAATATTCGTGCGATACGGGTTCTCTATTAGAGGCAACTATTAAATTAATATTGCCTAATTTTTCTTTAATTAAATCATTAAATCTTTTTTTTTCCATATTATTGAAATTTATTAAAGATTTAATTAAAAATATAATATTAAAACTATATTTTCGTTATATTTTACTATATTTTTATTATTTTTACAATATTTCATTATTTTTTACATTGTATTATAATAATAAATTATGCTTTATAACGGAATTAAAGAATTTAACCAAATAAAGACAAATATAATTTCGGGCTTCTCCGGCTTAACTTATAAGCCGGATTTTATAATTTTATGCGTAGATTTCGACGGAACGTTGGTCGAAATATGTAAAAACCCACTGGATGTTTACGCTCCGGAACGGCTTAAATCCTTTTTAAAAACCGTCGGCAAAATAAAAAACGTTATCTTATGCGTAATTACGGGGCGGGGGTTGAACGATATTCAAAACAGGGTCGGCATCAGTGAAAACATTGTTTATTCCGGCAATCACGGTTTTGAGATAAAAAGTTATTACGATAGCCTAAAAATCGATTTTCTTGTAAAAAATACCGGAAAATATATTCCGTTAATAAAAAAAGCATTAAATGAAATAAATAAATTTCGGAAAACAGTTTTGCAAAATTTAATCGTGGAAGATAAAAAATTTTCTATAAGCATGCATTACAGATTATTAAATTACGGCGAAACCAAGATTTTAAAAAAATATATAAAGAATCTGATTTCTGAAAATCCTTTGTTTAACGGATATCTGCATATAACAAAGGGAAAAAAGATTATTGAAATAAGGCCGGATATCGACTGGAACAAAGGGCGCGCCTGCGATTATATAACGGAAACATTTGTAAAAACTGTAAAAATAGTTAACGGAAACCCGGGCGAAAAATATGGGGAATCTAATAAAATAAATATCTTAAGAGTAAACATAGGCGACGATATCACCGACGAAACTATGTTTTCCGACAATTATAACATTAAAACCGGCAATATGAGCGTTGCCGTAAAAACCGTAAACTGCGTAATAGGCAAAAAGAAATCATTCGCCGATATTTATCTTGACGGCTATAAATATACGCCTGTTTTTATAGAAAATATTTTATCTATTTTTAATTTTTAGAACCTCAGCCTTAATCCGGCTTCCGGACCGTCGAACTCTAAAGTGCCGTTTACGCCGCTAGTATCGACGTGGACTTTATCGTAAACGTAATCCGCAAAAACAGACAGCGGGCCGACGGCTTTATAATTTACTCCAGCATTTATATGGTAATAATAACCGTCCGGACCGACGGTAAATCCCTGAAATTTTCCTATAAAAGAAAAATCGTTTAACGGCGATATTTTTATTCTTCCGCCTATTAAAGGTATGGGCAGGCTTACGTTTTTCGACTCCGATAACCCTAAGGAAGCCGAATCCAGTTCCGTTTTAGCAGTGATGACGTCCACGCCAACGCCAAGCCCTACGGAAGCGTATCTGTTGAAGTCTAAATTATGGTCGTAAAACATTTTATAGCTGTAAAGGTCTAGTTTTGAATTAACCTCGTTGTTTACATTATATTCCTGACCGTTGAAATAGATATTTTGAGACAGCACCTTGGAGCCGCTATACTCGTAAGGAACATACGTAAAAGAAATTCTGTTGTCGTATAAAATATAAAAAGCTACTTTCAGCATAGGTTCGGTTCTGGTTGTTTGAAGCCCTAAATCCGAGGGGGTTATGTTCGTAGGTACGTTTCCCCCTACGTTTCCTCCAGCCGCTACATGTCCTGTAAGGTTTTGAAAATATGCGCCGCCTTTAACTTCAAGCCCAAGCATACCGGAAGCATAAACTTTCGAAACGCCCGAAAAAACAAAATACCCTGCGCAAACAATAATGAATAATATTATCGGCAATTTAAAAGGTCTTTTTCTTTTAAAATTTTTTAAATTTTCGGTCATTTTAATTTTCCTCCGTTTTCTCTGTTTTTAAGCTTTTTATATCTGCCAATACCGCTATGAGCGGCAAAATAGCAGTATGTCAAAAATATTTTACATTCTTGTATAGTCTGCTATAAGCCCTTTATAATTTCCGACGCGGTTTTATTGTCGTATAGACCGTTATAGTTAGTTTTTAGTTCTCTCATTATAACGCCGATTTCCTTGCTGTTTTTTTCTTTAGAAATCTTTTCGATATGCGATTTTGTTTCTTCATGCGACCATGTTTTCGGAATATAAGATAAGATTATTTCTTTTTCTTTTAAAAGCTCCGATGTATCTTTGCCGTTAGCCGCTAATATTTCGATAGACTGTTCGGTTTTTTTGACCCACGATTTTATTATTTTAAGGATATCGTCGTCGCTTACGGTATCGCCGTGATTCTTCTCTTTTGTCAGTTTTAACGCATCGCTTAGAATCATAGTTAAAATATTCTTCTTCGTGCTGTCGTTATTTTTTCTGGCTGTTAAAAAGTCGGATTTTATTTGTTCGTGCAAAGTCATGTTTTGTTCTCCTTAATAAATAACTTACAAAAGCATTATTATTTTACTTGCGCCGCCTTTCAGCCGTCTTCTTTATATCTTCATAATACATTTTAAAAGGCCTGTGCCAATTATAACAAATAAAAACCCTAAAGTTCAAATCTAAAAATTATAATTGATGGAAAAATATTTATATTGTTTTGCGCTTCGGCTTTTTAAATATGCATTCGTTGATTTCGCCCATATTGTAAATCCTTAATTTATGGCTGCGCGGAAATTCCCGTTTTAAAAGTTTTTTAAAAATAGCGCCCAAGCCGTTAAAATCGGAAACGAATTCTTCGTCGAAAAAACCTCTTTCCAATATGCAATACTCGTCTTCTTTCGATTTTATAATATAAAATCCCCTGTCTCTTTTATAACTTCTGACGTCGTAATAATGGCCGACGGGAATAATTCTTAATTTTTTGAGCAGAATGTCGATAAAAGTTTCTTTGGCAATCATTTATTGATATGCGTTGGTTTAACCGGTTATTTATTTATATTTATCCAACTACGGCTTTTCTTTTCCGCTGATTTCATTTATCTTTATTTTAATAACGGCGGTTTTTCTATTTAGTCTAGATTTATAATTTACGACCGTTTCTTCGGTTAATCCAATATATCCGCCTTCGGGAACATATTTTTTAATTAAAGCTTCCAATGCGTCTTTTTTTTCCTTTATATCGCCAACGATAGCGGCTTCCCCTGTTATCATAACGCTTTTAAAAGACTGTCCTATTTTGCACGGAATTTTATTTGGAAGAATGCCTCTGTCTATAAAAACCAAAAAGCTGACGATTGGATTTTGTTTTAAAATATCTATCTTAGTCCCGGATTCCGCGGAATGAAAATAGATATGTTTTTCATGATAGACAAAATTAACCGGAACAGTATACGGCGATGTTCCGTTAAACAGTCCAAGCACTCCTATGCTTGAACGCTTGAGGATTTCTTCTAGTATTTTATAGTCGTTAATAATCATTGTTTATAAAAGGAAATAAATAAATCGGACACTTTTTTCTAAGTTTTTTCTGCAGTTAAAATAATACTAAATAAGTTAAAAATAATTTAGATATAAAACATCTTTAAATGCCTTAAATACTGCGGTTTTGAATGGTCGGGACGACTGGATTTGAACCAGCGACCCCTTGCTCCCGAAGCAAGTGCGCTACCGAGCTGCGCTACGTCCCGAATTTATGAAATGTTATGAAAAGAACATTTGATGCGGATTTTTGAACAGGATATTATTGTAATACATTTATTTAATTTTTTCCATTAAATTCTTTCGCGCATTTCATTAATAGTTTCCGAATAATTATCGGTTTTAAATATGCCGGAACCGCTCACGAAAATATCCGCTCCGGAATTGGCTACGTCGGCTATATTTATAACTTTTATGCCCCCGTCGACCTCGATAAGCGTTTCCAATTCGCGCCGCTTTATAATCTGCCTCATTTTTTCTATTTTAAATAAAGAAGAATAAATAAAATCCTGTCCGCTGAAACCGGGATTTACGGACATAATTAAAACTAAATCTATATCATTAAGTATTTCGCTTAAAAAATTTATAGGCGTTCCGGGATTTATGGCAACTCCGGGACTCGCTTCAAGTTCCCTTATTTTTTCGACCGTTCTGTGCAAATGCACCGAGCCTTCAAAATGTACCGTCAATATATCCGCTCCGCTTTTAACAAACTGTTCTATGTATCTTTCCGGCCTGTCTATCATTAAATGTACGTCTAACGGAATATTCGTCCGCGATTTTATAGCCTCGACAAGGTCCCAGCCCCCCGTGATGTTGGGAACGAATATGCCGTCCATAATATCGATATGTATTAAGTCGGCTTCCGCCTCTTCTATAAGCCTGATTTCTTCCGAAAGATTTAACAAATTTCCCGAAAGAATAGACGGCGCAATCTTTTTCAAAGTTTTCCCCTCATCTTTTTCAGCGGCAGGCTTAATTATGCCGCCGCATTCTATTAATATTTATTTTTATTTATGATTTTAATTCCGGGTCTGCTGTAGTTAAGAATTAAATGCCGCCCCTCGCCATCTCTCTAAGTTTTTCGATTCTGTCTTCCGTAGCCGGATGCGTGCTGAATAAACTCTTAAACGCGCCGCCCCTTAAGGGATTAACTATGAACATATGGGCGGTTGCATGGGTCATTTGATTTGCCTGCATAGGTTCTTCTTCGTTTCCTTCTTCTAATTTATTTAACGCGCTCGCCAGATAAAGAGGATTTCCACTCAGCATCGCGCCGCCTTTATCGGCGGCATATTCCCTCTGCCTCGATATGGCAAGCTGTATCATGGTGGCGATAAGCGGGGCGAGTATAGCCATAGCGATTAAACCGATTATGTTGCCTTCCCTGTCGTCGCTTCTTCCGCCGAAACCGCCGAACATGGCTCCCCATTCCGCCATCCATGCGAGCATGCTTATCGCGCCGGCGACCGTAGCCGCAATGGAGCTTATAAGAATATCCCTGTTTTTTACGTGCGTCAGTTCATGCCCTATGACTCCTGACAGTTCGTTTGCGTTTAAAATTCTCATAATCCCGGTAGTAACGCAGACGGCGGCATGCTGAGGATTTCTGCCGGTTGCAAAGGCGTTCGGAGTATCTTCATCGACGATATATACCTTGGGCATTGGAATATTTCCTCTTACGGCAAGGTTTCTTACTATAGAATAAAGTTCGGGATATTCCGCTTCAGTAACGGGCGTTGCGTGATACATAGACAAAACGACTTTATCGCTGAACCAGTACGTTCCGAGGTTCATAACCGCAGCCAATATCAAGGCTATTATCATTCCCTGCTGGCCGCCTATAGCTCCGCCGGCTACTATCAACAGCCCCGTAAGGACAAGCATAAGCAGAAAAGTTTTAAAATAATTCATTTATAAATTAAACCTCCGTAACAGCTAAAAATTTCGATTTCGAATTCCAATTATAAATCGATTCGATTTTATATTATACCATAAAAAATTAATCTACTCAAAGAGCGAACCCTCAGGAGAACCGCCGCTTGCCTCTTCAGTTTCTTCGCTTTTTTCGGCATTGCCGTATCCGGCCGAATCCCCTTTTTTAAGGACGTCCTCCATTTCTTTAACCGAAGGCAGGTCGTTTAAATTTTTTAAATTAAAAACTTCGATAAAATAATCCGTAGTCTTATAAATCAGGGGTCTTCCTACTATTTCTTTTCTTCCGGCAACCCTGACAAGGTTTTTTTCGAGTAAAAATTTTACGGTGCTTCCGGAATCGAACCCTCTTATAGCGTCTATTTCGTTTTTTGTAACAGGCTGTTTATAGGCTATAATGGACAGGGTTTCAAGCTGAGGCCCCGTAAATTTTAACGGCCTGACTTTTAGGCTTCCGGATATTATGTCGAAATATTCGGGCTTTGTTTTAAAACTTATGCCGTTGTCGTTCACGGATAAATATATGCCGTGGCTCCCTTTTTCGTTAAACTCTTTTTTTATAAACTCTATCGCTTTTAAAATAATTTCTTTTTTGGCTTTAGCTTCTTTTTTTAACCGTTCTTCTTCGGCTTTATTTTTAATTTTAACGCGCCTGCCGCGGATGTTTTTATATTCCGCACTCCCGCCTTCTTTACCGCCGGAACTATTTTCGCGGTTTTCCTGAACGCTAAACAGCTCAAGCAGTCTTTCTACGGAAACCGGCTCTTCCGAAGCGAAGATTAACGCCTCTATCGCAGGAGTTATGCTCTCGAAATCGCCGGTATAATCGTTTAACAAAACGGAATTAACCATAATATAAATTTATTTTATAAAACGTAAAAAGGGAGACGGACTTGAAATCCGACTCCCAATTTATAGTTTTTTATTATATTTATTTATATAAAA
This sequence comes from bacterium, assembly GCA_021813525.1. Taxonomy (GTDB): domain Bacteria; phylum SZUA-79; class SZUA-79; order Acidulodesulfobacterales; family Acidulodesulfobacteraceae; genus Acidulodesulfobacterium_A. Next base: position 24,699 of record JAKAKK010000077.1, read on the forward strand.
AGACTGCACTGCTCACGCTTATTTGGAATACAAGCCTACGTTTAAACCGTCGAACCAGTTTAAAAACTTATCGACCATTTCCTTTCCTTTAAAAATCAAACCGTGCTGAGGAGCTAAAATCTCTACGTCCAATTTCGACACTCTGTCTATCCATATTTTTTTCGGTTCGTTAGAAGGCATCCATCTCTTATGAAAGTATTCCATATATTTTATATGGGCGTCGAAATCCTGAACGAAAACGTTGGGCTTTCTTTTGCCCTTTAATTCTTCCCTCGGAACCAGAGCCGCTCCGATATCTCCGGTAAAAAGTATCTTGGATATGGGGTCGTAAAGGTTTAAATGTCCGGGCGAATGCAGATAATGAGCCGGAATAATATCGAAGGCGTAGTCTTTGGTCATGTTCAGCTTCATGCCCGCATCTTCTACCATAATCATATTTTCCGGTCTTGCGCCGTAATGCGAAATAAAGGTTGACCAGATTCTGTCGATAATTATTTTCGAATCGGTAATGGAAAGCCACAAAGCAAGGGATGAAATAACATCCGGGTCCTGATGGGAAGAAAATATAAATTTTACGTCCGACATCCGCACTTCTCCCGCAAAAGCGGACGATACCGAAGAAAACATCTCTATTCCGCCCGGATCCATTATGGTGGCTATTTTATCGTGAATAAGCAGATACTGGTTCGTGTCTATTATATAATCCGGCCTGTCGGGATCCTTGCCTATGTAAACGAACTTATGATTCGGCGATTCGTATAAAACTTCTGATATCATGGATTAAAATACCTCTTGATTTATTAAAACAATAAAGTTGGGTTATACGCAGATATCGTTAACTTTATTGTCTATGTTTTTTATAGTTTTCATGAGACCTTCGTTCATTTTGCTGTCTATCCTGAGGGTATCGTTAAGTTTCGCGCTGACTTTTCTTATCCCGAAAAGCACGTTGGATATTTCCTTGGTAGAGCTTGACGATTTTTCCGAAAGTTTTCTGACCTCGTCGGCGACTACGGCGAACCCTCTTCCCGCTTCTCCGGCCCTTGCGGCTTCTATTGCCGCATTTAGAGCCAGCAAATTAATCTGGTCGGTAATAGAAACGATGGCACTTAAAATCTCGTCCGTGAAAAGAGTAAGTTTATAAAGTTCTACGGAATCCTGATATGTTTTTTCTAAAGTCGAAAATGAGCTGGAATACATATGGCTTAAAGAATCGACGAAATTTTTAATGTTAGCCTTGGATTCCCTGCATTTTGCCGCAAATTCGTTAAATTTCTCGTTGACCTTGGGCAGTTCTTCCGAATCGCCTGCGCATGAATTCAAAAGATTTTCTTTATTGCGGACGTCCTCTTCGAGTGAATCTATTTTTAATTTTAAACCTTCGATTTCTTTTTTATAGTCGTCTCTTGCCGATGAAATTTCGGAATCCTTTTTTTTTAAAGAAACTTCCATTTCGTTGTTTTTTGCTTTAAGTTCGCTTATTTCTTTGATTAATTTTCGGTATTCGCTTCCGGATAGGAATTTCATATAGAGCACCTGCTAAATTAAAAAATTAATATTTCTTCTGTAATTTTATACACATTTTTATTTATTGTTAATTTTATATTTTTATAAATAGGATTGCAACAAAAATTTTAATAAAATTATTTTTCATTATCGTTTAATATTTTTTAGCCCTCTTTAACGATTATTTTTTTTATTACCGCCTCCGCGCACCTTATTCCGTCTATGGCGCTCGTAATTATCCCGCCGGAATATCCGGAACCTTCTCCGCATGGATACAGGCCTTTGAGCGAAATGGATTCGTAATCGGAATTTCTTTTAATTCTTACGGCGGAAGAGGTCCCCGTTTCGAGTCCCGTTAAAACCGATTTTGCGGCAAATCCCTTAAATTTGCTTTCAAACTCGGCCAACGACCCGGCAATGGACAAATTTAAAAAATCCGGCAGCAATTTAAAAAGATTAAAATATTTAACCGACGGTTTATATGAAGGCGCGGGCAAGCCGGCGGCGCGGGTATCGCTTTTAAAGTTAGGTACGGCTCCGGCGGCTGCGGCATTATAAACGTCTTTTATATAATCAGGCGTATATTGATAAGGGGCGGCGAAATTCCCTCCCCCCGCCTCATATGTTTTAAACTCTAAATCTTTTCTGAACCGCAGGGCTCCCGTTCCGGAATAATATCTGTCCGAGTCTATCCCGTCCAGCATTTCCGGCCTGACTGCGGCAACTATCGCGCTGTTGGAATTTTCCATATCCCTGCCGGAATAGCTCATGCCGTTAACGCAGAGGAGATTTTCATCGGAACTCGAATTTACGACGACGCCTCCGGGACACATGCAAAAAGAATATCCGCCGTATTCTTTAGAGGATATATTGTAATATACTCCTTTTAGTTTTACGCCCTCTTTTCCTGTATTTCCCTTAAAAAATAAACCGTCGGTAAAATCCCTTTTGTGTTCTATTCTGAAACCTACCGCAAAAGGCTTTCTTTCCATAACCGCCCCTTTCCTCTCCAACAATTCATAGGTGCCGTAACTGTTAGACCCCGAAGCTAAGATAACGAAGTCCGTTTTAAAAATCCTTTTATCGGTTTTAGCCGAACATACCGTCCCATTTTCGTCAACCTCTAAATCCTTCATTTCTTCTTCGAAATAAATTTCGGCTTCGTTTTTGATTAAATGGTTTCTTATTTCTTTCAATATATTAATCAGAATGTCGCTTCCGAGATGGGGTTTATGCTCCGTTAAAATATTTTTATCCGCTCCCATTTTTACTAAAAAATTTAAAACATAAGAAACGGCGGCGTCGTTTTTTCTGGTCGTAAGTTTTCCGTCGGAAAACGTTCCTGCGCCGCCTTCCCCGAATGCGACATTGCTTTTTTTGTCGAATTTGCCTTCGTTCATTAAGCGCGCCACGTCTTTTATCCTGTCTTCGACGCGTTTGCCTTTTTCTATTAATATAGGCTTTATGCCGTTTTCCAATAAATATAAAGCGGCAAAAATTCCGGCTGGACCCATTCCTACTATAAGCGCCTTATATTTGCCGGGCTTCGCTATGTTTTTATTTTTAACTCCTCCCGGGGCAGGAATTATTGCATCCTCTCCGTTGAACAAGTTGAACGAACTTTCTTCTTCGTTATCCGCTTTTTTCGCTTTTACGCCGATTTTATTCAATAAATTTATAAAATAGTCTTCCTTGACGCCGGCCGTATTCAATTTTATCAGGGCTTTAAAAACCCTTTTTTGCTCTTTTTGCCTTAAATCTACAGACTTTTTTAAAATTTTTACGTCAAAAGACATGCCCGATTTTAAAAACGGCCATGATTTATCGGAAGCATATTTTTTTAAATAACCGGTAAAATAACCGGTAAATAAATATTCGTCTTTTTCGGGCTTTTCCGCATCGTTTGCCGGAATTTTAAAATCGTAAACGATTATCATAAATATAGTTAATATAATCAGGACGGGTTTATTAGCGATACCGCGGATTCTTTTACTAATTCCTTTTCTGCCTGTTTAGCGGTATTTTTAAGGGGTATTAAAAGAACGGGACATATCGAATTTTTTGAAACGGAAAAAGAAACGGAACCGGAAATAAATTCTTTAAAGCCTATTTTCTGATGTGTTCCCAAAGCGATTATATCCGCTCCTTTTTTTTTTGAAAAATTAAGAATTTCAGCGGCGGGAATGCCCGTAGAAATAAAAATTTCGTAATTAAGATAATATAAGCCCGCCTCTTTCAATTCCTTTTCGGTTAATTCATATGCTTCGTCCGTTTTGGATTTTGCCGCGGATTTTTTATCCAATAACGTGAATATATCGGAATAAATAACATGCAGAATATAGAACTTTGCGGAAACGTCCCTGAAAAACGAAGCCGCCTTGGACAATATGAAGCCGGTTTCAAAATTAAGGTCTATTGCTATAAGAACTTTTTTTTCTATCTCCATACATATAATATTACCCGATTAAGCCTTTTTTTTCAAGACGGCTTTCGGACTAATACCCCCCCCCGCATTCTTATATTTAATTGACTATATATACGCGCCTGTAATAAAATATTAATTATTAATTAAAAAAATATACGTTAAATTTTAAATTTAAGGAGAAATTATGTGCGATGAACATCATGTCGAGGAAGTACTGAGCGAAGAAACGAGAAATCTTGAAATGGCAAGGCAGTCGCTTATAGAAGAATTTCAAGCGATAAACTGGTATCAGGAAAGAATAGAATATACCGGCGACGAAGAATTAAAACATATCCTTTCGCACAACAGGGACGAAGAAAAAGAGCACGCGGCGATGCTTATGGAATATATAAGGAAACACGATAAAGTTCAGGACGACAAATTTAAGCATCACGATTAAGGCAAAATAATTCTTTTTAAAAACCGCCGTTATATGTTATAATCGTTAAGGAGTAATCCGACGGTACGGTATCGAGGTTGAAAACCCCGCCAGGTTCGAAAGAAAGCAACGGTATCGATTCGAGGTACGCGTATTTAATCGGATTGCTCTTTCTCATTCATTTTATTCTTTTATTTCTGAATTAAATTATTAATATTCTAAAATTTCCGCCTTTTATTTTTATTTTTTATATACTAATTATATTTTAACAGGCTCTAAATTATTGCAATACGATAATTTTACCGATTCCTATAATTCTAACGCCTCTAACGCCCTCCTGACTGGAAACGAAGCTATAGCGTCCGGAGCCTATAAAGCAGGCGTCGATATAGCCGCCGGCTACCCCGGAACCCCGAGTTCCGAAATTCTTCCGTTCCTCGCAAAATTCAAAAGCGCCATAGTAAACTGGTCGATAAACGAAAAGACCGCTCTGGAAATTGCGATAGGAGCATCTATAGGCTTTAAAAGGTCTATGTTTACGACAAAGCACGTAGGCCTTAATGTCGCGTCCGACCCGCTAATGACTCTTGCTATTACCGGCGTAAGAGGCGGTTTGGTTATAGTTACCGCCGACGACCCCGGTATGCACAGTTCCCAAAATGAACAGGACAACAGGCTGTATGCCAAATTTGCAAAAATTCCCATGCTGGAACCTTCGGACAGCGGGGAATGTTTTAACTTTACTGCGGCTGCCTTCGAAATAAGCGAAAGATTCGACACTCCCGTTATCTTAAGAACTACTACGAGAATATCGCACTCCAGAAGCATAGTTTCAAACCCCGTTATTCCCGGCGGCGCAGGTATTTTTAAGCCCGGCCGTTCTTACGTAAAAGACATAGAAAAATTCGTTATGGTGCCGGTTTACGCAAGGAGCAGGCATAAATCAGCCATAAAAAGACTTAAATATTTAACCGATTTTTCAAATAATTCCGGCATAAATAAAATCGAATATAACAGCCTTGATTTCGGAATTATTACAAGCGGAATTTCATATCAGTATGCCAAAGAAATAGCGCCTTACGCCTCTTTTTTAAAACTTTCTTTTTCTTATCCCGTTCCCGATATCCTGATTAAAGAATTTGCCGGGAATGTTAAAAACGTCGTTATAATAGAAGAATTAGAACCTTTCGTCCAGAACGAAATTTCATCCTTCGGCATAAATTTAAAAGGAAAAGAATACTTTTCGCGCGACGGAGAGCTTACGCCCGATTCGGTAGAACTCGGTTTAGCCGAAGCGGGATTTTTGACCGCCCCGGAAAGGCGGAGCCGCCATAAATATATTAAGCGCGTTTTCGACGACCCCGGAAATATTCTAGAAACCCTGCCGCCGAGACTGCCGGCATTATGCAGCGGATGCCCCCATACAGCGGTATTTTACGCCCTTAAAAAATTAAAGGTTCCGGTCATGGGCGATATAGGATGCTATACTCTTGGAGCATTGCCGCCCCTTGGCGCCATGGATTCCTGCATATCTATGGGTCTGGCATTCGGAGCGGCCCAGGGGCTGTCCCTGACGAAATCTTCCTCCAAAAAAACAGCCGGAATAATGGGAGACTCGACTTTCTTCCATTCCGGCAT
>JAKAKK010000003.1 GCA_021813525.1 bacterium
AGGTTTTCAAAAGCCTGCTTAAAATCGAGAAATTCTTTTTTTTGCCGCTCTAATCTTCCTTCATAATCGGCTTTCATATTTTCGGCTTTTTCGAGCAGGTTTTTATTTTCCGCGGATAATTCCGAAACCTTTGCAAATAAATTTTTATTTTCGTCCCTGAATTTTTCAGCCGAAGCGTTTGCGGCTTCCAACGAGCCGTTCAATGCTTCGAGCTTTTCTTTTAAAGACTTGGCTTCTTCTTCGAGGACGATGGCTTTTTTTATTAATGCGTCTTTTTCAAACAGGTTTTTATCGATTATCCCGTCCGTTAATTTCCTTTGCCTGTACGCATATTTTACGAAAAAAGCCGCAACCGCGCCGAGAGCGGCAAGCAGGATAACGGATAAAAAGGCAAGCAAATTTGTGACCATTTTCTTTATTTATTTATTAATTATTATGTACCGAACCTATAATACGATAAATACTGTCGAATCCGTTTTCCGCCAGATAGTTTTTTAATCCGGCCGTAATTTCCGTAATTATTTTAGGATTTACGAAAGCGTATGTTCCTACTGCGACGGCGGTAGCCCCGGCAAGGAAAAACTCCGCCGCATCTTCCCATGAGCTTATCCCTCCCATTCCTATAACCGGAATCCTTACGGCGTTATAAACGTCGCCGACAAGCTTTAACGCGACGGGTTTGACGGCGGCTCCGGACAATCCGCCGTAACCCCTGTTTAATTTAAATTTTTTCGTCTTTATGTCGATGGCGGCCGCCGGAATTGTGTTTATCAGCGAAATAATATCGGCGCCCGCCTTTTCGCAGACTTCGGCGATTAAAGATATGTCGCTGACCATAGGGGTCAATTTCACGATTAAAGGCAGTCCGCCGCCTATTTTTTCCTTTACCGACGAAACCAATTCATATACGACTTCGGGGTCGGAACCGAAAGACCTGCCGCCTTCTTTTATGTTGGGACACGATATATTCGCCTCAAGCGCGCCTATGCCGCCGATATTCGCAAGTTTTTCCGCCAGTTCGGCGTATTCCTCTATACTGCTTCCGAAAAAATTAACTATTACGGGTTTCTTAAAATTTCTCAAAAAAGGCATTTTTTCGTCCCTGAATTTCTCGAACCCTACGTTCTGAAGCCCTATGGAATTAATCATGCCGCAGGAAGTTTCGCAGATTCTCGGCATTTCGTTCCCTTTTGAGGGTTTAAGCGATATTCCTTTGGTAACTAACGCCCCGAAATAATCATAATCGATAATTTCAAAAAACTCCTCGCCGTATCCGAAGGTGCCGGAAGCGGGCATAACCGGATAATCCAAAGATAAATTTCCGAGCTTCACGGAAAGGTCGGGTTCTATTTTTTTAACGGCGCTTTTTGCGTCTTCTTTTTTTACCGCCTCAGGCTTTTCTTCGGGAATTAAAATCTCGTCCGCGTAAAAAACCGGCCCGTCTTTGCAGACCCTTTTATATTCGAATCCGGTATCCGTTTTTGCCTTTATTACGCATCCGAGGCACACCCCTATGCCGCAGCCGAAACTTTCTTCGAGAGACGCCTGAAGCCTGCCGGAAATTCCGGACTCCGAAAATCTTGAAATAAGCGCGTTCAGCATAGGCTTTGGACCGCAGGCATAAAAATCCGCGTCCTTCGCCGTATCCTTGAAACCGCCGCCGCCCGTATTTTCGTACAGCATATCTATTATGTTTCCTTTATATCCGAATGACCCGTCGTCCGTAGCAAAATAAACTTCGTCGAACCGCGAATGGATGCTGTGCCTGAAATAAAGCTCTTCGGCTTTTCTCGCACCGTAATACAGTATTGTTTTATCTTGAACGGAATTATTATTGATATATTCCGGCAAAGAATATAAGGGGGCTATGCCTATGCCTCCGGCAATCAATATGCGGACTCTATGAACGGCATTAAGATTAAGTTCGAAACCGTTTCCCAGAGGGCCGGTTACTTCCAGAAAACTCCCCTCCGCTGTTTCGCTCAATATTCCGGTTCCCTTTCCGAAAACCCTGTATAATACTTCGAATTCTGAATCGCCGAATCTGTTGAAAATAGAAAACGGCCTGCTGAGAAGAGGATTAAGCCCGCCTTCGTTAATCTTGAGCATGACAAACTGCCCTGGTTTAAAATTAGATGCTATGAACCCGTTTTTAATTCTTAAAATATATGTTCCTTCGGTATCTTTTATTTTTCGGTTGACGGTTATTTCGCACTTTTCGCTTACGATTTTTTTACCATGCATAAAGCGTCCTCTCCGTTATCTTCGTAATAGTTTTTCCTGAGCATAAATATTTTAAAGCCGAACTTTTTATAAAGATTCGCCGCCTTTAAATTGGACGTCCTGACTTCCAGAAAAAAATCTTTTATGCCCCTGCCGGCATTTATTTTTATAACCCTGTCGAGCATTAGCGAGCCTATTCCCTTCGACTGCATTTCGTTCGACACGGTAATGTCCAGTATGTGCATTTCGTCCAGAACGTTATAGAAAATAAAAAAACCTATAATACGCGACTGCAAATCGAATTTCATGGAAGAGTCTATATCCCCCTCCGTAAATTTTCCGGAAGGACCGCCGCCGTCCGCCTTATCCGCCGCGCCGTCCGAATAGCATATTAAAAAACCGGAACCTTCCCGCTTCAATTCGTCGTCGAACATTTTCCTGTCCCATACGGTTTGGGACGACCGCATATGCAGGTCGAACATTTCTTTGATTATATATTCGGTCAAGGAATGATTGGTTGCGTGCGGGGAAACAAATTCTTTCAGGTCTAAAAAATTTATTTTCATACGAAACGATATTTCAATTTACGTTATATCATTGCAGGCAATCCGTCAATAATTAATAATATCCTTATATGCGTCTTTGGCGCGGTTTCCGATAAAAGGCCAGTTTTCCCGCGCTCTTCCCACTTCCTTAATATCGATATTGTAAATAAGGGCGCACTCGTTTATTCCCGCAAAATCGTCTATTATGTTTCCGCCCGGCGCAACGCAGAAAGATTTTCCGTAAAAATCCAGCGGCTTGTCCCTGCCGACCCTGTTGACCCTCAATATATATACGCCGTTTAAAAAAGCGTTTGCCGAGATAGACAAAAACCATTTGCCGTTGGTATTGAAAGCCGAAGCGGTCGGAGACAAAATAATATCGGCGCCTTTAAGAGACAAAATCCTTGAAGATTCGGGGTAAAAATTGTCCCAGCCCATCTGAACCCCTATATTTGCAAAACTCGTTTTAAAAACGGGAAAATCGTTTCCGGAGGAAAAATAGGATTTCTCGTGATAATATTCCAGTTCCGGAAGGTGAACTTTCCTGTAAACCCCGATGATGCTTCCTTCCTCGCTTATCACGGCGGAACTGTTGTAGAAATTATTTTCGTATTTTTCAAAAAAAGGAACTATGACGACGGTGTTAAATTTTTTAGCCTGTTCCCTGAAAAAACTTAACGTTCTGCCGTCTAAATCTTCAGCCGTCCCGATATTCTCCCGTATTTTTTCGGGGCTTTTATCCTGCAAAAACCAGTTCATTAAAAAAAGCTCAGGGAAACAGACGACGTTGACTTTATTCTTTGCCGCCATGGATAAAAGGTCCGCCGCTTTTAGCATGGATGAATCGATATCCTTGGACGGCGACATCTGCACGGCGCAAACTTTTATTCTCATACGGCGGTTTAATCCTGTTTTTATTATATATATGTTTCAGGCAATAAATATAATATATAACATTTAATATGGAGCCGTCAAACTTTGAGAAGGCCCCTCGATTCTTTCTTGCGGTCGTTTTCCGACAGCAGTTTTTTTCTCAGGCGGATAGACTTAGGCGTAAATTCTACAAGTTCGTCGTCTTCTATAAATTCAAGGGCGTATTCTATGGTTAGCTTTATAGGCGGCGTCAGCGTTATCATTTCGTCGGAAGCCTTGGACCGCATATTTGTAAGCTGTTTTTTCTTGCACGGATTTACGGTTATATCGCCCGGTTTCGAATGGATGCCTATGAGCATGCCTTCGTAAACTTCGTCCTGGGGGGCGACAAACATACTGCCCCTGTCCTGAAGGTTAAAGAGCCCGTAAGAGTTGGCTTCTCCGTTTTCCATGGATATCATTACCCCGTTTTTTCTGGGGGATATGTCGTAAGCATAGTCGTCGAACTTATAAAAGTTGTGGTTCATCGTACCGGTGCCTTTCGTCATAGTCAGAAATTCGTTATGAAATCCCATTATGCTTCTCGAAGGTATTACGAATTCAAGGTAAGTATTGCCTTTGTCGTCTTTCGTCATATCCAGTAAATTTCCTTTCATAGAAGAAAGCCTTTCAAGCACCGAACCGGTAAATTCGTCTTTGACGGTTATATATAAAAGCTCGTAAGGCTCCATCTTTTTCCCGTCCACTTCCTTTACCACGCCTTTTGGCTTTGATACGGCGAATTCAAATCCTTCCCTTCTCATTTTTTCTATTAAAATAGAAAGGTGCAGGAGTCCCCTGCCGTAAACGTCGAATACCGTTTCGTCTCCGGTTTCTACCACTTTTAAGCCGACGTTATTGGATACCTCTTTGAAAAGCCTCTCTCTCAACTGCCTCGTCGTAACGAGCTTTCCTTCCTTCCCGGAAAACGGGCTTTTGTTGACTATAAAATTTACGAGTATGACCGGCTCGTCTATTTTTATTCTCTGAAGCGGCGAAACCGGCTTATCGTTCACGATGTAATCGCCGGCGTTAACTCCCGTAAGCCCTGCTACCAGGGCTATATCTCCTTCGTTAATTTCGTTGGTTTCCACTCTTTTAAGCCCGTCGAACAAAAAAATCTTGTTCGGTTTCGCTTTTACCAATTCGTCTTTTGCATTATATAAATACACTGCGTCGTTCACTTTGAGCCTGCCGGACTTAACTATTCCTATAGCCGTCGCTCCCAGAAAATCGTCGTGGCCTATGCTGGTAACCAGAAATTCGAGGCCGGGCTTGTTTAAAATAGGAGGATGCGGTATATAATCTATTATCGCGTCGAATAAAGGATTAAGCTTGTCTTTAAATCTGTCTTCTCCCTGTATTTTTAAATCTTTAATTGCATAACCTTCTTTTGCCGAAGCATAAATAACCGGAAAATCTAAATTTACGTTTTCTCCGCCTAGTTCGAGGAAAAGGTCGTAAACCATTTCTAAAACTTCTTCCGGCCTTGCTCCCGGCCTGTCTATTTTATTTATAACGAGCAGGACGTGCAGGTTGTATTCGAAACATTTTTTAAGGATAAACCTGGTCTGCGGCATAGGCCCGTCGAAAGCGTCCACAAGCAATAAGACGCCGTCAACCATGGCGAGAACCCTTTCTACTTCGCTTCCGAAGTCTCCGTGTCCCGGAGTGTCCACTATGTTGATTCTGTAATCCTTATATTTAATTCCCGTACATTTAGATAAAATAGTTATTCCTCTTTCCTTTTCAAGCTCGTCGCTGTCCATGGCTCTTTCCGAAAGAGCTTCGAAGTCCCTTTTGCTTATGCTTTCTTTAAGCATTTTGTCTATAAGCGTAGTTTTTCCGTGGTCAACGTGCGCGACTACGGCAATATTTCTGATTTTTTCCTGAAAATCCAATTATGTATCCCTCCGGTTTTCTTTATTAAATAAAAATACCCCAATAAATTTAATTTATTTACTGGGGTAAATGATTTTAAAATGGTTGAACTTTTAAAACGGTATGCTTTTTTTTGCTTGCTGAATTATAAGGATAGTGAACCTTTAATGATTTAACGCAAGTAGATATCGCATACACCGCTTAAAGTAATAAACGGGGATTAACCCTTCGTGACGTTGATAGCCTGCGGGCCTTTCGCGCCGTTGGTGATTTCGAACTCTACTTTCTGTCCTTCCGTTAAGGTTTTAAAACCGTCCTGCGAAATTGCAGAATAATGAACGAAAACATCCGGTCCGTTTTCCTGTTCGATAAAACCAAAACCTTTGCTGTCGTTAAACCATTTCACTTTCCCTTGGTACCTCATACTTAACTTCTCCTTGAATCTTGAGCCGCCGTT
>JAKAKK010000058.1 GCA_021813525.1 bacterium
CGGACTGCCGTTTATAACAGTCAAAGAAGCCTTAACTTTAGACGGAAATATAGGCTATAAAAACGATAAAGAAAAATCCTATCTTTCATCCGGAAAATCGCTTGGATATATCCATTACTTAAGGTTTATAAACGACGCAATAATGGTTTCCGCAAAAACTGTCATAAAAGACGACCCTATGCTTGATGTCCGCATAAGCAAAGACGGTATTAAAGACAAATTCACGGCCAAAAGATGGACTAAAATAATTTTAGACCCCGATTTGGCTACTCCCGTCGATGCGAAAATTTTTATCTCGCGCGGAGATGTTTTAATATTTACTTCAAGGTATTACGATAAGGAAAAAGATAAGAAAAAAAAGCTTTTAAAAGAAAAAGGTGCAATTATAAACGATGTATATTATAATAATATAAAGGGTCAAAGGTTTCTGAATCTCCAGGAAATATTCAGAAGATGCGGAGAGCTGAAGATTATGGGCATACTTGTCGAAGCCGGTCCCTCACTTTTCGGTTCTTTGATTTGCGAAAAAAATTACGATAAGCTGGTTTTTAATTTGACGCCTTATATTTTAGGGAGAGACAAGGGTCTCGACTTATTCGGAGCGTTAAATTTGGGAAGCAAAGAGAAATTAAAACTGAGCGGCTTAAATATTAAAAAATTCGGCGATGAAATATTTTTATCGTATTATCCGAAATATAAATAAATTTAATATTAATTTTCATTAGTTTTAACAATATGTTCAGCGGCATAATAAAAGAACAGGGAGCGGTAAAATCTATAAGTAACGGTATTTTGTCGGTAGCTGCAAAAAATACCTGCAAAAATGCATATATCGGACAGAGCATAGCTGTTAACGGCGTCTGTCTTACCGTAAAAGAGATAAACTATCCCGTTTTATATTTTGATTATACCCCTGCAACTTTAAACGATTCCGCATTAAAATATTTAAAAATAAACGAAAGCGTGAATATAGAGCCTGCTCTTTCCGTAAATTCGGATATTTCAGGACATTTTGTGCTGGGGCATATAGACGGCATAGGCAGGATTTCGGTTAAAAAAAGAACGGGGAATTCCATTATTATAGGCATAAAAATAATAAATTCTATAGATGCCGATATTAAAAATTATATTATAAAGAAAGGCTCGATAAGTATAGACGGAATTAGCCTAACCGTAAACGAAACCGGCGACGGTATTTTTTTTGTAAGCTTAATACCTTTAACATACGCCGAAACAAATTTAAAGTTTAAAGCGGCCGGCGATTACGTAAATCTTGAATCCGACATAATAGAAAGAACGGTCGTGAACCGCTTAAAAGAAGCTGCGGCCGAACCGTCCAGCGGCGGAGCCAAAAAGCCGACCGCGAACTCCGGCGGTTTGACCATGGAATTTTTAGCCGAAAACGGCTTTATGCAATAACTTAAAAAGGATGGTAGATAAATATGAGTTTAGCAACAGTAGAAGAAGCTGCTCTCGATATAAAGAACGGGAAAATGATTATTCTCGTAGATGACGAGGACAGGGAAAACGAAGGAGACTTAGTCGTGGCCGCCGAGCATACTACTCCGGAAATTATCAACTTTATGACGAAAAATGCAAGAGGATTGATATGTTTAACGTTAACGGAAGAAAAAGCCGACAGTTTAGACCTTCCGCCTATGGTCGTAAATAACGAGTCTAAGTTTACCACGGCGTTTACCGTATCTATTGAGGCAAAAGAGGGGGTTACTACGGGAATATCGGCGCACGATAGGGCGAAAACTATATTAACCGCGATAGAAGACGATGCCAAACCGTCAGATTTAGTCAGGCCGGGACATATCTTTCCTTTGAGAGGCAAGAACGGCGGAGTATTGACAAGGACCGGACAGACTGAAGGTTCGATAGATATAGCCCGTATAGCCGGACTGAAGCCGTACGGCGTCATATGCGAAATAATGCGCGACGATGGAACGATGGCGAGAATGCCCGACTTGATGAAGTTTTCAAAAAAATTCGATATAAAGATTTTAACCGTAAAAGATCTTATAAATTACAGGCTTAAACACGAAAAACACGTCAAGCGGCTTGTAGAATCTAAAATACCAACGGAGTTCGCTGGGGATTTTAAAATTATAGTATATTCAAACGATATCGATTTTAAAGAACATATAGCCCTTGTCAAAGGAGATATCAAAAAAGACGAACCCGTTCTCGTCAGGGTTCATTCACAGTGTCTTACAGGGGATATTTTCGGGTCCATGAGATGCGACTGCGGAGACCAGTTGAAAACGGCTATGGAGATGATAGACGATGAAGGCAGAGGCGTTGTACTTTATTTAATGCAGGAAGGCAGGGGCATAGGGCTTGTAAATAAATTAAAAGCATATAATCTTCAGGACGAAGGCTACGATACCGTCGAAGCAAACGAAAAATTGGGATTTAAACCAGATTTAAGGGAATACGGGGTAGGCGCCCAAATTTTGGTGGACCTAGGCGTCGGGAAAATGCGGCTTATGACCAATAATCCTAAAAAAATAATAGGACTGGAAGGATACGGCCTAAGCGTCGTCGAAAGGGTTCCCGTAGAAATATGCCCTAACGAAACTAATAAACATTATTTAAAAACGAAAAAAGAAAAATTAGGACACATATTAAAAATGAAATAGTAAAATAAAAATTAAAATTAAATTAGCGGGAGCGTGAAATGGGTAATTTTAATTTAATAGAAGGCGAGCTTAAAGCCGCCGGTTTTAGATTTGGTATAGTTATATCGAGATTTAACGATTTTATTAACGGCAAACTGCTGGACGGAGCGCTGGATTACTTAAAAAGAGCGGGAGCTAACGAGGATAACGTATCGGTCGTAAAGGTTCCGGGAGCCTTTGAACTTCCCATGGCGGTGAAAATGCTGTTGGAAACAAAAAAATACGATGCTGTAATCTGTCTTGGAACGCTGATAAGGGGCGAAACTACCCATTTTGACCTGTTGTCGAATCAAGTCACGAAATTAATTTCCGAACTTTCAATCCACTACAATGTTCCTGTAAGTTACGGGATTATAACGGCAGAATCTATCGAACAGGCGATATCGCGCGCCGGCACTAAAATGGGGAATAAAGGTTTCGATGCGGCAATGTCTGCCGTAGAAATGGCAAGCCTTTACGCAAAAATTAAGAAGAGCTGAAATTTAACTATTTATTTATGACAAAAAGAAGAAAGGCGAGAGAGCTTGCTTTACAGTTTTTATACGAAGAAGACGGAAACGTTAACAATTTAGACTATAAAATAAATTGTTTTTATAATGATTTTGCTTCGGAAAGCCTTATGAGAGACGGATTTATAAAAACAAAAGAAGATTTAAACAGGAAAAAGGATATTTTCCAGATTTTTGATTTCTTTGCAAATATCGTACGCGGTACTTTATCGAATCTGGAAAAAATAGACGGCCTTATCAGAACTCTGGCTAAAAACTGGACTATTGAAAGAATGTCGAGAGTTGACAGGAATATTTTAAGGCTTTCTATTTACGAGATTTTATTTATTCCCGAAACCCCTAAAAACGTGGTTATTAATGAAGCGATAGAAATAGCGAAGAAATTCGGAAACGACGAATCGCCGGCTTTCATTAACGGCATCTTGGATGCGGCGGTTAAGGTTAAATAAGTTAATTCGGCAGATAAAAACTTTAAATAACCTAAAAGAGGTAAAAATGGAGATTCAACCGGGATTGAATTACGGCGTTAACATACTTGATATTAGGGGGCTTTGCTGAGGCCCTCCCGTATGGGCGGTCGTCCGTAAACTTAAAACTTTGAACCGCAATGACGTTCTAACGGTGATTTCGGATAAAGATTCCTTGCTAAACGATATACCGGCTCTATGTTCCCTAATGGGCGTTAGGCTGTTAAACGCCGTAAACTTAAAAGACCTTTACATATTTTTTATCGAAAATAAGGACTGGGGTAAATAAAACAAAAGATGATAAGAAATAACAATAGGGCGGCCGATGAAATGAGGACTATAGTTATAACTCCCGGTTATATGAAATATGCCGAAGGTTCGTGTCTGGTAGAAGCAGGCGATACTAAGGTGATTTGTACGGCATCCGTCGATTATAAGGTACCGCCGTTTTTAAAAGACAAAGGCGAAGGCTGGCTTACGGCAGAATATTCGATGCTCCCGAGGTCCGCGCAAAACAGGATACCGAGGGACTCATCAAAAGGAAAAGTAAACGGAAGGGCTCAGGAAATACAGAGGTTAATAGGCAGGTCGCTAAGGTCGGTTATTAATTTTTCTTATTTTCCGGGGATTACAGTATTAATAGACTGCGACGTTATAAGCGCAGACGGCGGAACGAGGACGGCTTCTATAACCGGAGCATATGTCGCCGCCCATCTTGCGTTTTTAAATCTTATCAAAGAGGGAAAAATAGAAAAAATGCCGTTTTACGACTCCGTCGCCGCAATAAGCATAGGCATAGTAAACGGAGAAATTTTAGTAGATTTAGATTATTCGGAAGACTCAACCGCCGATCTCGATTTTAATTTTATACTGACGGGCAATCAAAAAATTATCGAAATTCAGGGTTGCGCAGAAAAAACCCCGATAGAATTTGAAGTTCTCGGCAAGCTTTATGACCTTTCTAAAAAGGCGGTCGCAAAAATCACGGAATTACAGAATGAGGCGATATAGAATACGGCATCTAATTTTTATTAGAATCCTCTTTATTTTCTAAATCGGGAATTTTTTTAGGGCTTGATTCTTCACCTGCTTTATATTCGTATGTCGCATTATTGAAATCATAATAAGTATAAAAATTACCTTTTATTCTATTTTTAAAATATTTAAATATAAAATAAATTATATAGTAATTTAAAAAAGGAATCAAAAAAAGAACTGCTATAAAATCAGTGATAAATCCCGGAATAAAAAACAGTATTCCGCCGATAAAATAAGCAGTAGATTTGATTAAATTTTTATTTAAAATTTTTCCGTTGGAAAAATCGTATAGCGTATTTTGAAGGGTAATATATTTAATTTTTTTTGTTATTATGTAGCCTGCGATACTAAAAAATATCAAAAAACCTGCCGTTGCGGGATAACCTAATCTTTCGGCTATTTCTATAAATACGTAAATTTCTAAAAATATATATATAACTATCGCAAAAAAAATTTTTCCGAATAACCCCATTTATTTAATATACAACGATTTTATTATTTAATCAAATTTGAATTTTATTTAAATCTATTTTAAAAATATTTTTGCCGCCAGAATATGCGTATATAATTTTTAACCCGTGTTTTTCAATAATCTGTTTAGTTATATATAAACCAAGACCGAAGCCATCTTTGTTTTTTACGTTAAGGTCTTTTAAAAAAGGCTCGAACATAGCATCTTCGGAAATAGACGGTTTTGCCCCTTCGTTTATAACGCTTAAAACGCCTTTTTCTATATTAACCGTTACTTTCTTATCTGTTCCAAATTTAATCGCATTATCTAATAAATTTTTAACGCTGATGATTAGAAGTTCGCAATCAGCTTTAACGGTGTAATCCTTGTCGTCGGTTATAACGTTGATGCCGCCGCTGTTTTTTAAGAAAAGGAGTTCTTTCGCTCTATTAATTATATCTATTGAATTACAGGCGGTTATATTCAAAATTTCGTTGCCTGCCGCTATTTTTTCCGCCGCAAATAGTTCGTTTATGAGCATTTCGAGCCTGTTAAAAATATCTGAAAATATTCTTTTTTTGTTTTCGTCCTCGTTTTTCAAGAGTTCTAAAGCAATTTTCCCTTTAGTAATAGGGGTTTTTAATTCGTGTGCTATGTTTCTTATAAACCATACCCTTGTATTCATGGTTTTTTTAACGCCGTCAATTGCTTCTTTAAATTCTTTTGCTACGAATCCTATTTCATCCTTTCTTAACATGTAATCATTTAAATTTACGTTTATATTACCGTTTTTAAATTCTTCTATTTTTTTTCTCAATTTTCCGAGAGGTCTTATGGAACGAAATATGCTGATATATAAAAGAACAAGGATAATATTTAAACTTAACCATGCTGCCAATAAAATCTTCTGCCTGCCGCTAATCCCCGAAGTTCTTTTAAACAAAAAAGCAGTTTTTCCGCTTTCTGACTTCAAGTATATATATTTATTTCCGTTAAATATTAATAAGGTAAGATGATAATTGAATCGCGGAGGATTTCTTTTAAGCAGGAACTTTCCGTTTTTTAATATTTTATCAATCTTTTGTTTATTTTTTATTAGATTTATTCCAAAAAATTTACCGTCGGTCAATTTATTTTTTTTTGCCAGAAAAATAGTTTTTCTTATGAATCTGAAAGTTTCCATGCGGTCAATTATTTTGTTAGCAAATAAGTAAAAAAAAAGCAGTACGGCAAAAGTCAAAATAAAAACTATATTAATTTTAAATAATACTGAATGTCTGTTAAATTTCATAAAATTTATATCCGTAACCCCTTATGGATTTAATATATTTGGGATTTCGTGGGTCGTCCCCTATTTTTTTTCTGATCCTTCCTATTAAAACGTCGACGGTTCTGTCAATACTTTCATAATTCATAGTTTTTATATTTTCTAGAATATAGTCCCTTGTAATAACGTTGCCTTTGTTTTTATATAAAATTAAAAAAAGCTCGTATTCCGCGGAAGTTAAATCTAAGGCTTTGCCGTCTTTTTTGACGAGCATTTTACTTTCGTCTATTTCAAAACCGTAATCGTGGTTATTTGCCTTCACTTTTCTTCTTGTTATAGATCTTATTCTGGCGACGAGTTCTCTTGGATTATATGGTTTTGCGACGTAATCGTCGGCTCCGATTTCAAGACCGGTAACTATGTCGGAATAGTCGCCTCTCGCCGAAGAAATAATTATAGGCAGATGGTACTTTTGCGACACTGATTTACATATTTCTAATCCGTCGGCATTCGGCAAAGTCAGGTCTAAAATTAATAGGTCAAAATTATTTGCGCCTTTATCGATAGCTTCAAGCCCTTCCTTTGCGTTTTCAAAATTTATAAGGTCGATATTGAATTTATGGAGATATTCTTTTAAAAGCTCAGCAATTTCTTTATCATCTTCAATCATTATAACTTTTGGCATAATAGTTTATAAAATTTAAAAATTTATGAAAAAGCACATTATATAAAAAATATTAATTAAATAAATGGAATAGCCGAAACAGCCGCATTAAAAAAATAGTTCGTCTGCTTCGGCAAAATTAAAATTTAACCGCGATAGCGATAAATATTATTCGGATAAATTTTCATTCATAATTTTGATTCTTTTGTTTAACATTTTTTTCATAAACTCAAGGCGTTTAATTCTGTTATGAATCTTTTTCTTCATAAGAAATACAAACCTGCTTCTCTGCGCAGGGGTTAAAACGTTAAAGAATTTTGTAAGAAAATTTGCCTTGATTTCAGCCATATTTTTAACTTTATTCGTAATATTTGCTACAAAAACGTTTTTGTTAAACGTTCCCGATTTCATTGCCGAAAGCAGCGGATTTCTAAAGTTCCTAATATTTGACTTAAAAGCCGTAAATTCCTGCCGCTTAATTATTTTAATTTGGTGAAGCTGATTTTTAGTCAAATGCAATTTATTTTTAAGCATAAAAATATTGAACATCCCCATCATATCCATTTTACGACAACGCATAAATTTATGCCGCATAAAATTAGGATGTTTCATTGCAGAAGCGCTGCCGAGAAAATACGTTCCCGCAAAAACAAATACAGATAAAAACAAAAATAAAATCTTAAACTTTTTCATGACGAATCTCCTTTTAAATTCAATTAATTGATTAATTGTAATGCACAATATTATCTTAATATCGATGCCGTATTTATGAATAATTATAGCGTAAGAATGTTAATCGAGAATAAATATATTATAAATGAGAATAAAATATTTATTTATATTATTCCGTTAATTATTTATGTTACTTTTTTATTGACAATTTTTTCGTTATATGCCAAAATTATAGAAAATTATGGCAATGGGGTTTGCCTAACCGCTTTGTATAAATAACAAGCTAATAACTCCTACATCGCATATTGGTTGACGCAGTATTATAAGCGTTACACAATTTATTGATTAAACGTAATGTAGAAAAAGGAGTATTGGCTTATTATAATGAATGCCTATCTAAATTTATACCTCAATTTTACCGTTTTTCAAGCATTTCAGGTTTTAACGGTTCTCGTGTTTTCTCCTTTTATAGCAGGTTTTATATCTAAAGTAGAAGAAATCATAGAGGGCAAGACGGGACCGTCGGTTTTCCAGCCCTATTACGACCTCTATAAACTTTTCCATAAAGAAATTTTAATACCGAAGGACGCATCGTTTGTCTTTAAGTCTGCTCCGTTTGTTTCTTTTATTTCGATGATACTCATAACCCTTCTGATTCCGGTTCTAACGGTATATCCGCTTCCTCTAGGTTTCATGGGCGATATGCTGGGCGGAGCGTTTCTATTTTCTCTTTCATCTTTTTTTATAAATGTAGCGTCCCTTGACCTCGGCACAAGCTACGGCGGGTTAGGTTCTTCGCGCTCCACTCTGCTTGCTATTCTTTCCGAACCTACCCTCATTCTTGTTTTTGTTGGAGTTGCTTTAATCTCAAAATCGACTCTCCCGTATGTTATGCTTCATACTATAACCGCTTCTCTGCCGCTCTATTTCAGTTCGCCGCATTTTATGATAATTGCGGCTTTTTTCCTGTTATTTTTAGCAGATACGGACAGGAGACCTATTAATGCTTCCACCCACGCCGAGATGAGCATGATTGAGGAAGCTAGGATCTTAGAATACTCCGGACCATATCTGGCATTATTAAAATGGGCTGGATACATGAAGCAGTTTTTA
The DNA here is from genome assembly GCA_021813525.1 of bacterium. Classification (GTDB taxonomy): domain Bacteria; phylum SZUA-79; class SZUA-79; order Acidulodesulfobacterales; family Acidulodesulfobacteraceae; genus Acidulodesulfobacterium_A. Next base: position 8,869 of record JAKAKK010000058.1, read on the forward strand.
CTTTTAGTTATTTTTTTGAACGTTTTGGTTTTCCCATGGGGTTTAGCCGTGAATCATGCCCCCGTTTCTCTTATTATAGCTATAGTAAGCCTTATTATAAAAATGCTTGCAATCGGGGTAATTGCCGCCGTGATAGATACGGCAATTTCAAGATTAAGGTTTTTCAGATATCAGGAATATTTCGGCGCCGCGTTCGTTTTAAGCGTGCTTGCAATAATGACTTTTCAATACAAAGGATTTTAAAAAATGCTTGGATACTCAATGCCGCTTTACATTTACGTTATCGAAGACCTTCTGGTTTCGCTGGTTCTTCTGTCCTCTTTCGTAATGCTGAGTTCGAGATGGATTTCGTTTTATATACACGCTTACGGTTTCCAGTCGTTTTTAATATTCGTCCTGACTCTTATTCTGGGAATAGAAGCGCAAAGCGTAGATTTATATCTTGTCGCTTTTTTAACGCTTTTCGTAAGAACGATATTTGTTCCTTACATTCTTTTAAAAATGATAAAAAAATTTAACATTAAAGAAGAAGTAAAATTGACCCTTAAAATACCGTTTTCTATTATTTCAGGCGTTGTCTTAACTGTTATTGCCTATTTTTTGATATACAGGTTAATTTCTCCGTTTTCTTCTAAAATAGTCGTAAATGTTGCTTCAATTGCTTTAAGTTTAATATTTGTAGGGTTTTTTATGATTATTTCAAGATTTACGACTATAACCCATATTCTTGGACTACTTGTCATAGAAAACGGAATATTTCTATTATCGGTCGCTGTAGTCCCAACTCTTCCGATAATAGTAGAACTGGTAGTTTTATTCGATATTCTGGTAACGGTAACGGCAATGCTGATTCTTTCGATGTTTATGAAGATGCGGACGGGATCATTTTCCACTTCTATGTTAAACAGACTGGTAGGTTAAAATCATATGAACATGAAACTTTTTATATTTATAGTTTTGATAAGTCCGCTATTAGCATCTTTAAGTTCTTTTATTTTAAAAAATAAAAGATTTGCTGAATACATAAGTCTTTTAGCCTCTTCTTTAGATATTATAGGCGCATTTATTATTCTTTATTTTGTGTTAAATTTTAAACCGATTTTTTTGTTTAATAATGCGATAGCAATAGATAAATTTTCCGCTTATTTAATTCTGCTTGTAAGTATAGTTTATTTTCTTTCGTCTATTTACAGTATTTCATATATGAGGCTCGCTATAAATAATGAAAAGATGACCGAAAATGAATTTTTTAGGTATGAACTTTTTTTTAATCTTTTTGCATTTACCATGCTTATTGCCCCTATGATTAATAATATGGCGGTTTACCTTATAGATATCGAACTTACAACTATTACAAGCTCCTTTTTAGTAATATCAGAGGTTACCGAAAAATCTATAGAAGCTGCATGGAAATATATTTTAGTAGTATCTTCAGGAATATCGCTTGCCCTTCTAGGCACAATCTTATTCTATCTTTCAGGAAACATTCCTGGAAGCGCAAACATAGTTTCATCTTTGGACTGGACGGTTCTTGGTTTAAATGCCGTTTATCTTAACGAAGGTATAGTGCGCATAGCTTTTGTATTAATAGTAATAGGATTAGGGACAAAAGTAGGACTATCGCCTATGCATACATGGGTTCCCGACGCTTATTCGGAAGCGCCTTCTCCTGTATCGGCTATGCTGTCAGCATCTTTAGAAAATGTAGCCCTATACGGTATTATTAGATATTTCGGTATTGCCGGAAAAAGTTTAGGTTTCGGTTACCCCGAGGTTATACTTATTACTATAGGCATATTCTCAATTTTTATAGGAGTAATGGGAATAATATACCAAAACAGTTCAAAAAGGCTTTTTGCTTATTCCAGCATAGAGCATATGGGAATAATTACTTTAGGTTTCGGTCTTGGCGGAATATTTGGAACGTTTGGCGCGCTTTTACAGATGCTGGGGCACACCCTGACAAAATCTACAATGTATTTCGGCGCCGGGAATTTTTTACATAAGTTTAAGACTAAAAATATTAAAAAAATCAAGGGAGTTTTTCATATTATGCCGAAAACCGCTTTTTTGTTTTCTATAGGTTCCGTTGCGTTAATCGGAGTTCCTCCGTCGGTAATCTTTATAAGCGAATTTTTAATTATACTTCAGAGTTTAAAAGACGGTTATTACTTGGTAGCTGTTATATTAATAGGTTTTTTATTAGCTGCTTTCATAAGCTTACTCACGAAATCTGGTTCAATGGTTTTCGGTAAAGCGGACGAAAATTTTAAGGCAGAAAGAGGCGATTTTTCGCCGTTTTCATATGTGCCTATGTTACTGCCGCTCGCGGCATCGTTAATTTTAGGATTTTATATTCCAAGCGGCCTGCATAATTTATTAATTGGGATAGTTCATATCATAAATTTTAAAATAAAATAAATTAAAAAATTTACAAAAGCTATGAATCACGGCAAATATAAATTTTTGGGAGATTATGAGTTTATCTGGGGTCCGGTAAGAAAAGGCGTCTCCGAGCCTATTTTATTTAATTTTTTGTCGTCGGGGGAAGAGCTTCATAATTTAGAAATTACGGCAGGATATAAGAAAAGAAATGTTGAAAGCGTTTTTGCCGGAAAAAGAAATTTATACGAACAGATTTTGCTTATAGAGAGAATATCCGGTCTTCACGCTTTTTCCGCATCCCTAAGCTGCTGCCTGGGCATTGAAGATTTCTTCGGGCTTACGGATAAAATACATAATAATATTAAAATTCTGCGCATGTTTTTTGCTGAATTTGAAAGAATCAGGAACCATATAGAAAATTTATCGGAAATAGCCGAGTCTACCTATATTCAGGTTCCTTCCGCTTTATACGCCTATCATGCGGAGGCGTTAAAACAGTTGTCCCATAAGTATTTAAAATCCCGTTATCTTATGGGCATTAACGAAATAGGCGGAATCATGAGAAATTTATCGCTCGAAGATATCGAAAATATTTTTAATTCCATAAGATCAATCGTAAATAAAGTTCAGGAGATAATTAAAAAGAATATGGAAACGAAATCCCATATAGACAGGCTTAAGACTACCGGAAAAATAGATTTAAAAACGGCAAAGCGGTTCGGCGCAAAAGGAGTTGTCGCAAAAAGCGCAGGAATTTCATCAGACTTAAGAATAAACAGACCGTATCTTTTATACAGTAAAATAAATGTTAAACCAGTCGTATTTGAAGATGGAGATGCTTTTTCGAGATATATGGTCAGAATTGAAGAAATAGGACAGTCTTTAAATATACTTGAATACTGTTGCGATATGCTTAAACGAAAAGGATTTCGTTACACAGCAGATTATTTATGGAGGCAGGAAGAATTTGAAGAGTTGAAGGACTTGGAAAACCGATATTTAAAATACGAAAAGTCAAAGCACGGCTTTGGATACGCGGAATCGTCCGAAGGAGCAATTTTTTGTTATATAAAAGATTTTGACGGTAATATTTTTAAAAAAATAAATATCAAGTATCCGTTTGAAAATAATTATAAATTGTTTGCCTGCGGTACAAAAAATACGATGATGATGGATTTTAACATTAACGAAACGAGTTATAATTTTTCCGTTGCGGCATTGGACAAATGAAGCGGAACAAAAACAATAAAGTTAAAAAAATCAATATAATAATTATAATATAAGGATTAAAGCATAATGGCTTTCTGGACTTATAACGGATTAAAATTCGGAATAAAATCGGTTAAATTTCCTAAAGAAAACGATTTTTACGACGGCTTTATCTCATCGTTAAAAATAAATGAACAGAAATGCTTAAATTTGACAAAAAAAGTCAATGAGCTAGAACGGAAATGCAGGGAGTGTGAACTTGTCTGTCCGACGAAAGCAATAAACCTGAGTAATTTATCCGGCGAAGAAGAAATAAAGGAGGGTGCGGCTTTAAAAGTTATCGATGCGGAAAGATGCATTTTTTGCGGATTGTGTATAGATGCCTGTATCGATGTTACGGACTCAAGAGGTATCGGTGCAATAAGTTATACAGCAGGATTAGATTTCAATATACGTCCGCAAAATTATACGGCCGATAAAAAAATTTTTAAAAAATCGTTATTTGTTAAACATATAGATACAGGTTCTTGCGGGGCATGCGAATCGGAAATAAACGCGTTAAACAATCCGTATTACAATATGCACAGGTTGGGAATATTTATTACGCCAAGTCCTAGGTTTGCCGATGTATTGCTTGCGACCGGAACTTTTACGGAACGGATGGAGGAGGTATTTTTAAATGTTTTAGATAATATTCCGAAACCTAGGTTTATCGTTTTGGCAGGTTCATGCGCTATTTCCGGCGGCGTTTTCGAGAACGAAACGGCAAAGGGGGCGAAGGATTTAAACCTGTTTGCTTTACTCGATAACGAAAATGTAATTGCGCTGCCCCACTGCCCGCCAAATCCTTTTGAAATATTAAACGTTTTGCTGTTAATAAAAAACGGTGGCTTAAAATGACGTATAGTTATTATTATCTATTTTTACTTTTTTCGTTATCAGGCGTTATTGTTTCGATTATAGGTTTGATTTCAGGGGATAGATTTAAATCCATACCTTTCGTTTTTTCCAACGTTCTATATATGGCGGCTTCTTTTACGGCTGTTTTATATTCAGTAATTTCGTTTATCGAAGGGGGAAATCTTTTAAACCTGTCGTTTCGGATTGGAAGATTTTTTCCTGCAGGCGGAATAATATTAAAATTCGACCCGTTAAGCGATTTTTTTATACTGTTTATTTTTTCGGTATTTTTTTATATAGCCCTCTACCAGATAAAATATATCGAAAAGATAGGTAGCGAGATAAATACGCCGCTTTTTTCGTTCCTGTTCGGCATAATGCTTATCAGCGTTTACTATGTCATTATTTCCTTTAACGGCTTTATGTTTATGATTTTCTGGGAAATTATGGCGGTATCTTCCTATTTTCTTGTAATGACCAAACATTATATCAAGGGAACTAAGAGAGCCGCTTTTTTAATGGCGGTTATAATGGAAATAGGTGCAATGCTTATAATAATCGGTTTAATAATTTTATATTTGCATGCAAATAGTTTTAATTTAGAAACGCTTAAAAGTTTAATTATGCCGGCTTATGTAAAAGAAATAGTTTTTCTGTTGTTTTTATTCGGTTTCGGGGCAAAAATGGGCATAGTTCCACTTCATATATGGCTGCCCGAGGCTCATCCCGCATCGCCTTCAGGCGTGTCCGGAATTTTAAGCGGCGTGTTAACGTCCTGCGGGGTTTACGGGGTCATCAGGTTCGGACTTTATGTTCTTCACCCGCTAAACACTGCGTTAATCCTTGGTTCAATCATATTGATTATTGCGGCATCGACGATGTTTTTCGGCGTTTTATATATGTCCCAGACGCATGATATTAAAGTGCTGTTGTCTTATTCGACCGTCGATAATATGGGTTTGATATTAACCGGAATAGGCGCATCGCTTTATTATAATTATTTCGGTTTAGCCGGTCTCTCCGCACTTGCTCTCGTCGCCTCGCTATACGCTCTTATAAATCATGCGTTTTTTAAAAGCCTTTTATTTATGGGTTCGGGAAATATAGAATATGAAACGGGAAGCCACGATATCGATAAATTCGGGGGAATTTTAAAAGGCATGCCTTTGACTGGAGGGCTTATATTTATAGGGATTTTATCAGCCGCCGGAATTCCGCCGCTTAACGGGTTCGTTTCCGAATGGCTAAATCTCGAGGTTGTATTTTTAGGTTTTCATATAAGTTCCGTTCTTCCAAGGATACTTATTTTTACGGTAGGAGCCATAATGGCTTTAAGTATGGCCGTTGCGGTTTCGACTTACGTGAAATTATATGGACTTACGTTTCTAGGTTTGCCAAAGTCAAAGGAAGCTAAAAAAGCGAAAGAAGTTCCGTTTTCTATGAATATAGCCCTTTTTATACCGGCGCTTATTAGCTTATCTTTGGCGGGCTTTATGTTTTTATATACTCCGGTTTTATCTAAAGTATCCCAGTCTATATATCACATTAATATTAGCGGTAAAATATTAAAAAATTATATATTTATACCTTATTACAGCTCGTTTTCTGCTTCAAGCCCGGTTTACCTGTTTTTCGTATCGATCGCGTTTATATTAATCCTTTATATTTTATATAAAACTATAGTAAAACCCAAGCAACGTTTCGTGGATTACGCATGGACAGGCGGCGGAAGCAAAAATTTAATAAATCCGCATGCACAAGTATCGGCGCTGGGTTTTTCCAATGCTTTAAGAATTATGTTTAATCTTGTTTATAAAAAAAGAAGCAGGGTACATGTTCAAAGCGAAACATCAAAACATCCTTACGAACTTAAAAACCCTTTTCCTTACTCGTCTTATTATCATAATTCGAGCGGTTACGGCTCATATATATTTCCGCTTATCGAATATTATCTATATCTGCCCCTGATAAAACTGTTCGAAAAAATCAGTTCCGTAACGACCGGACTTATGCAGAACGGCTCTTTAAATTTGTACATATTTTATATATTCTTCGTCTTTATCGCGGCTTTTTTTATAATCGTTATGATACCCTTGTAGAATCTATTAGCGAAAATAATTTTTGGATTTTCTAATATATTTTTGTAAGAGTTAAAAAATGTTATACTATAATAATAATAATGCTATATTAAAATAATATAAAACAATTACGGTCTTATATGGACGATATAAGATTTAAAGAAATTCTAAAAGATTGCGGTTTATCGGCCAAAGGAATCGGAGAACTTAACGGTCTTCTCTTAGAAAGCCGCATAGAACTTCTTAACAGCGTAATTAACTTCAGTCGCGGCGATGTCGATAATCTAGCTAAAATAAAGTCTTGCATGGAAAATTCGGCAAACGAAATATCCGATGCTTTTTATAACCGTATTGCAGGGATTGAAGAACTGAAGGAAAAGTTAAGCGCCGATGCAAATCTTCTCGAGCAATTGAAACTAACTAACGCAGACTATCTAAAATCGCTTTTCGAACTTAACTATGATGAAAACTATTTTAAAAATACTATAGCCATTGGGTTAGCACATAACATCCTAGGTGTTTCACCTTCTATATATATTGTTTTATACGGCTATTATGCTAATCTTGTTTCGTCATTCGTATTAAAATGCTCTCAGAAGACTGGACTTAGCCTGATAGACACCCTTAAAAACGTAAATTCGATTCAAAAAAAATTAACAATAGATACCACGTTTGCAATAGAATCTTATTATAAAAAGTCGATGGACGATAATTATAAAACAGAACAGCAGACTCTAGGCATGCTAATGTCTATTGCAGAATATAAAGACATGGATACGGGCAATCATATTGCCAGAGTTTCTAATTATTCCAGAATAATAGCGAAAAATATAGGTTTGGACGGCCTTCATCAGGAACGGATATTTTACTCGAGTCCTATGCACGACATAGGCAAGGTTGGAATTCCGGACAATATTATTTTAAAACAAGGAAAACTTACCGAACCGGAATATGAAATAATGAAAATGCATTGCAATATCGGCTACGATATTTTAAAAAATTCAAATTCTCCGATTTTAAAAGACGGCTCGATTATTGCCGCTTCCCATCATGAAAACTTTGACGGAAGCGGTTATCCCTTTGGGTTGAAGGGTGAAAAAATTCCTATAGAAGGAAGAATTTGTAAAGTAGCCGACGTATTCGACGCACTTGTCAGCAAAAGGTGCTATAAACCTGCAATGCCTGTTGAAAGCGCCATCGAAATTATGAATAGAGAAATGCAATCTAAGGAAATTTTTGATCCTGATTGCTTTAACGCTTTTTTTAAAGGTCTCGACGAAATTATGGAAGTGAAAAAAGGTATAGACAAAAATAGCCCTTCCGCTCCGGCAGACAGCTCTATGCTCCAGTAATCTTTTTTATTTCTTCATCAGTAAATATACCTTTGTCGAACCTTACCGTATGGGTTTTAGCGTCGACCTTTAATGTTTTCAAGGTACCTTTGTCTATGGTTTTATTATCTTCAAGCTCTTTAACGGCTTTACCTAAAACTCTTGTCATGGAAACGTTATTTAATACTATGGCGGTTCTCATAGCAGATTTAAGAATTTCTATCGCTTTATTAGCGTTATTTGCGGCCTCGCTTTCTGCCTGTTCTATCATAGAGCATATATTTCGTTGTTGAATATAATGCATGACTTCTTTATCTGTGCCGTAAACAGAACTGTCGCCTCTGCCGAATTCTACAGCCGTTTCCATAATTGCGGTTTCCATTCTGTATGGATTCCCGCTGACGTCGTAAGTTAAATTTATTTGAGATAGGAGAGCTTTTCCGGACTTATGCTCCGGAACGGTCATTTCTATTAGAAATATAGTAGCATCCCCTATCTCTGCGTTACCAAGCAAAAAAGGCTTTAACGATAAGTCAACTTCAGACTGTGTTGGATAGACCATTGATATGCGGTTGATTTTAGCATTTTTTATTGTGCTTATATTTAAAACGATGTTGGAAATTATTTCGTTAACCGAATGTTTAGATTCCGGCAAAAAAATATTTTTAGAAGCCGCGGAAAACTCCCGTCTTTCGGAATTTATGCCCTTTTCGTGATTAATTTCAAGAAGTATAAACAGCTTTTGATCCGGTGTATCGGCAGGCAGATAATGTCTATGTAATTTTATTTTAACGTCAAGCATATTTTTAGTAACTATTATTATAAAGGCAAATAAAATTCTTTAATTCTTCTTATGTTATAAAGCTTCAAGTTTATTAATTATATCACATATAATTTTAAATAAAATCGTAACATAAATTTAACAGAATCTTAACGCAATTGTAATATTTAGCATGGTAAGATTTTAGTAATACTGTAAGCAAGATTTATTCACTTCCCATTAGCTTCCGGGGTTAATGCAGAATTAATCCCGGGGGTTTTATCAAAATAAACGCGAAAAAAGACGCCGTTGCTGTTGCGGATTGTCTTAAAAGATTAAGTCAAAAAAATAAATAGAAAATTTTATCTGTTACTTTTTCCTGCGCTACAAGATAGGCATACGGAATAGAAGCCCGTCCTTAAAATATAAAAGCGAACCTGGCACGTCTACGTAAGATTTAACAAAAATTTAACATAAACGTCATAAAACCGTAATATTCATTTGATAGAATTAATAAATATGAACATATAAATAAGGAGGCTGCATAAATGGAAAGTCCTGCATTTTTTGACAATTTAGTGAAAAGCGCAAGCCAGAATGCTGTTTTAATGAGGTCAAAATTTCTCAATATTATCAAAAGACAGATAAAATTCAGTCCGTCTAAACGCTGCGTTATGAACGTCAAATGCGGGTGCGATGAAAATAATTTCGATGTTCTTGTTACGGAAGAAGATATAGGAAGGGTTTACGACAGGTTTGCCAAAAAATGTCCTGCCTGCGGCGAAAATATCAAAATCAATTTTAACTTTAAAAGTTAAATGCGGCAGAATATAAATTTATACGGCAAAAATTAATAAAACCTTAATTTTAAAGGGGGATTAATTTATGGAAACGGCTAAGAATTTAAGGAGCCAACTGCTGAATAAGGTTGACGAGATTGACCTTGTTAAGCATCATTTCAGGACTATGTTTACGGCGGGAATGGGTTTTTTTACCGACGCTTACGACCTTTTCATAATCGGGGTCGTTATAGCATTACTCACGCCTATATGGCATCTTACGACTTCGGAAATTGCGCTGCTTGGAGGTTCGTCGTTGATTGCGGCGGCGTTTGGAGCATATATTTTCGGAAGGGTTTCGGATATTTTCGGCAGAAAAGCGATTTACGGCTTGGAAGTTTTAATCTTAACGATAGGCGCGATAGGTTCGGCGTTTTCGCAGGATATTACCCAGCTTATAATATGGAGGATTGTTTTAGGCATAGGCATAGGAGGCGATTATCCTATAAGCGCGATAATAATGAGCGAATATTCGAACAGAAAAGACAGGGGAAAATTAGTTTCCATGGTTTTTTCGCTTCAAGGCATAGGGCTTATCGTCGGCCCGATGGCGGCTATTATTATTTTAATGCTGGGGGTTCCGCACGATATGGCATGGAGAATACTGCTCGGATTAGGCGCCATACCTGCGGCAAGCGTAATATATTTAAGAAGGAAGATTAAAGAAACGCCATATTACAGCCTTGGCGTAAAAGGCGACGTTTCCAACACGGTTGCAGCGGTTAATGACCTAACCGGAGCAAAGATTAAAATAGACGGCAATACGGCATCTAATTCAGCGCATACTAATGGAAACGGCGGCGGCGTTAAATTAAAAACAAAATGGCATGACATGTTTAAATATCCGAATAATTTAAGGCTTCTTGGAACGGCTGGGTCATGGTTTTTATTAGACTGGGCTTTTTACGGAAATTCAATAAGCTGGCCGCTCGTTATGAAGTCTGTCATGCCGCACGGGACATTTATCCAGAGCCTTGCCCTCTCCACAATCGTTTTCATAGTTTTCGCAGCTCCTTTTTACTGGATAGCGGCATTCAGCATGGATAAGCTCGGCAGGAAATTTATTCAGATTCTGGGTTTTGTCGGAATGGCGGTATGCTATCTTATAATTTCCCTCACAAGCTTCGGCGGATATGAACTTATTCCGGCGATGTTCATTCTCGTATTCGGCTTAAGCTACGTCTTTGTAGAATTTGGACCGAATACTACTACTTTTGTTTATCCGTCCGAGGTTTTTCCGACTCCTATAAGGGGGTTCGGAGACGGCATATCGGCAGGAACCGGAAAGGCGGGCGCATTTTTAGGAACTTTATTATTTCCTTTCCTTATGGTTACCATTAAAGTTCAGGGTACTTTTATGGTTCTTGTAGTAATTTCGTTTCTTGGGGCAATTCTTACGGCTTTTGCCCTTCCGGAAACTAAAGAAATGTCTTTAAGGGACGTAGCAGAAGAAGAGAAATACGTCGAAGAGGTCAGTCCCGCAATATGAAATATTCAAAGGCGGATACGCACATTCATACCAGTTACAGCGACGGGAACAGTTCCCCAGAGGATATCGTAGAAGCGGCGTCGGGCAGGCTCGACGTAATCGCCGTAACCGACCACAACAGGATTAAAGGCGCTTTTAAAGCAAAAGAATACGCGTTAAAAAACAGTTTCCTCGAGGTGGACGTTATTATCGGAGAAGAGATATCTACGAAAAACGGGCATGTCGTAGGACTGTTTTTAGAAAATAAGATAATACCCGGCAAAACGGCTCAGGAAACAATCGACGAAATACATTCGCAAGGGGGGCTCGCAATAGCCCCCCATCCTTATTATTTTGTTTCTTACGCCGAAAAAGGCTACGCGCCGATAAGAAAGCTTTTGTCCGAACTCGATTTCGATGCAGTAGAAGTTATTAATAATTCCAGCACGTTTTCGATTTTTTCCAATGCGGCTGCTTCACTTGCAAACGTATCCATAGGGCTTCCTCAGCTCGGCGTTAGCGATGCGCACAGAAGCGATTTTATAGGCAAAGGGTATACGGGTTTTTACGGAAAAACGGCCTTAGATTTAAGGTCGCAGATAAAAGAGAAGAAAACTACCGCCCATTTTAACCGCTATTCCTTTCATGAGTTTAAACTCAATACCGTCCAGTCCGCAAAATCTTTTTATTTTTATTTCTTCGGAAATAAGGACGGCGGCAAAGACCTTGCTTAACCCGCCGCCAATGCTAATAATTTAAAATATATAACATATTTATTATATGTTATAATACCTTAATAAGATATAAGGCAAATAGCCTCCTTTAAAAATAGAAAAATATGACAAATATTCTTATAGCTACAGGCAATGCCCATAAGTTTCAAGAAATTGAAGCTATAATGGGGAAATTTGCCGGTTTAAGTTTAAATTTAGTTTATTTGGATAAAAGTTATCGGGTTGAGATAGTCGAAGACCGCGAAACTTACGAAGAAAACGCAAAAACTAAGGTTGAGGGCTACCTGAAATTTTTGGAAGAAAATCCGAAGTTAAGAACAGAATTAAATCTCGATTTTATAATCAGCGAGGATTCGGGGCTTGAGGTACGGTGTCTTGGCGGCGAACCGGGGCTTTTTACGGCAAGATACGCAGGCGAAAACGCTTCGGATATTGCCAACATAGAGAAACTTCTTAACGGCATGAGTTTAAAAACGGAATGCGCGGAAAACAGGCGTGCTAAATTCGTCTGCCATACTTGCCTTTACGATATTAAAAAAAATAGTTTCGAGTATTTTTACGGAGAATTAAAAGGTTTAATTGCGGAAGAAATAAGGGGAACGAAAGGTTTCGGCTACGACCCCGTTTTTATCGTGCCGGAGTTTAATAAAACGGCGGCGCAGATAGGCGCGGAGGAAAAAAACGCAATATCGCACAGGGCGGTTGCTTTCGGAAAAGTTGCCGAGGCGATAAAAAGCTCGCAATTTTAATAAACACGGTAACAGAATTCAATTCTGTTACCGTCACAAATTGGAAGCGGCGGTAGAATATTTATCGAACTATATGGATAAAAAACTTATAAATGAATTTGAAATGCTGTTGGGAAAGGGCAGGGTTCTGTCAGAAACCGAGGAACTTCTCTGCTATTCCTACGATGCTACGTCCAAGGATTTTATGCCGGACGCCGTGGTGTTTCCGCTTAATGCGGAAGAAATATCCAAAATAGTCAAGCTATGCTTAAAATATAATACCCCCGTCGTCGGAAGGGGTTCCGGAAGCGGATTTTCGGGCGGAAGTCTGCCTTTAAAAGGCGGTGTCGTGGTTTCGTTTACGAAAATGAACCGGATTCTGCAATTAGACGAAGAGAATATGTTTGTTACCGTCGAACCGGGCATTATAAACGCCGACCTTAAGTCTTACCTTTCCGAAAAGGGATACTTTTATCCGCCCGACCCCGCAAGTTACGAGTTTTCGACTATCGGCGGCAATGTAGCCGAATGTTCCGGTGGACCCGCCGCCGTAAAATACGGCGTTACCAAAGACTACGTCGCGGTGCTGGAGGTTATAACGGGGGAAGGCGAAATTATCGATACCGGCTCAAAAACGGTTAAAAACGTTTCGGGATATAATCTTACCCAGCTTTTTACAGGTTCGGAAGGCACACTCGGCCTTTTTTCCAAAATTACGCTTAAAATTTTATCGAAACCGGAAGCAAATTCGCTGATTTTAGTATCGTTCGACGATATAAATAACGGATTTAACGCCGCAATTTCTCTTTTGAAACTGAGGGACAGGCCGTCTATGCTCGAATTTATGGACAAATCTTCAATCGAATCCGTCAAAGGCTATTTCAAAAGCGATATAATCAAAATAGACGGAAATTTTTTGTTTATCGTAGAAGCCGACGGTTCTCGGGAAGAGGTGGATAAATCCATAGGAGAATATGAAAAAATATTGAAAGAATTTTCGCCTATTTTTCTTTTTGTTTCAGGAAAAGACGAGGATAAAAAAGTTATAATGGACGCGAGAAAAGCCATATCTCCGTCTTTAAGGAAATACGGCGACCTTAAAATAAACAACGATATTGCCGTTCCTATAAATAAAATCCCCGGGATGCTTTCATTTTTAGAAGAAACTTCACGAAAATACGATATTCCCATTATAAATTTCGGACATTTCGGAGACGGCAATATTCACGTAAATATTATGCTGGATAAAAATAATGCCGAAATGGTTCGAAAAGGCGAAAGTGCAAAATACGATATTCTAAAAAAGACCGTTGAACTGGGCGGAAGCTTGTCGGGCGAACACGGCATAGGACTCGAAAAGAAAGAGTTTATGAAATTAAAATACGGCGATTATTATATGAACGTTTTAAAAAATATTAAAAAGGCGTTTGACCCTCAAAATATTATAAATCCCGGAAAGATATTTTAGTCCGTCCGCTATGAATTAATCCTCAAGGAGTTTTAACGATTGAAAAATAAATATGAAGAGCATAATTCAACCTATCTTAATTGCGTTCACTGCGGCAAGTGTCTGCCCGTCTGCCCGTCTTATAGTATCGGCTTAAACGAGTTTTTTAGCCCGAGAGGCAGGGTGCGTTTAGTTTTGACGGATAACGCAGACAAACTTCCTTTGAGAGCGTCGAAGGTAGCCGAATCGATGTCCGCCTGTCTTTTATGCGGAAGATGCGTTAAAATATGTCCTAACGACGTAAAAATAGACGAATTGGTAATAGACGAAAAAATAAAGCTGAACGAACTGGCGGTCAGAGCTTTTTCAATTGACAAATTTGCATTAAAAGCTCTTAGAAATAAAAGAAAAGTTTTATTAAAATCCGCCTTAAAAATTGCAAATATTCCGGTAATAGAAAAACTGGCGGGCAGGTATGCGCCTAATCCTGAAGGGAAACCTTTCATCGCAGATAGTGACCTTATATTTAATGCTGATGCCGCCGCTATGCAAGCCCCATCCGGTAACCACCCCGCCCTGCGGGCACCCCTCCTTGAAAGGAGGGAAGTTATAGGAGAATCTATAGATACTTCGTTGGAAAACCCGCGGTCTCTACTTCTTAAGAAGAGCGGAGTTATAAGGCAATCAGCCGATGAGGACTGTAAAAATATTTTTACCGCCGGTTATTTCGGCGGATGCGTATTCAATAACATATACCCGCAGATATCTGCCGATACTGTAACTTCCCTGACGAAAAACGGCATCGAGGTTTTTGTCCCGAAAACGCAGGGCTGCTGCGGGCTGCCTTTTATTTCGAGCGGCGACGTAAAATCGTTTAGAGAGCTTGCCTTGAATAACGCAAGGGCTTTTAAAGATAAGAATCTTGATTATATAGTAACGTCCTGCGCTTCATGCTCATATTCTATAAATAAACTTTATCCTTTATATTTCGATGCAAACGGCGAAGGTTATGCCGAAGTCAGGCAATTTTCTGAAAAATTACTCAATATCTGGTCGTTTTTTAAAGAGTTGGAAAAAAAAGGCGTTAAAATAAAAACCGGAAAATTAAAAAAAGAAACCGAGGCCGTTTTTCATATACCCTGCCATCTTTCAAATATGGAGGGGTTCAAACCGTCTTCCGCTAACGAGAATTTAATCGGCGAGGCGGGGTTCATTGCCGATAAAATTACGGGATTGGAATTGAAGCCCTTGAAATACAATTATTGCTGCGGCAACGGCGGCATGTTTAATATAAGGCATTACGATTTATCCAAAGAAATTACAAGGCGCAAGTTCGAGGAAATTAAAGAAGCATCTCCGCAGGAAATATTGACGTCATGTTCGGGATGCATATTTTCTTTGAAAGACCAGAAAGGAATATTAAAAAAAAATGAAAGTCTAAAGGTGAGCCACTTAATAAACGTTTATGCCGAAAGTTTAAAAGAATGAATCCGGATTTACAAGCATAGTTACCGCATTTTTTACTTTTTCGATTTCTACCGGAAGCGTTCCGGCAAACTCTCCGTCGCACTGATAAAATATATATTTATTGTTTGAGGAGTCGGAAGACGATATGAGCATCCTGCCTGCTTTGACGTAAAAATTGGGGTTGTCCGAATATCTTTTATAAAACGTCAGCGATTTTAATATAGAAAAAATAACGTCCGTTCTGCCGGATGCGTTCTTTACCAATCTTATATTAAATTTTTCATTTAAAGGCGAATTGCAGGGAAATACCTTAAAAGGTCCGCCGTAATATTTAATATTAGATACTATAATCTCTTTGGCATCGTGTTTGCCGCCGCCGTTATCTTTTACTTCCAAAGACAGCCCGCAAAATTTATAATTTTTAGCCAATTTAATTATGTTGAATATATAGCTGATATATTTTATGAAATTATTATATATTCTTTTCTTATTTTTTCTTATTTTTTCCTCCATATTTTTAACGATAAAAGCGTCAAGCCCGATGCCGGCCATAGCAAAAAAAAATCTGTCGTTGGCTTTCCCCAGATTTATTTTAACGGGCTTATATTTATAAATAATTTCATTAAGCGCTTTCTTGAGGATATAAGGCGTTTTGTTTTCCAATGCAAAAAGATTAACCGTGCCCATAGGCAGATGGGCAATAGGAATATCCGTAAATACTAAATTGTTTATAACGTAATTTAAACTTCCGTCGCCTCCGGCTACTAAAACCATATCGTAAAAGTTTACGATATTTTCTTTTTCGATGCAATTTTCGATTATATTTAAAGTATCGGTTACGATATTTCTATATTTGAAAAAACTTAAAATATAGAAAAGTTTTTTTTCGGAAAAACGTCCGGATTTAGGATTGTAAATAATTAATACTCTATTGAAATTCATCTTAATTAATTTTAATAAATATAAAAATTATTTGCAATATGTTAAGGCTGACTCAATGCTTCGCGAATTTGACTTTACCGCAATGCTTTATTATAATGTAAATGAGCTGTAATAATTATAAAATAAGGAGTTTATATGCATCACACAAATACAGGCATAGCCGGCAAAAAAGTTTATATACCGTATATGTCGGATGCCGCCTACGCTTTAAGCGCGGCGTTCAGAAGATGCGGCGTAGATTCCGCGGTTATGGACGAGCCCGACGAATCGACCCTCGATTTCGGGCTTAAGTTTACGAACGGAAACGAATGCATGCCGTGCTTCGTGACTACTGGAGACATTATTAAGGTTATAGAAAAACCCGATTTCGACGCCAAAAAATCAGCATTTTTTATGCCTACTTCCCCCGGTCCTTGCAAATTCGGACAATATAACAGGTTGCATGAAATGGTGCTGGACAATCTCGGCTATAATGAAGTTGAATTTCTGGTTCCAAGCGCTCAAAAATCTTACACCGATTTTATAGGAGACAAAGCTACTCTTTTCAGGAGAGTTGCCTGGCAGGGCTGTGTCGCGGTAGATACTTTAGAAAAGGCTCTTTATAGGGTCAGGCCTTACGAAATTACTAAAGGAGATGCCGTTTCGGTTTATAAAGAGTGTATAAATTTAGTGGTCGATGCAACCGAGAATGGCAAGAATATTTACGATACTATGGATATATGCGCAAAGAAATTCGAAAAAATACCGAGAAAAGACGAATTGAGGCCGCTTATAGGAGTAGTAGGAGAAATATTTTTGAGGTTAAACAAATTTACCAATAATTTTACGACGGAAAAGGTGGAAGCGCTTGGAGGAGAGGTTTCGGTCGTTCCTACATACAAGTGGATAACTTTTACTACTCATGAATATACAGTTAATGCTTTCAGAAGCAGAAAAGTAAAAGATATGTTTTTAAGCTTCCTTGTAAATTATTATCAGAGGAAAGACGAAACGAGCATGTTTAAGCCATTTAAAAAACTTCTTAGAAACCATAAAGAAACAAGTATAAAGGAAATACTTTCTTATTCCAGAAAATATCTCGACTTGTCTTTAGGCGGAGAAGCAATTCTTACCGTCGGCGAATCGGTAGATTTTGCAAAAAAAGGTTATTCTGGAGTAATAAGCATCCATCCTTTTCACTGCATGCCCGGTTCTATAGTGCAAATAGTTTCAAAAAGATTCAGGGAAGACCTCAATAATTTTCCCTGGATAAATTTATGGTTCGATGGACAGGAAAGCACTAATTTAATGCTTAGGCTTGAGGCTTTTATGCATCAGGCGAGGCAATGGAATGGAGTTAAAAATGACTTTTCGGAAGCCGCGTAAAGTGCGCAGGAATATAATTCTGATTTTATTTTACTGCTTTATAACCGTGTCGGCGTCTTTTTTATTTATTAAGCAATCTTACGGAAGCGGGTCTATCGTGGAGAGGCTTTTTAACGAACTTAAACCCGGCGTTGTCCACATAAAAGTTTTAGGTTATGCGCGCCTTAAGAATGGCGCTATAATGCCTGAAGAAGATATCGGAACCGGATTTTTCATAAATAAAAACGGAGATATACTTACAAATTTTCACGTCATAGGAAATGCCGGCAAAATTTACGTAAGTTTTTTAAAATATAAAGATATAAGGGCAAGCATCATAGGGACAGACCCGATGTCAGATATAGCCGTTATCCGCATAAACCCTCTTGGAAGAAAGATAATTCCATTAACTATGGGTGATTCGGGCAATTTAAGGGTGGGTGAGAGAGTTATAGCCATAGGAAACCCTTATAACCTTTATCAAACCGTTACCACCGGTATTATAAGCGGTCTTAAGAGGTCTCTTTTTTTCCCTTCCGCAAGATTTTACGGAAATATAATACAGACGGATGCGGCGATTAACCCGGGAAACTCCGGAGGACCTCTTGTTGATTATAAGGGGGATGTTATAGGTATAAATACTGCGAAACTTGCAAATAATGCCCAAAATATCGGATTTGCAATTCCCATAAATCTTGCAAGAAGAAATATACCGGAACTCATTAAATACGGAAGGGTTATACGCCCGTGGCTTGGAATAGAAGCTATAAAGCTTACGAAAAGCATTTCTACGTTACTCGGTATAAAATATGTCGAGAAAGGACTTTTAGTCGAAAAAGTTTTTCCGAACAGCCCCGCTTACAGGGCGGGTCTTGTTGCCGGAAAAAGATTGATAGCTATGAAAAATATTAATTATTTAATAGGCGGAGACATAATAACAAGATTAGACAATAAAAAAGTTTATTCGTTTTCGCGCCTCGAAGAGCTGATAAGCACATTTTTACCAGGTCAGATCATTACCCTTAAAATCCATAGAGGCAAAACGGTAAATTTCGTTAAAGTCAGATTATCGAGCATGCCTTGATATAACGAGAGGTTTTATGCCATGTTTTTAACCGAAAAAAAAGATATAAAAGAAATAGACGAAGCATTAAGCAGATATAAAAAAATAGGGATTATAGGCTGCGCTTCATGCGCTTCCGTCTGTTTGACCGGCGGCAGTAAAGAAGTAAAGGAGATGGAAAAGCACTTGGAGGCTTCCGGAAAAGAAGTCACATTTACGATTTCGATAGACGAGCCCTGCGATAAAAGAGTCTTAAAGGAAGATATCCGTTTTGTCGAAGACGAAATGGAAGATACGGAGGCGGTAGTAGTTTTATCGTGCGGTACCGGAGTACAGACTATAGGCGAATTTATAGGAAAAAAAGCCGTAGCCGGAACCGACAGCAAATATATTGCCCAGACAGAACACATAGGCGAATATAACGCTTTATGCGGCGGATGCGACGAATGCAGGCTGAATTTTACCGGTGGGGTCTGCACTATAACATTGTGCCCCAAAGGCTTGCTGAACGGTCCTTGCGAAGGGCATAACGGCATCAATTGCGAAGTCTATGAAGATAAAGAATGCGTGTTTATGAAATCCTACAAATTGATGACGGAATATTCTGAAGAAGAAAATTTTAACAAAATTTTTAATCCAAGAGATTACGGCTTATCGTTAAAAAGAACAAAAATATAATTATTCGGAAGTAAATAGAATATGCAGATAATACCTCAAATCGAAACCCCTGTCGGCGAAAATTACATAACTTTTGAAGAAAATTTGATAAAGCTTTTAGGCACAATAGAAAAAGCCGGACTTAATAATAAAAATGCCGGGCGTGATTTTCCCGATATAATCATCGAACAGAATTTCGGAGTAAACGGATTGCTGTTATGCAAGGGTTTAAAGGACAGGCTCCGCAATATAAATACAGCTTATGCTTTTAATATGAGGGATAAAAACCGGATATCCATTTTGTCCGATTTAATTACTCTTAAACAGATAGGAGTTAAAGATATTGTGGTATCCGAAGGAGTGCATCCTTTAAAAACCGTTTTTAATTCGGCTAAGCCCGTGTACGACGTAGATATTTTAGGTATCGGGTTGATTTTAAAAAGAGGCTTTATGAATTACCTTGGAGGCATCGGAGATAAAGACGAGCCGGACTTTTTTAACCTCGGCGTCGTCGTTTCCGCCTCCGCCCCCGTTGACGGCTTAAAGGCAAAAAAACTTATTAATGTAGGAGCGGATAGGTTTATCATAAATTATACCGGCAAAAATCCCGATGAAGATATAATAAAATATATAAAATCGGAAAAAAAAGAAATTTTTTTGTACGTTAAGGAGTCATATGTAAACGATTCGCTGAAAGATTTTATCGGGGCAAATGAGCGGTTGAACATAGACGCCATCATAATTAAAATTACAGACGAAAAAGCAAATGTTTTTACGCGGCAATAAAGCAATAATTAAAAAAAATGGGAAAAAGCAATTTATTTGTAAACGGAACTAAGGGCGACAAGGCTATAGTCCTAGGAAATGAAGCTATAGCGCGCGGAGCTTTAGAAGCCGGCATAGGCTATGCTTCTATGTATCCGGGAACGCCTGCTTCGGAAATTATTGCTGTTCTCGATAAAAATAAAGGCAGTATCAAAAATTTATATACCGAATTCAGTCTGAACGAGCACATATCCCTTCACGGCGCCATAGGCGCTTCATGGTCGGGTATAAGGTCCCTCTGCGCTATGAAAAACGTAGGGCTTAACGTTGCAAGCGAGCCGGCCCAGTTTTTATCATATACCGGAGTAAAAGCCGGCTTAGTGCTTGCCATAGGGTCCGACCCTGGCGCTCCAAGCAGTTCAAACGAGCAGGACGACAGATGGTACAGCCTGCATAATTATATGCCCGTAATGGAGCCTTCCAATATTCAGGAGGCGAAAGATTTTACTGAAGACGCTTTCGACATCTCGGAGGAATTTTCTTTCGGAGTTGTTTTAATGGCTCCCTCAAGGCTATGCCATAATGCGGGAACGCTTTATTTCGGGGATTTAAGAGACAGGTCGGGCATTAAAGGAGATTTTAAGAAAGACCCCGAAAATTATTTAAACCTTTTCGGTATGGCGGTTAGAAACCATGCTAAATATTTAGAAAGGAACGAACTCTTAAAAAAATACCTCATAGAATCGAAATTTAATAAAATTATCAACGGAAGTTCGTCTAAAATAGGATTTATATCTTCAGGCGTCGTTTATGCCCATTTAATGGAGTCGCTGGATATTTTGGGTATTTATGAGCATAAAATATTAAAACTTGGTTTCACATTTCCTCTGCCGGGCGAACTCATCGGCAGATTTTTTGAAGGTCTCGATAAAGTAGTTATAGTCGAAGAAGCGGAAGGTTTCCTGGAATTTCAGATTAAAAAAATTGCTTACGAATTGGGATTTAAAGGCGCCATTTACGGAAAAGAATTCTTTAAGCAGACTGGCGAACTTACTATAGACGATGTTATTATCGGAATAAGCAATTTTTTAGAAAAACCTCTTCCGGCTTATTTTGATTTTGCCGTTAAAAAAGATAAAGAATTGAGAGATAAACTGCCTCAAAGGTCTGGAACGTTCTGTATAGGATGTCCCCACCGCGCGACTTTTTATTCTATCCTTAAAGCCGTCGGTTTTTCTAATACGGAAGGAAGAGAAAGAGAAGCCGTTATTGCGGGCGATATAGGATGCTATACTTTGGGCCTTCTGCCCCCGTATAATGCAATGGATTTTCTTACATGTATGAACGCTGGCTTAGGGATAGGCCAGGCGATAAGTATTTTCGACAAGCAGAAAAAAGTTATAGCCCTCGTCGGCGATTCGACTTTTTATCATTCGGGAATTCCGGTTCTGCTTAATGCCGTTCAAAACGGCTCCG
>JAKAKK010000062.1 GCA_021813525.1 bacterium
GCTTCGAAATACCATTCTTCTTCTAAATATTTAGAACTTTCGGGATGCCTGACGAACGGCAGATGAAAATGCAAAACGGGCAGCCACTTGCCCGTAATATTATCCTTGTCGCGCATAACAATCCTCTTTTTATACAAATTTATATAAATAAATTACGTATTTCCTTAAGCCGCCGCTATTTTATTCCTTCGCCTGAAACGGCAATGCCTGCGCCGGAAGCCGAAAATCCTGCGCCGGAACTTGTAATATTGACGGGAAGCCTTTTTCCGCCGGGTATGCTTTCCGTAGCCCCTATAAGAACGGCGGCCTTGGATATTTTTCTTTCCATTTTTAATTTAGGCAGTTTTTGCAATAAGCATGAAGGAGGCCAGACCGGACTTCTCGCGATAAAAATAAAATCTCCTTTTTCCGTCAGATATCCTATCTCCACCCATGTCTGCGAAAGTTCTAAACCCTCCGGGAAAATAATATACCTGCTTCCGAAACGGCCGTCTAGAACCTCATACCACAACATATCGGCGTCTTTATAAACCCTGAGTATAGGCTTTGAATTTTGCGCTTCCGGTTTTTTTCTGAATCTCCAGACGACCTGCCTTACGCTCGGCTTCTGAAAATAAATTCTTACTGAACTTTCGCCGCTAATCTCTGCCGGCTCTCCCGCTTCAAGCACGGGAATATTTTCGGACGGACTGAGCAGGCTCCAGTTTAGGGAAATTAAATCAATCTCTTCGCCTATATTTCTTTCCTGCACCGCATATTCGGTTTCGCATATCTCGGCAACGTCTCCCGATAAAACGCCGGTTTCGGATGCTTTAGCTTTCGTTTCCGGTTCGGTTTTTTCGGCATATTCTTGAATTTTTTCCTTTTCTTTTGGGGCCTTTTCTTTTGCGGGCTTAATTTTAGCTTCGGGAGCGGGTTCGGATTTTTCTTTAAATTTGTCTTTAGCTTTAGCTTCGGCTTTTGCTTCAGGTTTTTCTCTAAGCTGCTTTACCGTTTTGGAGGCGGGCTTTTCTTCCGTAGGTTTGAGCGTTTTTTTGGCCGTTTTTTTTGCCGCCGCAGGCTTATTTTCCGTTAAAACGGCTTCCGCGATTTTACTTAATTTTTTAACGGCCGGAGTTTTAACGAATTCGCTTTTTACGGCTTTATGCGTATCGAAATTATAATTAAAAACTTCGAAATCGAAAAAATTCGGCTTGCGCCCTCCTATTAAACTGTAATTTACTATATCTATGCCGAAGTTTTCTTCTACGCGCCCGAAAAGCGCATCTCCAAGTCCTATAAGGTCTTCGATGTTTCCGCCGGTTAAATCCGCTCCGCCGGAAAGCAGAATACAGCCCGCGAATACCGGGGTAAATAAGCTGGAAAGCCGTCTGCGGTTATATTTCAAGCTGTCTTCTGCCGCTTTTTTTTCTAATTTTTCGATGAGTTTGTTTTTCTTTTTTTCGTCGGGATTTTTTGAATAAATAATTCTGCCGGCTTTAGATTTAGCTTCTATTATTATTTCGGGGTCAAAAATAACGGTTATTTGAAAATCGCCTTTCATTTTCGGTCACCTTTAGGGAAAATTGAAGATTACTGAAACATTTGAAGCTAAACTATATTAAAATAATATCACGAAAATTTGTTTTTTCAATTACTTTAAATAAAAAAAAATTATATAAAATAAATATTGTCTAAAAGCCTTACGCCTTTAAATCTGACGGCCGCCAGCAAAATATCCCCGCGTTCGGCGTCCGTCTTCCCTCCGCCCAGTCCTTCATCCGTAATTTTTGCATAATCTATCGCAAACCCGGCGTTTATTAATTCTTTTATAACGAAAGAAGTTAATTTTTCGGACGATTTTTCTCCGCCTTTGAATAAATCCGCAGTCTTTTTTAACGCGCCGTAAAACGCGCACGCCCTTTTTTTGTCCTCTTCGCCGAAATAAACGTTTCTGGAACTCATCGCCAATCCGCATTTTTCCCTGACCGTTTCTACCGGAATAATTTTAACGCCTAAGAAATAGTCTTCCGCCATCTTTTTAATCAAAACATACTGCTGATAATCTTTCAGTCCGAAAAAAGCAAAATCGGGATCTGCTATGCAGAACAGCTTCATAACTACGGTAAGAACGCCCTGAAAATGCTCCGGCCTGAAAACCCCTTCTAACATCCCCGAATATTTAGGGTTTATTAAGAAGGTTTCGGTATTTTTAACGATGTCCGAAGGCGGATAAAAAAGGCAGGATACGTTCATATCGGACAGTATTTCCGCGTCTTTTTCAATGTCCCTCGGATAATTGTCGAAATCCTCGTTGGGCGCAAACTGCAGAGGATTTACGAATATGGAAACTACCGTTTCGCCGTATTTTTTCGCTTCTTCGACAAGTTTTTTATGTCCGGCGTGAAGTTTGCCCATAGTCGGAACTAAAGAAACCTTCTTCGACGCTTTCTTTAAATTCCGCGAAAACTGCTTCATTTCGTCAATATCTGTTATAATTTTCATTTCCCGCCTCCCGCCGCGCCGTAAACTATGCCGCCTCCTACCGCGACTTTTAATATGTCCGCCTTATCAAGCGAAATAACGGCATCATAGATATTTTCTTCATTTAAAATCCTGTCTTCCGGTATTTTAAAAACGGTAAAATCCGCATACGAACCCGGTTTTAGCGTTCCGGTAACCCCTTTGAAAGAAACGGCCTTTGCGCCGCCTTCGGTAGCCATATAAAACAGCTCTCTCGCATTTACTTCGGGATGGATTTTTTTTGCGTACTTAATTTCGTCTAAAATACTTAAGGATTCATTCGAAAAAAGACCGTCGGTTCCCAAAGAAACGGAAATTCCTTTTTCTATAATTTTTTTCAAAGGGAGTTTTTCGGAATTAAAAAAAGCGTTGCTTCTCGGACAGTGGATGATATCCGCTCCGGTCTCTTTTATTATATCTATATCTTCGCCGCTTACCCCGTTTGCGTGTATTAAGGACGTATTTTGAGCCAGAATTTTTAAATAATAAAGATAGGAAACGGGCGATAAGAAAGTTGCCTGCGGAACCGAAAATTTTGAAAGATTAAGCGCCGGTAAAAGATTTTCGGCTATATCTCCGCCGTTTCCGGCTATGAAAGCCTTTTCGGACGCATGCTCCGCGCAGTGAACCGCTACTTTAAGCTTTAATTTTTCGTTCGCTTTTAATATTTCTTTGAATAAATTTTCGGATACTGAATATACGGAATGGGGAGAGATTCCGGGAGAAAAATATTTTTCGTTTTCCTTAAAGGCTTCGGCATTATTTTTAACAAAATTTTTAAATTCCTCTATTCTTTGAGCGGCATAAGAAGGGTCGAGCCCCCTTAATTCTATAAAACCTTTAACTCTGGGAGCGGATTTAGCGCGCCCCGTAATACCGGTTAAATCGCAGAAAGAAACGGGGTCCGTAATATCGCCTATCGTTGTAGTTCCGCTTTCGATAAACTCTTTAAACGCCTTGAGCCTTAATTTTGAGGTTTCAAGGCAATTTAAGGACTTGCGTTTTTCTATCAGGGATAGAACCCATCCGGAAAAAATCCGCGGAGTTTTATCGTCCGGTTTAAAAGTAATGTCGGTATGGGTATGGGCATTGATAAATCCGGGGACGATTAAGGTTTTGAAAGGAGGTGCGTCCGAACCTTTCTTTTTTTTTATGCCCTTTTTTTCTATTTTTTCTATACTTAAGATATTGCCGGTTGTTTCATCGGCCGTCAGACTGCCGTTTGCTATAAAAGCGGGGAGAGAATCCGAAGAGTGCGCCGAAGTCAGTATATAATCGGCATAATATTTTTTCATTAAAATTTTTTTTATTTTACTATATCGGCGGCATGATTTTTTCCGTCAACGTAAACCAATACCGGTTTGAACCCGTCCAGTTCTTTTTCGTCGTAAATCCCGAACGTGGCGATAATTATAACGTCTCCGACCTGCACTAACCGCGAAGCCGCACCGTTGACTATTATATCGCCGGAGTGTTTTACCGCCGGAATCGCATATGTTTCAAATCTGGCGCCGTTGTTTATGTCCCATACGCTGACCTTTTCGTACGGCAGAATACGCGCCTGTTCCATCAGTTCTTCGTCGATGGAAATAGAGCCTTCGTATTCGAGGTTCGCGTCGGTTATTTTTACCCTGTGTATTTTAGATTTCAGTAAAATTTTTTGCATATTTAGAATATATTATAATATATTTAAACCGCTTTTTCAAATCCAAAACAGGCTTCGGCTTTACATATATTCATAATATCTTTGCCGAGCCCGTGTTTTATTCCGGTTAATTCCGTTTTTACGGATTCTTCTTTAGAAATTAAAATTCGTTCTAAACCTGCCAAATCTTTAATTCTTTTATTTATTATATCTAAATAATAATTTTTGGATATTTTACGGGCGTTAATATCGTTCATATAAATTTCAAACTCTTCATAAACATGATTTTGTTTTACCGTAAAAGAAAATTCTCCGGTTTTTATATAATTTTCCAGTAAATAAGCCAATCTTAAAGAATTAATCGCCTCTTTAATATCGTAACCGTATAAATCTTTATATTTTAAGGTATTAGACGTATATTCCCCTTTTTCTATATTTAATTTTTTATTTTTAATTATTCCGGAAATAGCGTCGAAATTTTTTTTAAAATTTATTAATATAAATTTTTTTATTTTTTCGGTTAATTTTAAAACGCCGGAAAATCTTTCGGAATTTTTTATTCCATAAGCGAAAGTACCGCATATCAAAGGTTCGATGAATTTTATGTTCCCGTTCATAGCGTGCCTGAAGTATTCATGGAAGGGCGTTATAAAATAATCGTAATCTTTTTCTATAACGGACGACCTTGAAAACGTATGCGTATAGAAATTTTCGAATGAGGGGTAATATACTATAAAAAAATCGTAATCGCTTTTATCCGTTTCGAGGCTATAGTTCCTCGACCCGTAAAAGCAGGCAAAAGCGATATTCAGGCTTAAAGCTTCTTTTTTTATAATATTTTCGAATACGGACGATTCCGCAAATGCTTCAAATCCGTTAAAACCCATTTATCCGCTTTACCTTCTGGGACTGGCAAGGTATTTTTTTAATTTAATTTTTGCCCACTTTATATTCGGATTATATTCTAACGCTTTCTGAAGGCTGACTATGCCGAGTGAAGGAAAACCTAGCCTGTGCAGGGCTACTCCCATATGCGCCCATGCAAGGGCGAAATGCGGTTTAACAAGGATTGCTTTTTGAAAATGCTGAACCGCCGAGTAATAATATTTTCCTTTCATAGCCATAAGAGCTTTATTATATTGAAATTTAGCGCTGTGGACGTTGACCGGGCCGTTTGCTCCGGCAGGCGCCTTAACCGCAAAGGAATTTCTTGAAAATACAACCATGGACAATATCAATATCAGTCCTAAAACGATGCTTTTCTTCATTTTTTCGACCTCCGCTCTTTCATTTTTATAGTTTAATTTTATATTTATATTTAATTGTATCATATAAAAAACCGTAATTCTACTTCCGCAGCCGCCGCGAATTAGAAAAAGGTGTCAGATTTTATTTTACGCAAATAGCTTTTTATGTTAATTGGCTATTTCGTATGCGCAAAATAAAATCTGACACCTTTTTCTGCTTTTCTGTTTCTATGGCGGGCATAATCGGATTATGCCCACTTTAAAGATTTTAAAACGGCTTCGCGCCATTTGTCGTACAAAGCGTTTCCGGCATTATCGCCGATTTTCGGGTTATATATTTTTTCGGTTTTTTTAAATCTCCGGAACATCTCGTCAGTCCAAAAACCTGTGGCGACGGCGCTGAGTCCGGCTATCCCGAAAGCCGTCATTTCGGTAAAACCTGCTTTTTCGACGGCCATATTTAAAATATCGGATTGAAACTGCATTAAAAAATCGTTCTCGCTTGCCTTGCCGTCAACCCTCAATTTATATTTCGATAAATCGAATCCGCTTTTTAAGGTATTTTCGAATTCTATAACGACGTCTTTGGTCTGGTATGC
>JAKAKK010000069.1:0-16654 GCA_021813525.1 bacterium
CAGAACGAAAAAGTTTTATTATTTAAAGGCAGGATTGCTAAAAGCGGAACTTTAAAAGGCAGGATTTCAATAATTTATAAAGGATTATATTCCAATTTTGAAAGAACTTCGCTTAAAGATATAAATAATTACCGTAAAAAACTCAAAGCGGCAAATTTTTTATATGACTTTATCCCCGGAGCCTATATAGAAAGTTTTAAATATAAAAATATTAAGAAAATCGATAGAAACGTTAAGCTTAATATAAAATTTATCGACAGGAATTACGGGGTATTAAAAGGCGATAAATTATTATTCCATTCTGTAATGCCTGTAGATATGAGCCTGATACGGCTTGTTTTAAAAAGAAAAAGGCTTTATCCTTTGATAATAGGCTATCCTTTTGAACATATCGGCAGAATTAAAATAAAAATCCCCGAAAAATCCTCTATATATTATTTGCCGCAGCCGTTAAAATTCAACAATGAAGCGGGCTCCGCCTATTCAAACTGCTCGTTTTCGAAAAATAAAGCCGAGTTAAGCTGCGTTTATAAATTTGAATCGAAAAAACCTGCCGTATCAGTTAAGGACTATAAAAAATACAGGCAAATTATTAAAGCATATGCGGCGTATTTAAAAAATTATTTTATTGCCGTATCGAACGTATATTTTTATTAATATAAAATTGCAGGAGGGTTTAAAAATGAGAAGCATGACGGAAGAAGATTTAAAAGCCGCTTTCGCGGGCGAAAGCCAGGCGCACGTAAAGTATATGATTTTTGCGGAAGAGGCGCAGAAGGAAGGCAAGCCTAAGCTTGCTAACGTATTCAGGGCAATAGCCAGAGCCGAGCTCATTCACGCAAAAAATCATTTAAGGGCGCTCGGAGGAATTAAAAAATCCGGAGAAAATATTGCCGCGGCATATAGCGGCGAAGATTACGAAATAGAGGAGATGTATCCGGTATTTTATGAAGTAGCTAAATTTCAAGGCGAAAAGGAAGCCGTGCGTTCTACGCATTATGCGCTGGAAGCAGAAAAAATACACAGGGAGATATATAAAAAGGCAAAGGAACTCGATGCCTCAGGGAAAGATTTCGACGGAGAAACGGTCTATATCTGTCCCGTCTGCGGCCATACCCATGTAGGAGCGGAAGCTCCGGATAAATGTCCGGTCTGCGGCTGCGCTAAAGATAAATATATTAAATTTGCGGCATAAAGTTTGACAATATCTATTTTTGTGATATTATAAAAATAGATAATTAGTATTAAAGGTAATAACCGTTTTAAAAGGAGGAATTGCAATGATTCAGGGAGTAAACGGCAATCCTACGGCTTCGCAGCTTTTTCAGAGCAATCAAGCCAATGCCGATAAAGGTCAATATCAAAATATATCGGGTCCTAACGATGCTGCCGATAAAACTGCGGCATTAACGTTGAATACCGTCGATAAGCTTAATCAGGGTTTAGTAAATGCCCTTAACCAGTCAACGGCTAATCTTAATCAGAACGTCCAAAACCTTCAGTCCAACGTCGGCAGCGGAAATGCGCCCGGCCAACAGCAGTATAATAACGGCGGACAACCCGTTACTATAGGCACAAATCAAAGCGGCAATTTATTAAGCAAAATAGTTTAATTTTTGCGTTAGATATTTAAATGCTGAAAAAATTAAACGATTTGATTGAAAAGGCGGGATTTTTTTCTCCTAAAACGGCGGCGGTAGTCGTTGCGGAGGAAGACCTCGTCATCGAAAGTATATTGAAATCCTATAAAAGCCGCATAATAGTTCCTAAATTAATCGGAAATAAAAACAAGATACTTTCTCTTTTAAAGAAAAACCGCTTAAAAAGTTTCAACCTTAAAGATATTGAAATAATAGACGCAGATAACGATGCCGATGCCGCTTATATCGCCGCTAAACTTGCTTCGGAAAAAAAAGTCGATATAATAATAAAAGGGCATATCCATACCGATATATTAATGCATCAGCTTTTTCATGCGGAAAACGGCTTAAAAACGAACAGGTTTGTTTCCCATATATTTTTAATGGAAATTAAAACCTATAAAAAATTAATATCGATAACCGATGCCGCAATAAACATTAATCCGGATATAACGCAAAAAGCCCAAATACTTCAAAATGCGATAGACGTATGCCTAATGCTCGGCATTAAGCGCCCAAAAGCCGCTGTGCTATCAGCCGTGGAAACGGTAAATCCTAAAATAAGTTCGACTTTAGATGCCGCAATTATTTCTAAAATGGCGGAAAGAGGACAAATTACGGGAGGGATAGTGGACGGTCCGCTTGCCTTCGATAACGTAATTTCTAAAAAAGCGGCCGTCGAAAAAGGTATACGAAGCGAGGTATCGGGAGACGCCGATATAATAGTAGTGCCGAATATAGAATCCGGCAATATCCTTTTTAAAGATTTGGAATACCTTGCCGGAGCAAAGGCGGCAGGCGTTGCGGTAGGGCTTAAGGTGCCGGTAGTTCTTACTTCGAGGGCGGATAACGCCGAAGCGAGGCTGTATTCGGCGGCATTTGCTTCTATCGTTTCGGAAAATTATCCTAAATTTTTGGACTACAAAGCCGGATTATAAAAAAACTTAAACTTAGCCTGTTCAATACGGCTAAATTATCTGCTTATGCCTAAAGGAATAGAAGATTTTATTAAAATGAAACTAAACGGCGAAAAAATAGCGATGCTCACCGCTTACGATTTTGTTCAGGCGGGCATAGCGGGAGAAGCCGGCATCGATATAGTCCTGGTAGGGGATTCTCTCGCGACGACCGTTCAGGGAAAAGGCAACACTATAAGCGTTACGCTGGAAGAAATGATTTACCATGCAAAAATGGTTAAACATGCCTTAAAAGACGTGTTTACGGCATGCGATATGCCCTTTATGTCTTATCAGGTCAGTTCGGAACAGGCATTAACCAATGCCGGCAGAATACTTAAGGAAAGCGGAGTTAACGCTGTTAAAATAGAGGGCGGAAAAGCCTTAGCGGATACAGTTAAAAGGCTTACCGGGAGCGGTATTCCCGTAATCGGGCATATAGGCCTTATGCCTCAATTTATTAACGTTCTCGGCGGATATAAGGTTCAGGGTAAAATAGAGCCGCAGATAGAAAAGCTTGTCGATGACGCTAAAGCACTGGAAGATGCAGGCGCATTTATGATAGTATTGGAAGCGATGCCGGAAGAAGCGGCGCTGAGCGTTCAGAATAATATTAATATCCCGACAATTGGTATAGGCGCGGGTAGATTTACCGACGGGCAGGTTCTGGTATTTTACGATGCCGTCGGAATGCTGCCCCAAAAGCCTCCTAAATTTGTCAAGAAGTTTGCGGATTCGCGTTCTTTGCTGATAGACGGATTAAAAGCATACAGAGATGAAGTTAAAAACGGCGCGTTTCCTGCAGAAGAAAACATATATAAATAATAAAGCGGGAGGGGATAAATGGAGTTAAAAGAATGCATTGTCGGCCGTTCTTCCAAAAGGGATTTTAAAAACATACCCGTACCTAAAGATTTAATTATTAAGCTTATAGAAATTTCTTCCCATGCACCGTCGTGGGCTAACTCTCAGCCTTGGAAAGTTGCCGTTTCGACGGGGAAAACATCGGAATTCATCAAAGAAAAAATATATAAGCTGGCGCGGGAGGGCAATCAGGGCAATCCCGATTTCCCTTTTCCGGAGTTCTGGCCGGAGGAACAGTCTAAAAATATTTTCGAAACGGGAAAACAAAGATATGAATATCTCGGAATTCCAAGGGACGACGAAGAAAAAAGAAGGGAAATATCGCTGAATAATTATCTTTTTTTCGGTTCGGAAACCGCAATTTTCATATATATGAACGAGAAATTAGGGCACTGGTCCACTCTCGATTGCGGGATGTTTGTCCAAAATATTCTTTTGGCCGCCCACGACCTCGGGCTTGGCGCCTGTCCGCAGGCTTATTTAGTCAGGTATCCCGATATTTTAAGAGAAGCTTTCAAACTCGGAAACAGCGAAAAATTCCTTTTAGGCATTACGATAGGATATTATAAAAAAGAAAGCCCTATTAACAATATAAAAACGGAAAGGATAAAGGTTGATAGTTTTCTGAAATATTATGAATAATATTAAAACTAACCTTTAAATATTTTAGGAGGAGAAAAATTTATGAATTACGTATCTTATTTTAAATTTAAAGGCACGCTGAACAACGATTCAAAATATCCGGCGCTTTCGCTTATCGCGTTTATTTTGAAGATTATAGCTTTAGTATATCTCGTCGTGGGCTTAATCGGCACTTTGATTATGTCGTTCGTATGGGCGGACGAGGCAGGAAAAATGGCTGAGATGTTCGGCGCCGGCAAATTTAATTTCCTGTCTGCGCTTTCGTCGTTTTTCTTCTCTTTGTTAGGCGGCATTATTATTACGATATTGATATTTTTATTAATATGGGCGTATGCCGAGCTGATATTGGTTTTAATGGATATCGAGAGCAATACGGCAAAAAAATAGAAAATTACCCTTGGATTATATAATATACGCTGATTATTGCACATGGTGCCCCCGACCGGAATCGAACCGATGACCAAAGGTTTAGGAAACCTCTGCTCTATCCTACTGAGCTACGGGGGCGTGTAAAAAGCGGATTATGTAAAACGGCTAAAAATGATTATTTAATTTGCGTTACGCCAAACTATTATATATAATTAATAATATAAAATCAATTATTAAAGCGTAGTAATAATAAGAATTATGCTAACGGCAAGCCCCTTAGTCCCTATTTTTGCTATACCGCAAATCTAAAAGCGCCCATAGCTCAGCTGGATAGAGCGTCAGACTACGAATCTGCAGGCCGGGGGTTCGAATCCCTCTGGGCGCACCACTCAAAAGTCCATATTATATGCTGTTTCGGCGGTAATATCCCTTACTTGGCATAGGGGCCATTTTGTGCCAAAATATGTCAAAAGGGACAAAAGTCCCTACAAAAACCCCTACATTTTTAGGAGGCGGAAATGAGAGTTTATCTCCGCGGCAAAACATACTGGGTCGAGTTCGAAATAGATAAAAAGCGGCACCAGTTCAGCACAAAATGTAAAGATAAACGCCAGGCGCAGGAAATCGCCTCGACTATCCACGCCGACATGCTAAGGAAAAGGTTCGACATGCTGCTTAAGGCTTATGAAATTATTACCTTCGGGGACCTGCGGAAGGATTATATCAAAAGCCTGACAAATACGCCCCGCAGCATAGATAATAAAAATACGGCTTTCCGGTATTTTGAGCCGGTTTGCTGGTAAGAGCGCTAAGAGCATTACCCCGATAGACATCCAAAACTATCAGGCCAAGAGGCGGCTTGAACTCGTCGAAAAGCCTAAAAACGCCGAAAAACGCGAACAGGATATAAATTTCCGCTGGATTAATCTTGAAATAGCGACGTTAAGGCATTTTTTTAACTGGTGTATTAAGCGGGGCGCAATAGACAAAAAAATCCTTGCGCCGGGCTTACGAAGCTAAACGAGCTTTTCCGCCTCAAGACCTTATCGGACGAAGATATTAAAAAACTTATAGGCGGCGCCACAAATAAACTGACTAAGGATATTATTTCCTTTCTTATCTATACCGGCTGCCGGAAAGGGGAAGCGTTAAATCTGAAGTGGGTCGACGTAGATTTAAAAAACGGGGTTATCGCCATAAAGGGAACCAAGACGAAGTACGACAGGTATATTCCCATAAGCAAGCCCCTGGAAACGATTCTAAGAGGGATAGAGAATCGTCAGGAATGCATATGCATATATGTTTTTAATAACAACGAAGCTAAAATTGGCGATTTTAAGCGTTCTTTCCATACCGCCTGCCGGAACGCCGGGTTAAAAGACCTTCGCATTCACGACCCCAGGCACGTCTTTGCCTCCAAGATGGTAATGAACTGCACTTCATTATATATAACCGGCGAACTCCTGGGTCACCGTACGACGCAGATGACGAAACGGTATAGCCACTTAGTGGCGGATATGCTAAAGAAGGCCGTGAATGACATGTGGGGCAAGGGGAAATAAAGCTGAATTATTATGCTTGTAATTATGAATATTTATAATATGATATAATAATTAAAGGTAAATTAATTTCATGTCCAAATACGAAAAGCTATTAATTCAAATCCTGAGAGTCGATCCGGATTCCTAAAACTAAAGAAAGAATAGCTTTATAAATAGAATAATATTTTAAAAGACAGATGTCATGAAGAATAAAGAAGGGCAAATATCCGGCGGAACTGGTTTAACCGTAAAGGAAATTAAAGCAATAGACCGGGAAATACGACAGGAAATCACGAGAGACTTGGGTCACGAAAGCCTTCAGCAGACGAGAAAATATCTTGGGTAACGCGGTATTTTCAAATGACCATTTTGTTTGTTTTAGTAAGTTTCTTTGTTATAGAATGAACGAAACTAACAATAATTTTATGAAATAAAAATTAAAAAATATTTAAAGTAATTGTATGACTGAGAATACTTATAATTTTGCAAATTTAGTAATTACCGGTATTATAGGACTTTTTGCCGTAATATTTGGATTTTTACAAATCCTTATAAATTATAAATTAAAAAAAATACAAGAATACATAGCATTGTCAATAGAGCCAATTCCAAATGTCATTAACCGTTTAAAACTGGTTAATACAGGCAAGGTAAATCTTTATATACATGCCTTTGAAATAAATGGAAAAGTTGAAAAATTTGAACCAGAAAGGTTAATACCGCTTAACTCTTTTTATTGGATATATTTACCGTTAAATGCCAACTCGGAAGAAGATATATCTAAATTAATTTCAGAGAGTAAAGAAAAATTTTTTCAATTAAAAATATATCTTGCCAATCAGTTTGGACATAAATATATTACCGAAGGTTCCTATGAAATTTCGGAAGGCAAGATTTTTGATTTAACAACCACTGCTCATATCCCTATAAAAAGCATACCTATGATTAACGCTTGGACAAATAAGACTAAAAAATTTAAATGGAAATTGTAAATTGAAAAATATGAAATCAAATAAAAAAACGGATACGAGGAGATGCCCGATAGATCCAGAGAATCTTTTTAACTTGCGGGAAATAGTTAAAAACGTAAAGCCATTAAATGATTTTATAGGAGATATTGCGCAATTCAGTCTTGTTATAGATACAAATTATATTATTGGGGACCTAATATGGCTTACCAAGAAAAGGAAATATCCCACTGCTAAAACAGAGGTGCAAGAATGTATTCTTGCCGGAACTTTTATTGTGTTTTGCACTAAAACCGTAATTGATGAAGTAAATGAGAAATTAGCAGTTGTTGCTAATAAACATGGTATATCCATTAATCTTATAAGAAAAGAATGGGAATTATATCAATCTATGCTGAGAGTAAAACAGCCCGATAACGAAATAACTGACAAATATAATAACGGCGTGGATCCCGATGATGCACCGACTTTAGCTTTAGCTGAGCAATTGTCGGCCGAAGGTATTTTAAGCAAAGATCGTCATATTAATATGATGGGAGGCAAGACGATATCTTTTGATTTTTGCGCCTCTGCCCGCGATTATTCCAGAAAAGCTACAATAAGCGTAACTTTGCGGATAGGCGGAATGTATTCGGTTGTTATAGGGGTAAAATTATTTAAGGGGCTTTATAGCTTTATAAAATCTATTGCCGCTTGGATTGAAGGCCTTCCTAATTGGGCCAAAATATTATTAATTGCAGGGATATTAATAGCATTCTTTTTGGCTAAGTTTAGAGAATATATTTTTAATATTATAAATAAGCTGATTTCTATCATAAAAGAATCCTTCCCTTCGATTTTTGAAGTTTTAAACCAGATAATAATTATTTTAAAAGAAAATGAACCCGTAGCCCCAATTATAAATTAATTTTTATCAATAAATATCTATAACTTTCATATATTTTATGGCGATAAAAAAATCTCAACTATATAGCTCAATTTGGCAGGCTTGCGACGAACTCAGGGGGGGGATGGATGCCTCGCAATATAAGGACTATGTTCTCGTACTTTTATTTGTTAGATATGTCTCGGATAAATATTCTGTCAAGCCTGATGGGGTAGTGCGAATTCCTGAGGGAGGAAGTTTTGCAGACCTTGTTAAACTTAAAGGTAAAACCGATATAGGAGACGGAATCAATAAGGTTTTAAGCAAGCTTGCCAAGGCTAATTATTTGGAAGGGGTAATTGATGCCGTTGATTTTAACGACGAAGACAAACTTGGTAAGGGAAAAGATATGCAGGACCGTCTTTCTAATCTTATAGCTATTTTTGAAAACCCCGATCTGGATTTTAGTAAAAACAAAGCCGAAGGCGACGATCTTTTAGGCGATGCTTATGAATACCTGATGAAACACTTTGCCGTGGAATCCGGCAAAGCCAAGGGGCAATTTTATACCCCCGCAGAGGTTTCCCGTGTCATTGCCAAAGTCATTGATGCGAGCAAGGCCGATAAAAATAATACCGTCTATGACCCTACCTGCGGAAGCGGTTCATTGTTGCTGAAGGTTGCGGATGAAACCCATAACGGTATTACCATATATGGTCAGGAGCTTGATAATTCTACGGGCGCATTGGCCAAAATAAATATGTGGCTTCATAACCAACTTTTTGCGGACATTAAAAGAGGGCAAAGCACTTTATCTACTCCTCTTTTTATTGAAAAAGGCACTCTTAAAACCTTTGACTATGTTGTTGCTAATCCCCCTTTTTCATACAAGGCGTGGCGTAATGGGTTTAATCCAGAACATGATATATATGGAAGGTTTGACGGCTTTGGAATTCCTCCTAGGAAAAATGGAGACTATGCATTTCTCCTGCACATTTTAAAATCGCTTAAATCAACCGGAACAGGGGCTGTAGTTCTTCCTCACGGAGTTTTATTCCGAGGGAACGCTGAAGCGGAAATCCGAAAAAATATTATCGGGCGTGGTTATATTAAAGGCATTATCGGTCTTCCTGCCAATCTTTTTTACGGTACGGGCATTCCAGCCTGCATCATCATTCTTGACAAATCCCAATCCGCAAAACGCAAAGGCATATTTATGATAGAGGCATCGAAAGGATTTGTAAAGGACGGAAACAAAAACCGGTTGCGCGAACAGGATATAAGGAAGATAGTCGATGCCTTCAGGGGTAATATGGAAATACCTAAATACTCCCGCTTTGTCGAGAATGATGAAATAATAAAAAATGAATATAACCTTAATTTACCCCGTTATGTCGATACCACAGAGGAAGAAGATATCCAGGATATAGAGGCCCATCTTTTAGGCGGAATTCCAGATGCGGATATAGACGCATTAAAAGAATACTGGAATATATGTCCAACTCTTAAGAGTATGCTTTTTAAGGCCAATGGTCGAAAGGGATACAGCGATTTATCGGTTTCAAATGAGGACATAAAAACCACAATACTTAATAATGACGAGTTTAAAGCATTTCGGGATAAAGTAATCAGCGCCTTTTCAAAATGGGTTAATGATTCCATAATCTTTTTAAGACAGATTTCAACATCCGACCATCCCAGGGCCGTTATTCAAAAATTATCGGACGATATATTCAATGCTTGTTCTGATCTTGGCCTAATCGACAAATACGACATATATCAACATCTAATGAATTACTGGGATGAATTCATGCAGGACGATGTGCATATTATTACTGCTGATGGTTGGACCTCAGGGAATGAGGTTATTCGTTTGCAGAAAACCGTTAAGAGTGGCAAGAAAGATATCGAAGGACTACAGGGACTCGAAGGCCGTTTAATTCCTGTATCTCTTGTTGTTAAAACTTATTTTTCAGATGAAAGCTCCAATGTTGAAAAATTAAATAATGAACTTGAACAAGCAAGGGCAGATATGGAATTGCTTAAGGAAGAAAACGGCGGGGAAGACGGGTTACTATCCGAGGTTATCGAGAACGATAAAATTACAAAAGACAATTTACAAAAAAGAATTAAAGAGATTAAGAGCAGTCCAGAAGATGTCGATGAATTAGCTATTCTTGATCAATACCTTGCTTTGCTTGAAAGTGAAACCAAGATTAAAAAACAGATAAAAGATGCCGAAAAAGACCTTGAGCGGAAAACATTGGCTAAATATCCGGTGATTACTAAGGAAGAAATTAAAGTTCTGGTCATTGAGCGTAAATGGATGAATGAGTTGTTATTGCACGTAACGAACGAAATCGATAGCTTATCTCAAAAATTAACTGGTCGAATAAAAGAACTTTCCGAACGTTATGATGAACCATTACCGGAGATTTTAAATGAAGTTGAAGAATTGGCAAGAAAAGTCGAAGGGCATTTAATTAAGATGGGTTTTAATTGGGAATAATTATCGTGAAGGAAAGCCAAAAAATTCCTAAAGGGTATAAGAAGACAGAACTAGGTGTAATTCCTGAGGATTGGAATTTAAAAACTGTTGCTGACTTTGGAAACATAATTACTGGCAGTACTCCTTCAACAAAAATTAAAGAATATTGGAATGGAGATATTCCCTGGGTTACTCCAACTGATATTACTGTTAAAAAAGATATTTATTGCACTGAAAGGGAGATTACAAAAGATGGTTTAAATAAAATTAGGAGATTACCATTAGATTCCTTACTTATAACTTGTATTGCGAGTATTGGCAAAAACACGATTTTAAAAAAGGAAGGTGCTTGTAACCAGCAAATAAATGCAATTATCCCTGATAAAAAATTTAATATTGATTTTCTTTATTATGTTTTTGAAAAAGCTATAAAATATTTAATTGGACATGCAGGTATTACTGCTACAAATATAATATCTAAGCAAAATTTTTCCAATATTAGATTTGCGGTTCCAGAATTAAAAGAGCAAACCAAAATCGGCAGTGTATTGTCCAATATTGATTCCCTCATAGAAAACCTTGAAAAGATAATCGAAAAGAAAAAATTAATCAAACAGGGTGCTATGCAGGAATTGCTTACAGGAAAAAAACGCCTGCCAGGGTTTAGCAGCAGGTGGGAAGTAAAAAGATTGGGGGAACTTTTATATTACGAACAGCCTACTAAATATATTGTCAAAAATAATGAATATAGCATCAGAAATATAGTGCCGGTTTTGACCGCGGGCAAGAGTTTTATTCTTGGTTATACAAATGAGGAACATAATATATTTAGAAATCTGCCAGTGATAATTTTTGATGATTTTACGACAGCGAGTCAATTTGTGGATTTTCCATTTAAAGTTAAATCCTCCGCAATGAAAATATTAAAGCCTGTAGATAAATATACAGATCTACGATTTGTTTTTTGCGAGATGCAGTTGATTAATTTTAAACTTGGGGATCATAAGCGGTATTGGATATCCGAATACCAGAATTTAAAGATTGACATTCCCAATACTGTTGAGCAATCTGCCATTGCCGCCGTCCTCTCCGATATGGATGCCGAAATCGATAAATTTGAAGTAGAGCTTTCTAAATACAAAAATATTAAGCAAGGCATGATGCAAAACTTATTAACGGGAAAAATAAGACTGGTTTGAGACTATGGATTCTTTCAATTCAACAAAAGTCGGGCAGTTGGAAATAAAAACGCAGGGCCGTGTGGTGCGTTTATTTCAAAATAGGCTTGGCTACGAATATTTCCTGCCCGAAGATAACACAAATGTTGAGCGTCAACATCTAAGGCGGTTTCTGATTAAGGCCGGTTATAAAGATATTATAGCGGATAAAGCTATATCCGAGCTGAAAAAGTCGGCAGATGCTTCTAACGCTAAGAGCCTTTACAAGCTTAATAAGGAAATCTACAACTTGCTTCGCTATGGGGTGAAGGTTCGCGAGGAACTTGGGGAAAATTATCAAACTGTCTGGCTTATAGATTGGGAAAATCCTGAAAACAATAATTTTTCGATTGCCGAAGAAGTTACTATAAGCGGAAATCGTGCAAAGCGACCAGATATAGTGCTTTATGTAAATGGGATAGCCATCAGCGTAATCGAACTTAAGCGGAGCATTGTTTCGGTTTCGGAAGGAATAAGGCAAAACATAGGCAACCAGAAGGAAGAGTATATCAGCACGTTTTTCAGGACGATTCAGCTTGTTATGGCCGGAAACGATACTGAAGGCCTGCGTTACGGGACTACAGAAACTACTGAAGATTATTACCTTTCATGGAAAGAAAAAGGGAATGAAGAAGAACTTGTATTAGACAAGGCTTTATTGCAACTATGCAATAAAAAAAGACTTCTGGAAATAATGCATGATTTTATTATCTTTGACAGTGGAATTAAAAAGATTTGCAGGCATAATCAATATTTCGGGGTAAAGTCCGCACAGGATTATGCAAACAGGCATGAGGGAGGAATTATATGGCATACACAGGGGAGCGGGAAAAGTTTAACTATGGTCTGGCTTGCAAGATGGATACATGAAAGTATAGATGATTCTAGGGTTCTTCTTCTTACCGACCGCACGGAACTGGACGAGCAGATTGAAAAGGTATTTACAGGAGTAAATGAAAATATTTACAGGACAAAAAGTGCAAAGGAGCTACTGGAGGAACTCAATAAAAAAAACAAATGGCTTCTATGCTCTCTCGTTCATAAATTTGGAAGAGTTAGGAGCGGAGGAGATTTTGAAATTGACGATTCCGTGATTAAAGCAAATTTACCCAAAAACTTTTCCGCAAAGGGCGATTTATTTGTTTTTATAGATGAGTGTCACCGTTCCCATACAGGTAAACTCCACGAAGCAATGAAAGGGCTTTTGCCGAACGCAGTTTTTATAGGGTTTACGGGAACGCCTCTTTTGAAGGTTGATAAAAAGACCAGTATTGAAATGTTCGGTCCTTATATCCATACATACAAATATAATGATGCGGTGGCCGACAAGGTGGTTCTGGATTTACGTTATGAAGCCCGCAGGGTTCCACAGGAAATTACTTCTCAGGAAAAGATTGATGCATGGTTCGAGGAAAGGACAAAAGGGCTTACCGATTTTGCCAGGGCAGAACTTAAGAAGCGCTGGGGTACGATGCAAAGCCTGCTTTCCTCAGGGTCTAGGTTAGAAAAGATTGTTTTCGACATATTAGACGATTTTTATAAAAAGGACCGTTTGTCAAGCGGGCGTGGGAATGCCATGCTTATATCAAGTAGCATTTATGAGGCATGCAGGTATTATGATATTTTTCAATCCAAAGGCTTTACGAAGTGCGGGGTTATAACCTCTTATGAACCGAATGCTTTATCTACAGATACCCCTGAATATGCTGTCTATCAAAAAATGTTAAATGGGAAAAGCACGGAAGATTTTGAAAGGGAAGCAAAAAAGAAATTTATAGAGACCCCCGGGCAGATGCAACTTTTAATAGTGGTGGATAAGCTTCTTACCGGCTTCGACGCTCCTCCGGCAACTTTTCTTTATATAGATAAGAATATGCAGGATCATGGCCTGTTCCAGGCTATCTGCCGCGTGAACAGGTTGGACGGCGAAGACAAAAAATATGGCTATATAGTAGATTACCGTGACTTGTTTAAAAAGTTGGAAAAAGCGGTTATAGATTATACGTCCGGAGCATTTGAACGATTTGATAAGGAGGACGTGATAGGGCTTTTAAAAGACCGTTTTGTTGAAGGTAAAAAAGATTTGGAAGGGGCACTCGAAACCGTCAGGGCTTTATGCGAACCTGTTTCTCCTCCTAAAGATTCCTCTTATTACATAAATTACTTTTGCGGCGATGTCGAAAATCCATATTCTCTTAAGGAAAATGAAATAAAGAGGGTTAAGCTTTATAAATCAGTAAGCCACTTGCTTATAGCGTATTCAGATATAGCGAATGATATGGAGGGTTCAGGCTATACTAAAGAGCAAATAAGCCAGATTAATAAAGAAGTTAAATTCTATGAACAATTGAAAACGGAAATCAAACTCGCGAGCGGCGATTATATAGACCTTAAAAAATATGAGCCTTCCATGCGAATCCTAATAGATAGATATATTGACGCAAAGGAAAGCGAAAAATTATCTGGATTTGATAATACTAATCTAGTTGATTTGCTTGTAAAAAAAGGGCAGGATGCAATTAATAATTTGCCGGAATCAATTTCTTCCGATAAAGAGGCGGTGGCAGAAACTATCGAAAATAACGTCCGTAAGCTTATAATTGATGAAATGCCGACAAATCCTATGTATTACAATAAAATGTCAGAATTATTAACCGAGCTTATTAAAAAACGCAAGCAGGAAGATTTAGAATACAAGGAATATCTTAAAACCATAGCCGAACTGACAAAGAGGGTAAAAGACCCAATGGAAGAGATGGTTGGCAATAAGATAAACACCAAGGGCAAGCGAGCTTTATACGATAATCTGGGCCAGGATATAGAAAAAGCTATTAAAGTTTATGAATCGGTGATGGAGTCAAGGCTTGATGGATGGGACGGAAATCCTTTAAAAGAAAGGGCGATAAGGAATGGAATAAAAGATGCCTTAAAAGATATTGATGTTAATATTAATGACTATGAACTTACTAAGTTAATGGATATTATAAGGACTCATAAAAATGAATTCTAATTTCTGTTTATCTGTTAACGGCATTGAAGTATCAGTCATAAGAAAACCGATTAAAAATCTTCATCTTTCCGTGATGCCTCCCAATGGCTGGGTTAGAGTGACAGCGCCTGATAAAATGAAAGACGAGGTAATCAAAGCGCTTTTAGCTGTTAAGCTCCGGTGGATTAAAAAACAACAAGCTAAATTTGAATGCCAGGAAAGGCAAACCGAAAGAGAATATGTTGCTGGTGAGAGTCATTACTTTTTAGGCAAAAGGTACCGTCTTGAGGTTATTTTTAAAGATGCAAAACCCAGTGTTTTTTTAAGAGGGAATAATAAAATCATTTTGCAAGTTAGACATGAAAGCTCTAAATCCGTCAGGCAAGAAGTTATGTATAATTGGTACCGGGAAGAGTTATTCCTTTATGCAGGCGAAGTTATTGCCGAATGGGAAGGAAAAATAGGAGTAAAAGCGGAATTCTTTGGGATTAAACGCATGAGAACGCGGTGGGGTAGTTGTAATCATGAAAAAAGAAGGATATGGTTAAATCTTGAATTGGCAAAGAAGCCGGTAAATTGCATTGAGTATGTAATTGTTCATGAGTTGATACATATAATAACAAAAAAACATGATAATGAATTTTTTTCTTTAATGGACAAATATTTACCTAACTGGAAAAGCATGAAAGAAGAACTGAATAGATTTATGTTGTCAGATGAAAAATGGAGCAAATACGACTAATTGTAATCCAAAATCAATAAGTTAAATAAATAGTCTCATATATAATTTAATATTCAAAATATAAAATAATTTATCGTTTAATTTCTTTCAATGAGTACTCTTACATTATCTATAGATGAGGTTAAAAAGATACATGATATTCTTGTTGATGATTTTTCTAATACCAAAGACCCAATTCTTCCTCCCGGCATAAAGAATGAGGACTTACTTGCTTCTGCTGTAAGCAGGCAAGAAACCAGCCTAAACGGCATACTAAAGTATCCGAATACTATTCTTAATGCGTCAACTTTGCTATATGGTATTTGTAATAATCATCCATTTCATAATGGCAATAAACGAACTGCTTTAGTATCAATGTTGGTGCACCTTGAAAAAAATAGAATCACCTTATTTGATACTTCTCAAAAAGAATTGTATGATTTCATGATTAAAGTCGCAGATCATAAAATTGCTAATATATCTGTTAAGCGCTCAAAGGCAAAATCTTCAAAAGTAAAAGCCATAAAATCAGATGACGAAGTGAATGCAATTGCTCAATGGATCAAAAAGCGTTCAGCTCCTATAAAAAAGGGTGAAAAACATAATATTACATATAGAGAGCTTCGAAGAATACTTTCTAGCTTTGGATATGAATTAGAAGATCATAATAAAAATATGATTAGAATAGTTAGATATGTTATTGTAAAAAAGGGTTTTTTTATAAAAAAGGAAATTAAAGAAAGAAAACCCATTGAGAATATTCCATGGCCTGGCGAAAATCGTTTAGTAAATATAAATGAAATAAAGCGAATTCGGAAAATATGTAATCTTGAGGAGCAGGATGGTGTAGATAGCGATAGTTTTTATAATTACACCTCTATCGTTGATTCTTTTATTAATAAATATCGTAAAGTTCTTAATCGGTTGGCAAAAGTATAAAATATATATATGATTGAACTATTGAATTAACTAATAATTCAAAATGTCAACAAAAACCTCTATAGTCATTTTTTGATGCCCTGTTTCTCCCTGCAAACATAAATATTTCCCGCCACACCACCTCAGACTACGAATCTGCAGGCCGGGGGTTCGGACGAAGTCCAGCGAAGCTCATCCCTCTGGGCGCACCACTCAAGAAATTATAAAGACACTCAGGTAGGAGAGAAATATTTATAAGATAAATCTTAAGGTAAATTTACATAATGAGTCTGTCTGGCTTACCCAGGAACAGATTTCACTTCTTTTTGGAGTTAATCGTCCTGCCGTAACAAAACATATAAAAAATATATTCTACGATAAAGAATTAATTAAAGATTCAGTATGTTCCAAAATGGAACATACTGCCGCCGTAATTATAATTTAAAAATGCTGACGTTTTTTGCCAGCAAAGAAGC
>JAKAKK010000069.1:16754-29553 GCA_021813525.1 bacterium
GAATTTATCTCTTTGATTACGTTTTGAACGGCTTCGTATCCTTCTTCGGTGGCTTTCTGAGTGCGGTCTGCTTCATGCGCGCCGGAGTTGGAATTTTTAGCCACTTCAATGATAGCCGACGTAATTTGCTTTATAGATTCTATTATGGAAGAACTGTTTTGCCGCATATTTTCAAGATTTTTTTCAAGCTCTTTTGAAGAATGGTTAAGTTCTTCGCCCTGCCCGGAAATAGAATTTGCGGCGCTATTGATTGACTTTACGTTGCCGGCGAACGATTCGATAAGCGTATTGACGTGATTAATTAATCTTCCTATTTCATTTTTTGGATTTACGTTAATTTTTATTTTTGAGGATAAATCTCCGCCCGCCACGTCTTTGACTTTTTTAATCGCTATCTCAAGTTCGTCTATTAAAAATTTTTTAAAATAATAGCTGACGGACAGCAGGGCTATCAGCATAAAAAAGGGCGCAGCAATAAACATATCGAATAGAAAATTAATCTTTTTGCTCATGCCGGAAGACATTGCGTACCTGTCGAAATCAAGCAATTTTATAATCTTATCGATATTGGCATTAAAATATTCCGGCTTTATTTTCAATCCTTCTTCCTGCGGATTTTTTAGCAATTTAG
The DNA here is from genome assembly GCA_021813525.1 of bacterium. Classification (GTDB taxonomy): domain Bacteria; phylum SZUA-79; class SZUA-79; order Acidulodesulfobacterales; family Acidulodesulfobacteraceae; genus Acidulodesulfobacterium_A. The sequence continues at coordinate 17,386 of JAKAKK010000069.1, forward strand.
CCATATTCGGCCTGTATCCCGCCATAATCTTCTTAAGCTCGGCCATTTTTTCTTTAGCATTCAAACTTTTTAAGCTGTTCGGCCTTTTTAACACGCTTTTTTTTATTCCGAAAAGCTTTATAAAATGTTCTTTTTGAAACCCGGAATAGAAGCCGTTTATGGCGATTACGTTATTTTTTCTGGCAGATTTTATTTTGTCGGCTAAACTTGTTATTTTTTTATCTATGGATGCCGTATCGTAAGTTTTTTTCGTGAGCTTGGCAATTTCGAGATTGGATTTCCTAAGTTTCGCCAGGTATATTAAATTAGTTGCATCCCTGTTGACCCTCAGCAGGGAAATGGAGGTAGAGCCTAAAACCGCCTGTATATATGACCGGTCTTTTATTGTGCTAATAAAACCCAATAGGAAAAAATTTAAAATCAAAAAAATAATAAACATCGCAAGCGCGGCAACGTATAATCTTAATTTGAACGTTGAAAACATATAACCTCCCTAAAATAATATCTAATTTTTAATTATTCGGTCGAATATTATATATATTAAATTAAATCAGTAGCTGTTTTCCAAAAGTTTTAAAACTTCATTTTCGCCGGCTTCCGCGGGATTGTTCTGAATAGCGAAGCCCATCGTATCGAAAGCCTCTTTTGCGATTTTCCGAAGTTTGTCTTTTTCCACGCCGAGGTCTTTTAAACGGATATTCAGATTTAAATCAGAAAGCATTTCTTTTATTTTTTCTATTAAAGACCAGGCGTATTCGTCGTCGCTTTTACCTGCCCTTTTAATGCCGAAATGATGGGCTATAAGCATGAAGTCTTTTTTGCACGCGTTTAAATTGTATTTCATCGATTCTACCGCAAGAGCCGCAAGTCCCGCTCCGTGAGCCGCTTTAGGATAATTTCCGGATACCGGATGCTCCATAGCGTGCATTATGCCGACGCCGGAAATATCAATCGCAAGCCCGGCAAGAGCGGAAGCTGTCGCCATATTTCCTCTTGCTTCTATATTATTCGGTTCGTTATACGCCTTAATTAAATTATCTTTTAGAAGATAAAACGCCTGCATGCAGTAAGCCGAAGAAAAAGCATTTTTTGCTTTTCCGGTAAAAGCTTCGAAAATATGAACAAATACGTCAAAGCCGGTAGCCGCGGTTACGTAAGCAGGCATAGACAGCATAATTTCAGGGTCTATTACGGCCTCTTTAGGGTACATGCATTCATAGCCGAACCCAGGTTTTTCTTTGGTTTCAGGGTTTGTCATGACGGAATATCTGTTGACTTCGCTGCCGGTTCCGGAGGTCGAAACTACAGTTATAACGGGAAGCGCTTCCTTTGCCGGAGTTTTCAGGTATTCCCATACCGGAATATTCCCCTTTGCCGCAACCGCGACGGCTTTTGCGGAATCGAGAGGGCTTCCGCCGCCTAAGCCTATTATAAGCCCGACGCCCTTTTCCCTCGCGATGCCCGCAGCCGAATCTATTTCGTAAGTTGTAGGATTAGGCGTAATTCCGTCGAATATTATCGGGGCAATCCCTGCGTCTTTTAATATTTTTACGAGCCTGTCCAAAGTTCCCGTTTTTTGCATAGAGTTTTTTCCGGTAACTATTAAAGCCGTATCGGAATATTTTTTTGCTATTTTTCCGGTTTCGCCGATTAAACCGGCGCCGAAATGAATTTTTACAGGATTATAAATATTAAGCGTTTTCATACAGGTATGTCCTCCTTAAAAATAAAAAATTACGGTGATTATTAATCTTTTGCCGGAATCATTATACCACAGCCTAAAATTTGTTACAAAAATTTAACATAAATGTAATAAAATTGTAACAATAATCTGTTAATATAATTAAAGCGTAAAAATTAGACAAATTCAGATTGTAAATTTAATTTAATTTACGGAGGAGATTTTATGAACAAAAGCAGTATGAAAAAAATTATTGGAGGGCTAACTGCCGCTTCCGCAGTTTTTGCCCTTTCCATTTTTGCCGCGGGCTGCGCCAAGTCTAATGCGCCGGCGACAAGCTCTAAAGTTCCCGCCGGAACCCTCACTATTTCCGGTTCCAGCATGCTTTATCCGTTAAATTCGGTGTGGGCGGTTAAGTACCATAAGCTTAATCCCGGCATTACAGTTTCCGTCGCGAGTACCGGTTCCGGTTTCGGAATTTCAAACGCCGCGGACGGCAATATTACAATCGGGGCATCGGACGCCTATCTTACAAAAAGCTTTAAAAAAAGGTATCCGAATTTAGTAAACGTTCCGGTCGCTCTCGACGACGCCCAGGTTATTTACAACATCCCCGGCATACCTAACAACGCAAATCTAAAAATGACGCCGAAATTGGTCGCGGAAATTTATATGGGCAAGATTACAAACTGGGACAATCCCGTCTTTAAAAAATTAAACCCGCAGTATAAATTTCCTAATCTCCATATTTTTGTGACGCACAGGGCGGATGCAAGCGGAACGACCTTTGATTTTACGAGCCTTTTGACCGATACTTCTAAAGCTTGGGCAAGTAAGGTAGGAAGAAGCCTTTCTCCAGATTGGCCTGTAGGAAGCGGTTATCTTGGAAGCGACGCGGTCGTGGCCGCCGTTAAAAGTACCTCCGGAGGCATAGGCTACGTTGGACTCGGATGGGTTATGGAATACCATCTTGCAAGCGCCGCGCTCCTTAACAAAGCCGGTAATTACGTCGTAGGTTCGGTTGAAACTATTGCCGCCGCCGCAAACTCCGCTTTAAAACAGGGGGATTTTCCGGCCGATTTCGATAAATCTATAGTATGGAACGTTTCGGCAAAGAATGCTTACCCCGATTCAAACTTTGAATTCTGGATGATAAAGAAAACCCAGCCAAATCCGGCAACTACAAAATCGATTAAGGATTTGGTAAACTGGGCGTTAGGTCCGGGACAGGCGGCTAAATACACCGTAAAAACCGGTTTTGCGCCGCTTCCGAAATCCGTTATGCCGAACGTTAAAAAACTTCTTGCGCAGGTAAAATAAGCAAACTTATTTAAAAAGACAGATTAGTATATCGTATAGTCATTGCAGGCAAAGCGGACGTGGTCCGCTTTGCCTGCAATGACGGGATAAATCCGCCGCATTATTTTTTTTAGAAAAATTAAAAAGAATGTGCTATAATTAAAAAAATTTTTAAATTAAATTTATCCCTATTTAAACAAATTAATGTTCACCTTAAAATACAAAGACGACCTTTTTAAATTTATTCTTTCCGTTTTCGTTCTTTCTATAATTCTGATTTTTTCGGTATCCGTGATAATCGTCTTATATTACAGTTACCCTTCCGTTATAAGATACGGCATTTCTTTTTTATGGACTAAAGAATGGAATCCTCCCAAAGAGGTCTTCGGCGCTTTAACTTTTATCGCGGGAACTTTTATCGTTACTTTTCTCGCATTATTGTTCGCGATACCTTTCAGTTTCGGGATAGGAATATTTTTGCAGGAATACTGCCCTGTTTTTTTAAGGGGTATTTTTACGGTAATAGTCGAAATGCTTGCGGGAATACCGAGCGTCGTTTTCGGCGTATGGGGCGTATTGACTGTCGTTCCGTGGCTTAGGGAATCGGTAGAGCCGTTTTTTAACGCTCATTTTTCAAACATACCTTTTCTGAAAGTAGAGGAAAATATCGGGTACGGAATTCTTGCCGCGAGCATTATAGTCGCGTTTATGATTTTACCCATTATATCTTCGATTACCAAGGATTCTTTGGCTTCGGTTCCGAAACTTGCCAAAGACGGGGCGCTGGCTATGGGCGCCACAAAATTAGACGTCATTAAAGACGTTTCCCTGCCTTATGCCTTGAACGGCATATACGGAGGGATAATTTTAGGTTTCGGAAGAGCGGTAGGAGAGACGATAGCCGTAGTGCTTCTGATAGGAAATCAGGCCGTAGTTCCGAAGTCTTTGTTCAGCGTGGGCTATACTATATCTTCCCTGCTGGCGAATACTTTTACGTTTGCCGTTATAAGCCCTATATATGCTTCCGCAGAAGTAGAACTTGCGCTCGTGCTTTTATTAACCAGCCTTATAGTCAACATAATAGGGCGGAATATTTTAAACAGGGTTATAGGCGGCAGATTCAGCAGGTCTCAGTTCGGCGGCGGCTGATTTCAAAAAACGACCGGCATATAACCGGTAATTACAATAAATATAATTTGCGATAGAAACTTTTATTAAATAAAAATATAAAATTAGAATGGAACAGCAGTTGCATGAGCCGGTATTTCCGGCGAACAGGGGATACCTTAAACGGAAAAAAGTTTACAATAACATTGCCGTTTTTTTTGCGGCGGCGGCTTTTATCATAGGCTCTTTCCCCGTTTTTCACATCATTTTTGAAGCAGTTTCGATAGGATATAAATATCTTAACTGGCATTTTATTTCTACGCTTCCTACCGGATTTCCAATAGGCGCCGAAGGCGGAATATTAAACGCCGTCATAGGAGACGTTTACCTTATAGTAATCGCCTCTATTCTTGCCGTTCCTATCGGAATAGGAACGGGTTTGTACCTGTCGCTTTTCGGCAAAAAAAGGGCAAATGCTTTTCTAAGGCTGTTAAACGAACTCATGCTTGGGATTCCTTCGATAGTTTGGGGTATCGTCGGGTTTTACGTTTTTTCTACCAATACCGGACCGGGTTTTCATTTCGGATTTTCGGCCCTTGCAGGCGGACTTACGCTGGGTTTCATTATGACTCCGATTATTACGCTTTTAACGGAGCAGGCGGTCAACCAGATTCCCGCAAGTTACATAGAAGGAGCTCTCGCGCTCGGGGCTACCAAATGGCAGGCTACGAGGTCGGTCATATTAAAAGCCGCGCTTGGCGGTATATTTATCGGCATATTGCTTGGAGTAATGAATATAATCGGACAGACGGCTCCGCTCTTATTTACGAACTATTATAATACCGGCATGCCTACCGGAGTTACCGGTCCCGGCGGGGCGGTCGGAGATCTGGCGATGCTGATTTTTATATATATCCATGAACCGTCCAAGATACTGCATTACAAAGCGGAAGCGGCATCGGTGGTTTTACTGCTCTTTATATTCGCATTGGATTTGGGATTAAGGTTGATAAACTATTTGGCTAAGAGATTCATTTTATAGGAGGAATTAAAATTTTATGCCCGAAAATATAAAAGAAGTTCATACCGATAATATAATCGTTAACGTTAAAGACCTGAATTTTTATTACGGGAATTACCATCTTTTAAAATCGGTTAATCTTTATTTTAAAAAAAATTCCGTGTGTACGCTTTTAGGCCCTTCCGGATGCGGAAAATCCACATTTCTAAGGACTCTCAACAGGATGAACGATTATACCGAAGGCGCAAAGCTTACGGGCGAAGTTTTGATTAACGGGAAAAATATATACGATAAATCGGTAGATGTGGTGGAATTAAGAAGAGACATAGGCATGGTGTTTCAAAATCCGAATCCTTTCCCAAAATCTATTTTCGAAAACGTAGCTTTCGGATTAAAAATACACGGTATAAAGAACAAGGATTTTATCGTCGAGCGCGTAGAAAAATGCCTGAAATATTCGGGGCTTTACGATGAAGTGAAAGACAAGCTGAACAAATCGGCGCTTTCTCTTTCCGGCGGACAACAGCAGAGGCTATGCATAGCAAGAGCTATTGCTACCAATCCTTCGATACTCTTAATGGATGAGCCGACGGCTTATCTCGACCCTGTTTCGACGAGCATTATACTGGATTTGATAAATTCTTTCAAAAAATATTATACTATAATAGTAGTAAGCCATAACGTTCAACAATCGGGAAGAATTTCCGATTACAGCGGTTTTTTTCTGGACGGAGAGCTTATAGAATTCGATGAAGCGGGGGCTTTTTTTACGAGGCCTAAAGATAAAAGAACGGAAAACTTTATAACGAGCAGATATTAAAAATAATAAATTTTCTTAATAAATCAGGGAACAGATTTAAAATCTGCTCCCTATAAAAGGAGAGGGGTTTTCGGTGAATATATTAGATAGCGAGCTTATGAAATTAAAGAAAAACGTCGTTGAAATGAGCGAGATAGTCAACGGCCAGCTGAACAGCGCAACCAGATTTTTATTCGAGAGGGATAAGAATCTTGCGGAAGAGACCATTAAAAACGACCTTAAAGTCAATTCGCTGGAAGTCAGCATTAATGAAAATTGCATAAAACTTCTGGCTTTATATCAACCCGAAGCTGCCGATTTAATGTTTATAACGACTACGATGAAAATTATAACAGACCTCGAAAGAATGGGCGATTTATGCGCTTCGGTATGCCAGATAGGGCTTAAACTGACTGACGGAACTTCTTCGTCGGAAGAATTTAAATGCGTATATTCATATCTGGAAGACGTTGCATCCAGGGACGGCGAAATGCTTAAAATGGCGATGAAAATGTATGCCGACGGCGCAAAGGAAAATATAGGACTTAAAGATATTATAATAAAAGACGAAAACGTTATAGATATGCTGTCCCATAAAATCGTAGTGGATATTATAAACGCATCGATAAAAAATTTAACCACGCTTGAGAACAATATAACTTATATTTTTATTGCACGAAAATACGAAAGATTTGCCGACCATGCCCAGAAAATTATGGAACTGCTTCTGTATATGGAATTAGGCAAAGATTTAAGAAATCTGCCCGAATATTAATCGGTTTTTAATCCCATTCCCAGTGCATTATATACGCCTATGACGTCTTCCTGCAAAAGAAGGTTTTGATTTATCAGGTTATATTCGGCGTTAAGCATATCTAGCTTATACGTCAGATATGTTATGCGGCTTGCAATGCCTGTTTTATACTGAATCCCGTAAATGTGAAACAGTTTAAGGGAATAGTTAAAATTGTTTTCGTAGCTTTTCAGGGTTTTAACGTCCCTCTTGTAATTTGCTAGAGCGCTGTCGGTTTCGCTGAAAGCGTTTATTACGGCGTTACGATAGTTTAACACGGCCTGCTGATACTGCAGTTTAGACCTCTTGTATATGCTTATATTTGTTTTGTAATTAAATATAGGCGCCAAAATATTCAATCCGAAATTCCATACGCTGTTAGTATCGGTAACGAAATTGTTTAGGCCAGGACTTGCGTAACCGTAGTTGCCCGTCAGGTTTAATACCGGAAAAAAATTAGCAAGGCTTTCTTTTTTAGCGTAAGCGTATGATAAGACGCTGTATTCGGCTCCTTTGACGTCCGGCCTTTGCGTTAAAATTTCCGAAGGAATGTTCGGCGGTATAAGATTAGAATAATTCATGCCGTTATAGCCGTTAAAATTTCCTGCTTTGGTATCGGTTTTGAATTTGAATTTTTCCGGGAATTTTCCTATATAATAAGCCAGCGTGTTTTCGGTAATATCCTGAAGTTTTACGGAATCGTTCAATTCCGTTTTTAAGATTTCGAGATTTGTTTTCGCGGTTTCTACCGGTTCCGCATCTATGAGTCCGTCTTTATATTGAATCATATAAAGCTTTAAAATTTCTTTTTCGGCGGCATATTGTTTTCTGAGATTATCCGCAGATTTTTCTAAAGCCGATATTTGAAAATAAGCCTGAGCTACATTGCTTATTAAGGTCAATTTTACGACGTCCGCATCTTCTTTGGAAACCGCGACGTTTGCCTTTGCCTGTTTTATAGCGTTATTGACCTGATTCCATGCGTCTAATTCATAAGAAGCGCTCAAACCGGCTTGATTTAAATTATAAATTACCGTGGAAGCGGCGCCTGAAGAACCGCTGCCTGAGAATATCGAAGTTTCGTAGCCCGGAAGTTTATTTCTAGTAGTGCTGAAATTGAAATTAACGACAGGAAATAAATTAGATTCATTCTGCGAAACGTAAGTTTTGGCAACCTGAATATTTTTTACCGCGATAAGATAATTTAAATTGTTTTTAACCGCCTCGCCGACTAAAATATCCAGCTCTTTATCGCCAAAATTTTTCCACCAGTCGTTTTTTACCGGCATATTGCCGTTTTTAAGGGCATATTTGAACTTTTTTGGTATTTTTACCGCGATTTTTTTGGGACTGCTGAACAGGCTGCAGCCGCTCAGGATAAAAACGGAGCCGAAGCTCAGGCAAAACAGCAGGAATAAAATTTTATTTATTTTTATTTTTGTTCTCGATATTTTCATATTAAATAATGTTAAAATTTTAATTGACTGAATTTTTAATTTATTATATTCTAATTATACTGACTATAAAGTCATATTGTCAATCGGTTTTTTGTCCTGATTGTAAATTTATTAATCCGGCAGATTAAAATAAAATATAAATCTAAATATTAAAATAAAGGTAATTTTATGATTAAAAGATTTATAATAGCGTTTCTTGTTTTAGCCGTCATATTCGGCGGAATATTCGGATACAAGGCATATATAGGCTATAAAAACGGGCAGATGATGAAAATGATGAAATATCCGCCTGCTTCGGTATCCGTAGCCGTTTCCAAAATAGGGGACTGGCAGCCATATATTCATACCATAGGGAACGTAACGGCGATAAATTCGGTTAACGTAACGACCCAGGTAGCGGGACAGGTTAATGGCATATATTTTAAATCCGGAGAATTCGTTCATAAAAATCAGCTCCTGGCAACCCTTGACGATTCTCTTCAGCTTGCCCAGCTAAAACAGTATAAATCCCAATTAATCGTTAATAAATTTAATTATCTGCAGTATAAAAAAGCCTACGAGAAAAATGCCGTTTCTAAAGCGTCTTATATTCAAATGCTCTCAACTTTAAAGCAGAACGAAGCGTTAATAAATCAAACGGAAGTCGTTATAAGCGATATGGCCGTCAGAGCTCCTTTTTCGGGCATAGTAGGAATAAGAAATTCAAGTTCCGTAAATCTCGGTCAGTATATTCAGCCCGGAACAAATATTATCCCTCTTTATTCCGTCAATCCCATTTATATCGATTTTACTATGCCGCAAAACGATTTGCACAATTTAAAAATAGACCAGAAGGTTAAGGTAGAACTGGATTCTTATCATAAGACCTTTACCGGCAGGATAAAAACTATAAGCATAGACGTAAACACGGTTTCCAGGAATATAACCGTCAGGGTTATAATAGATAACGGTTCTCTGATTTTAAGGCCGGGAATGTTCGTTACGGGAAGGGTCTTTCTTCCGGTAATACATAACGTCGTTACCGTTCCTGCTACCGCCGTAACATATAATCCTTACGGAGATTTTATCTATGTCATAGTTAAAAAGAACGGCCAATATATAGCAAATACCGATTATGTTACCGTAGGACAGCAGAGAAACGATACGGCAGTAATATCTAAAGGCTTGAAACCCGGAGCAATCGTCGTTACCGCCGGACAGGTTAAACTCAGGAACGGCGCTCCGGTTATCATCGAAAACGGCATAGGAAATGCAGGGAAAGCGAACGGAGTTAAAAATAAGGGCAAGGGGAGCAATAAATGAGTTTTACCGATATATTCATAAAAAAACCGGTTCTCGCGATAGTCTTAAGCCTTATTATTTTAATTCTGGGCGCAAGGTCTTTGTCCGAGCTTACCGTAAGGGAATACCCGAAAGTAAAAGATACGCTGATAACCGTCCAGACCGCTTATCCCGGCGCCAGCGCAAACGTGGTGCAGGGTTTCATTACTATGCCTCTCGAAAGGGCTATAGCTTCTTCGGAGGGTATCGATTATATTACCTCGTCGAGCACCGAAGGCGTAAGCACCATTATGGTATTTATGAAGCTTAATTACGACCCTAATGCCGCCCTTGCAGAGGTGCTTTCGCAGGTAAATTCCGTTCTGAACCAGCTTCCTAAACAGTCCCAGCTTCCGGTAATCACAAAAACAAGCGTGACGAATCTGGCATATCTGTATCTTGCATTTACGTCGAATTCGTTAAGCAGTTCGCAGATGACGGACTATCTGACGAGGGCGGTTCAGCCTAAAGTTCAGGCGATAAGCGGCGTAGGACAGGTTATGATTTACGGAAACAAACAGTTCGGAATGAGGATATGGCTTAATCCTAAAAAAATGGCGGAATTTAACGTTACGCCCGTGGAAGTTTCCCAGGCTCTTGCAAATAATAACTATATATCGTCTAACGGATATACCAAAGGGAATTATATACAGGTCAATATATCGGCGGATACTCTTCTTAACAGCGTAAAGCAGTTTAAAAATTTAGTCGTGGCAAACGACGGCGGAACTTTAATAAGAATAAAAGATATCGGCACCGTCGAAATGGGTTCGGTAAGTTACGACGCCGGCAATATAATGAACGGGAAAAAAGCCGTGGTTATGGGTATATTTACTACGCCTACCGCCAATCCCCTGACCGTAGTCAAAAACATCAGGAAAATACTCCCGTCGCTTAAACAGCAGCTTCCCGCGCATATAAAACTCAGGGTTGCGTTCGACAGAACCGTATTTATAAGCAGTTCCATTAACGAAGTTGTAAAAGCCGTCGTAGAAACTCTGATTATAGTCATTATAGTCATATTTTTGTTTCTGGGCTCCGCAAGAAGCGTTATAATTCCGGTAATCGCGATACCCCTTTCCATAATCGGCGACCTGTTTGTTATGTATTATCTGCATTATTCGATAAATCTTCTGACCCTTCTCGCTATGGTTCTGGCTATCGGACTCGTCGTGGACGACGCAATCATCGTCGTCGAAAACGTAAGCAGGCATATAGAAGAAGGAAGAAAACCGATAGAAGCCGCTCTTATAGGGGCAAGAGAACTCGGCATACCGGTTATAGCCATGTCCATTACGCTCGTAGCCGTTTTCCTGCCTATAGGTTTTATGGGAGGATTAACCGGAGCGCTGTTTACCGAGTTTGCTTTCTCGCTGGCCGGAGCCGTGCTTATATCGGGTATTATAGCTTTAACTCTTTCCCCCATGATGTCTTCTAAATTTCTTAAAGAAGATATGGGTAAGGGAGGTTTCACGCACTTTTTAGACGTTTCTTTCGATAAAATCAAAACTGTTTACTCTAAGATATTGCATAGCATTCTTGATTATAAACCGGTTGTGGCTTTAGTTATAGCAGTCGTTCTTGTCAGCGCGTATTTCCTTTTCGTAACTACAAATAGCGAACTTGCGCCTACGGAAGACCAGGGAGTAATATTCGTTATGGGAACCGCTTCGCCTACTTCTACTTTTAAAAATCTAAATATGTACGCAAAACAAATGGGCGGCATATATAATTCTATCCCGGAAATGGACCGTTATTTTATGGCGCTGGGAGTTTCAGGCAATAACAGCCTGATATCCGGGTTAATACTTAAACCTTGGAACGAAAGAAAAAAGACGCAGATGCAGCTTACGCCGGTTTTACAGGGAAAATTAAATTCGGTAACCGGCTTAAAATTAGTCGCGTTTGCCCTGCCGAGCCTTCCGGGTTCCCAGGGCCTGCCGGTGGAGTTCGTGGTCAACTCGACTACGAGTTATGCAGAATTGATGGGCGTTACGAACAGCCTCATGGAGAAAGCTATGCAAAGCGGCTTATTTTTATATATGGACAGCGACCTTAAATACGACGAACCTCAGTTAAAAATTTCCATAGATAAGAGCAAAGCGCAGAGCATAGGAGTAAATATGCAGGAAATAGGAGACACGCTTTCGACTATGCTGAGCGAAAACTACGTCAACTGGTTCGAGATAAACGGCTACAGCTATAAAGTCATACCGCAGGTTTTGCAGAAATACAGATTTACTCCGAATATGCTGAAAAATTATTACGTTCAGGCTTTGAACGGGAATATGGTGCCTCTTTCCAGTTTTATAAAAATTAAGACCGTAGTCGTGCCGGAATCTTTAAATCAGTTTAATCAGTTAAATTCCGTTACGATATCCGCCGTTACCAAACCTGGCGTGACAGTCGGCCAGGCGTTAAGCTATCTGGAAAATGCTTCGAAGAATATATTTCCTAAAGGATTTTCGTATAATTTTGCGGGACAGTCCAGGCAGTTCGTAGAAGAAGGTTCGGCTATGCTCGTAACATTTTTCTTTTCGCTGATAATTATTTATCTTATTCTCGCCGCTCTATTCGACAGTTTCGTCGACCCCCTTATTATTCTGATAAGCGTTCCTATGTCTTTAACGGGGGCTTTGATATTTTTAAGCTTAGGCTTTGCAACGGTAAATATTTATACCGAAGTAGGGC
>JAKAKK010000022.1 GCA_021813525.1 bacterium
GTACCCAGACCTATCGTCAAGGGAGGGTAAAGAAAATGAAAAAAGGCGGTCATTCCAAACTGGAACCGCGCAAGAAATAAAGACAGACTATCCATAAAACACCCCTTTGAAATTAGATAGAAATAATTAAATTAAGTTAAGTTAATTAAATACAAAAAATAAAACATACGGCGAAAGTTCTAAAAGTTCTCAACAATTAAGAACGATAACCATTATTAAAGACTAAATATATCTTAATAGTAATAATTATATATATACATATCTTACATGTCAATAAAAAAAATTAACGATTTACGGAACATTATCCTATTTTAATTCTATCCCTAAATTTAAAATTATCAATTTATTATTAATTTTTAAATATTTAATTTGTCCGGCTCCCTATAAAATAAATTTTATAACTTTGTTATATTTTTAATTTAAGATTAATCTAATCTTATTTATCATATTTATATCACTTGTGAAAATTTTGTCAAGAAAAAAATGTAAGATATGCGAATTGGCTGAGGCGGACGGATTTTTACTTCTTAATGGGCTTCCGCCCAGTTTTTTGCGGTGCCGATATTGACTTCCAGCGGAACGCCGGAAAGAAGTTTCCGGTCGGTCATTAATGGGGAGATGATTTTTTTAATATCGTCTGCCAGCGATTCTTCGACTTCGAATATTAGTTCGTCGTGAACCTGAAGGAGCATTTTTGCGGATTCTTTTAATTCGGGTATGCTTTGAAAGCGGTTATAAATATTTACCATGGCAATTTTGATTATATCGGCGGCGGTTCCTTGAATCGGGGCGTTAATCGCCGCCCTTTCCGAAAACGACGATAAATTTCTTATTCCGGAATTTATGTTTTCTATATAGCATTTTCTTCCGAAAGCCGTTCTGACGAATCCGTTAGACTTTGCCTCTTTGACCGTCTTTTCCATATATTCTTTGATAGCGGGATGGTTTTTAAAATATAAATTTATATAAAGCCTTGCCTCTTCGGCGGAAATACCGAGTTCTTTGGATAAGCCGAAAGGGCTCATGCCGTAAATTATTCCAAAATTAATCACTTTTGCCTTTCTTCTCATATCTTTATCCACGGCATCGGCGCCGACCCCGAAAATTTCCCCCGCAGTTTTTGCATGAATATCTTCATTATTTTTAAAACTTTCGGTTAACGCTTTATCTCCGGAAATCGATGCCATTACTCTTAAATCTATCTGGGAATAGTCCGCCGAAAGTAGAATAAAGCCTTCTTTCGCGATAAAAGAGCGCCTGATTTTAACGCCTTCCTCGCCCGAAACCGGAATATTCTGAAGATTGGGGCTCTGGCTTGCAAGCCTTCCGGTAGAGGTGGTTATCTGGGAAAAATACGTGTGAACCCTGCCGTCTTTATCGGCCTCCCTTAAAAGCACGTCAACGAAGGACGTTTTGAGCTTAACCTTATTTCTGTAAGATATTAAACTGTCCAAAAATAAAAGATAATCCCTTAAGGTTTTGTCTTCGTTACCGTTTCCGAGAAGTATTTCAAATTCCGCTTTTAACGTCTGGAGAACTTCTATATCGGTGCTGTTTTTTTTGACTCGCTTAAATTTCATCTCGTCGAACATAACTGCGCTGAGCTGTTTCGGCGAATTAATATTAAATTCTCTTCCTGCAATTTTATGTATTATACCCGTAAGTTTTTTCGAATCCGAATCTAAAGACGCCGATAAAGACATAAGCATATCTTTGTCCACTTTAAAACCCGCTTTTTCCATTTCGAAAAGGACCGCCGAAAGAGGCATATCGACCTCGTAAAACAGATGCTTTAAACTGCCGTCTTTTTCTATTTCCGTTTTTAATATCTTATATAAGGAATAGGCCGTAAAGGCATAATTGTTTAAATCGCCGGATTTTATGCCGGCCAACTCGTCTTGAAATTCCGTTTCTATATCCGCAAAATTATGGCGGTGTTTTATTGGATTTAAAAGATAGGAGGCGATTTTTAAATCGAAATAAAGCCCGTTAATTTCAATTCCGTTATTTTCTAAAAACAGTTTCACGGCGTTAAGCCCGCATCCTATTTTTAAAACCGAATTATCTTTCAATAAATCCGTTAACCTTTTGTCGTCCCGAATATCTTTCAGGCCGTACGACGCGGGACCCGTTTCCGCCGAATAAATATATACGGGATTAGATTCGCTGTCGAATAATTCTTTATTTTTCTCGACGAAATCTACGTAAATAGAAAGGAATTTTTCGTTTCCGGCAATTTTTTGAGAGCCGTTCGCGCCGCCGCCGTTTATACCGCCGTTTATTTCGCCGGGCTTATTGGCTATGCTACTATCTATACCCAAATCTTTAATTAAAGAATTAAATTCGAGCTCTTTAAAAACTTTATAAAGCCCTTCTTTGTTTTTTTCTTTTAAAGCAAAATCTTCAAGGACATTAAATGCTTTATTATTTTCTAAGGGTTTTTCTGAACCCGGAATAAAATACGCTTCATTTAAGCTAATATCTTCGTAAAAAGATGCAAGCTCTAAACTTTTATAAGCGTCTTCCTTGTATGTTGCTAAAAGTTCTTTGAGTTTCGGCTTATTAATCTTATCTATATTTTTATAAATGCCGTCTAAATTATGAAAATCTTTAATCAAGCCGAATGCCGTTTTGTCTCCTATCCCTTTAATTCCCGGTATATTATCGGACGCATCTCCCATAAGCGCCAAAACGTACCTGTATTCTTCGGGCTTTATTCCGTTCTCTTCCTCAAAAATAGTTCTGGTTATCAGCTTATTTTTAAGGGCATCGTACATAAAAACCCCGTCGGATAATAACTGCTTCAAGTCTTTATCGCTGCTCACTATGCATATAGATACGCCGCTTCCTTCAAAACTGCGTACTATGCAGGCGATTAAATCATCCGCCTCGTAACCGTTAAGTTTAAACGTTTCAAACCCTAGCAGATAAGAAATATCGGTCAGGTGAGCGACCTGCGAAACCAAATCTTCGGGCATTCCTTTTCTATTGGCTTTATATGCCTCATACGACTGCTTCCTGAAGCTTTCTTTAGAATCGAAAAGGCATGCGCCGTATTTTATATCCGCTTCTTTGATTAGCTTCATAAGCATCCTGGTATATCCTAAAGCGGCGCCTGTCGGTTTGCCCTTTGAATTTGTAAGCGGGGGGAGGGCATAAAACGCCCTGTAGAAATAAGAACTGGAATCTATCAAAAAAAGATCGGCTTTAATGCTGTCTTTTTCCATTTTTTATTTATGTTTTTGAACGTCTATTACGCGGGTAAAGGCAAACCTGTCGCCGATTCTTTCGCCTTCGGGGCTTTTTATAATGAAGTAAATCTCGGCGGCATATATAATAATGCCGATAGTTACGAGGAGAAAATAACCGACGAACGGAATAAATGCAAAGAGGAGAGGAAAGGCTAGAAAAGAATTCCTTATGATGGATTCTTTAAACTCGGGTTTTTTATCGTCGAGAGCCATCACCACCTTTAAACCGATAATTCTTTTGCCGAGACTCGCGCCCTCAAAGAAACCGTCGGAAATTAAAATATAAAGAACTCCCGCCAAAAAACCGTATGGATAAAACATCTCGCTCAAAAAGCCGAATATCAGCAAATCTATAGCCTTTGCTATAAATCTGTGAAGAATGTTTGCTTTCTTATCCATAAGTAAATTATTTATTTGCGGTTCTTCCTCTAAGCGGTTCATAGATGCAGTATGGCTCTTCTTCCATATAATCGCCTTTTTCGTAATATGCCCTCGCCCTGCATCCTTCGCAAACTTTTTTGTATTCGCAGATACCGCATTTTCCTTTTAAAAGTCCTGTATCCCTTAAATTTAAAAACACCTCCGAACCGCTCCATATTTCTTCCGCCGACTGTTTCGTGACGTCGCCCGCCTGAACCGGCAGATATCCGCAGGGCTGGACTATGCCTTTCCTGGAAATAAACATAACGCCGCTTCCGGCAAGGCAACCCTTAGTAACGGCGTTCATTCCGTGCGTTTCGGGAGTTATTGTTATGCCTTCGTCCTTTGCCCTTTTATGCATAATTCTGAAAAAATGGGGCGCGCAGGTCGCTTTAAGCTCGATTTTACCTCTAAGTTCCATAGTTTTGTCGTAAAACCAGGAAAGTATATCTTCGTATTTCTGTTTATCGAGCATCTGGGAATCGGCGATTTGAACTCCGCATCCGACCGGCACCAGCATAAATATATGCAGGGCTTTTAAATTGTTTTTAAGAGCTAATTCAAGTATGTCGGGCACTTCGTCTTCATTGTGTCTTGCTATAGTCGTGTTTACTTGAACCTCTATGCCTTCCTTCTGCAGATTTTTAATTCCGTTAAACGCGCTTTCGAAAGAACCGGGTATCATCCTGAAAGAATCGTGGGTCTTGGCGTTCGCGCCGTCGAGGCTTATAGAAACTCTTTTAATTCCGCTTTCTTTAATCCGCTTTGCCGTTTTATCGTCAACCATCGTTCCGTTGGTGGCAAGCGCTACCCTTAATCCTTTTCCGGTAGCGTAATCGGCTATTTCAAAAATATCTTCCCTGTAAAGGGGTTCGCCTCCGGTTAAAATAAGTATCGGACTGCTGAACTTGCACAGCTCGTCTATGACGCTAAAACATTTTTCCGTCGAAAGTTCGTCTTCCTGTCTTTCCATCTGCGCTTCCGCCCTGCAGTGAACGCATTTAAGGTTGCATCTTGCGGTAAGTTCCCAGAAAACCAATCTCAGTTCGTTTTTTTTGGGCATTGCGCCGCCGCGCATAATGCCTGCGGGATGTCCGTGGGGAGAAGCCATATGGTTATTTTGCATCGTATATCTCCTCGTCTGTAAGATAACATGCAGGGTCCGGCGCCCATAAATCGTCTTCTTTCGCCTCAGACCTTACCCTGAAATTGCCGTTGCAGATATCGAGCCATTTGCAGTCTTTGCATTTTCCTTTTACGTATTCTTTCTTGTTTTTAAGCTGTTTCATCAGGGGATTAGATGTATCCGTCCATATTTCGCTGAAATTTCTTTCCTTCACGTTTCCGAAAGAATAGTGCCTCCAGAACTGGTCTGCATAAACTTCGCCGTCCCAGCTGACGCACCCGATACCTACTCCGGAACTGTTTCCGCCGTTCATTTTAAGCAGGCTCATAACGTTTGCGGCTTCTTCGGTTTTGCCTTCTTTTAAAAGTTTTAAATAAATATAAGGACCGTCGGCGTGGTTGTCCACCGTAAGGACTTCTTTCTGGTTATCTCTCGAATATACTTCTTTTGTAAGTTCGAGTATGGCATCTACCGTCTGCCTCGTTTCCTCGTGGGATAAATCTTCTTCCATGAGTTTCGTTCCTCTTCCCGCATAAACAAGATGATAGAAACAGACTCTCGGAATGTTTTCCTCTTCTAAAAGCTTAAAAATTCCGGGGATTTCCTGAGCGTTTCTTTTGTTTATGGTAAACCTCAAACCGACCTTAATTCCAGCTTCCTTGGCATAATTTATGCCGTCTATCGCTTCCCTGAAAGCGCCTTTTTTGCCCCTGAACCTGTCGTGAACGGATTCAAGTCCGTCAAGGCTGATGCCGACATACGACAGACCGACTTTTTTTAATTCCTGGGCAAGCTCTTTAGTTATAAGAGTTCCGTTTGTAGAAATAACCGCCCTCATGCCTTTTGATTTTGCGTAAAAACACAGGTCGAGAAAATGCGGATGCATTAAAGGTTCTCCTC
>JAKAKK010000084.1 GCA_021813525.1 bacterium
AACGGAAACCCTTGGAAAATTGACGTCGGGGAAAATGCTCTCCGGCATATTGCGCGTATAAAACCAACCGACGCCGATGACCATTAAAGAAAGAAGAATTACCGAAAACTTATTTTTTAAAAGAAAATTAAGATATCTTTTCAATGTTCTATCTCCACAGCAATACCGGATTTAAGACGCGTAACCGGGTATATTATTACCGGTTCGCCGGCGTTAATATTTCCTTTAACGTATATCCTGCCGTTTTTCCGTTCTATTACTTTTATTAAAACGGCCTGCGCTCTGTTATTTATTACGGCAAATACGACCGTCCCGCCTTTATGCATAGCAGCCGCTCTTTCCGGCAAGGAAAAGGCGGCTGCGGAAGGTTCGGCGAAACGAAGGCTAACCCATTCTCCAGGCAATAAACGTGAATTTTTAGGCAGGCTTATATAAACCGGCACAAGACCGTTATGAACGGCATTGCCGCCGATAGAGATTATCCCGCCGGTTTCCTTGATGCCCCTTTTTTTTATTTCGACCGGCATATTATCATAAAGTTCAAAACTCTGAGAGGGCGTTACATATGTTTTGACCCACGGCGAACCTTTGCCGTTTAATACGGCAACGGGGCTTCCCGCCGCAACTATTGCGCCGCCGGCCGTGAGATAATGCACGGTTCCTTTAAAACGTGAAATAAGGATGCCTTCGCGGCCAAGGGATTCAAGGGCGTGAAGAGACGAATATGCGTTCGACAGATTTAAAGCCGCCCTTTCTACCTCTTTCTTCGCCGCAACTCCGTAATTAAATAAAAGTTTTTCTCTTTTAAACTTTATCCTTGCGTATCTTACGGCAGCCCGAGCCGAAATAATTTTTGCGTACAAGCCGGGATTTACGACCCTTGCGATAACCGTTCCGGCGGTTACGAATTTTGGGAAGGCAAAGGATTCTATCAGCCTTCCGGTAAAAGGAGCCGTAAAAACTTTTCTGCCGTTGCTGTAAACTTTTCCGGGCGAGGTAATATTTTTTACCGCCGCCGTTTTTTTGGCGTAGGCAACTTTTACCGGCATTGCGGAACCGGCAAAGGCAAAGGGCACGGCAATTCCGTCAACGACGCACGAGGTAAAAATTAAAATTGAAATCAAAATTACATTTTTCATAGTTTTCGGTCTCATAGTTTTCCGTCTCCGGAGGGGATTACTCCCATATCTATATCTAATTGAGAAATTGCCAGATAAAACCCGTTTACGGCTTTAGCAAGTTCTATACGCGATTTTATCAAATTATTTTGGGCTTCCTGCAATTCAAGAGCGTTAAAAGCCCCTGCCAAATAAGCTTCTTTCGTCATCTTAAAAACTTCATCCGATTTTTTAACTAAAATTTTTGCTCCGTAAATTTCCTTTTTTGAGGCAGACGCTCTGCCGTAATCTATCGTAAGCCTTTTTTTTACGGACAATTTAACTGCGGATGCGGCGGATTTAAGCGCCATAAGCCTTTCATTCGCCGCGTCTATATAACCCCTATGAAGTCCGAAATTATAAATAGGAACGTTCAGCATGACGAAAAACTGCCACCCGAGATTAGGGGCGTCGAAGGAATTTACGGTGTCTTCTCCATATGCGGCGCCGCCCTGAATGTTCGGGAGACTTCCGGCTTTACTTATTGAAACAGATGTTCGGGCGGATTTAATTTCCGCATCGGCTATTTCAATCAGCGGCTGTTTTTTTATAGCTTTGGAAATAAGACTATTTAAAGGAGGCATCTTATAATGGAAACCGGCGTGGTGCAAAGCGGGTGTATGTAAAGAAAGTTTTGCCGGTTTGACGCCGCCGTAAAATATCTCCATTAAGAACATCCGTTCAAACGATTTTACTTTTGATTTTAAAATTTTTAAGTTAGTTTGTATGCCGGCCGCCATAAGTTCCGTTTGAACGACGTCGAAACGCGAAAGACTGCCGGCCTTATACCCTATTTTTGCGGCGGTTAAAATTTTTTGCGCGACGCCTAATGCCTTTCGGTCTATTTTTATTTCGTCTTTTAACAGAATTAGTCCGTAGAAATATTGAGTTATACGGGCGGCCGCGAAAAGGCGCGCCAGGCGAAGCCTGTATTCCGCAACCTCGAGATTATCTCCGGCAAGCGAAATTTTGCCGTATATTTTCGGGTTGTATATCGGAACGGTTAAACCTGCCAGTCCTATTAGTTCCCTCATACCGTTGGCGGAAGCAAATACGGGATATCCGTTTTTCGTTCTTGTCCAGATACCTCCGGCGTTAGCGGAAATATCGGGGAGCAAACCGGCGTCCGCCGATTTTTTTAAGTCCCTTTTTTCGGATATTATATGCTCGGCTTCCAAAATATTCCCCTGATTAGCCAATGCTCTTTTGATAGCCTGCGCCAAAGTTATTCTTATAATTCCATCCGGTGCGGAAGACGAAATTTTACCTGTTTTACTTACTTTTAAATAGATGCCGGAGTTATGCGGATTTGAGACGGTATCGGCATATGCCGTTTTGACCGAATTGACGATATTTAAGGCGGATAATAAATAATTCGATAAACAACCGGCGGTAATTAAAAATAAAAATAAAAAAACCGTTTTTACCGCAACCGAAATTTTTTTTTGCATAAAAATTTATTGAAAGATATAATAAAGCGAAATATATTTTTATACGTATTATATATAATGCTCTTTGATTATGCAAATTAGCCTCTCTGCTTTTAAAAAGGAGGGGTGTCGGCCAAAGGCCGACGGGGTGGTTCATAAAAATCAAATATTAAAGGAGGATAAATGTTAGTTAAATCTTTCGGAGCGACAAAAAACGTTACGGGAAGCTGTCATATGTTAACCGACGAGAAAGACGGTTCGAGCGTAATGATAGATTTCGGCTTATTTCAGGAAAGGGAATTCGAAGACAGAAACTATAAACTAGATTTTGACCCCAAAGACCTCGATTATCTGATATTAACGCATGCCCATATCGACCATTGCGGCAGAATCCCGTTTTTAATAAAAAGCGGATTCAGAGGCAGGATTCTATGCACGAAGCCGACTTATCAGCTTGCAAAGGTATTGCTTTTGGACACGGGAAAAATAATATCCGAAAATTATAAATACGAATTGAAAAAAGCCTTGAGGAGAAACGAAGAGAAACCCCGTCTTTTATACGACGAATCGGACGTGCTGGATTCTTTCGATTATTTCGACCCCGTTCTGGAATACGGAAAACCGTATGAATTAAAGAACGGTTTTGTCGTTTCAGCGCATGATGCGGGTCATATTTTAGGCTCTTCTTTTGTAAAGGTCGGTAAAAACGGCAAATCGGCAATATTTTCAGGCGACCTCGGCAACAAAGAAAAACCTATAGTAAGAAATTTCGAATATCCCGACGAGGCGGATATAGTATATACCGAAACGACTTACGGCGACAGAAATCATAGAAGTTTTAAGGAATCTAAAGAAGAATTTTTGGCGGCGATAACCGAAACTTTTAAAAACAACGGCAATGTTTTAATACCAAGCTATGCTACGGAAAGAGCGCAGGATATACTGTATATGCTCAGGGAGTTTTACGAGCAGGGACTTCTGCCGAAATGCAGGGTTTTTTTGGATTCGCCTCTTGCGTTAAACGTTACTAATATATTCGTTCAAAATTTTTCCTACTTTAAGGAAGACAATATTCCGCTTTTTAAAAAAGGAGACCCTTTCGATTTTCCGTATTTAAGTATCGTAAAAGATATAGAAGAATCGAAAAATATAAATAAAGTATCCGAAAGAGCCGTTATAATCGCCGGAAGCGGCATGCTTCACGGCGGCAGAATCCTGCATCATCTTAAGCATAACATCTGGAAAAAAGAAAATGCCGTAATATTCGTAGGTTATCAGGCAAAAGGAACGCTAGGCAGAAAAATAGTAGAAAAAGAAAAAAAAGTGCATATTCTCGGCGAAAGTTTTGAAGTCAACGCTCAAATTTATACGATAAACGGTTTTTCGTCGCATGCAGACCAGAAAGAGCTTATGGAATGGATTACCGCTTTAAAGTTCAAGCCCGGAAAAGTCTGCCTCGTTCACGGCGACGAAGACGTTATGAACGCTTATAGAGGCAAATTGGAAGAAAGGGGGTTTAACGTTTATATGCCGGGTTACGGAGAGGAAATAAATTTTTAGATTTACCCCTCCGCCTAAATTTCATAGCCGGGCATAAGAAACCTGCATTAATGAACAAATTAAATAATAATAAAATAATTATAGCGGGAATAGCGGCCGTAGTTTTATGGATAATAACAGCCGCTATAACTTTCGACAGGACATTTATACCTTTAAGAAACTATATAGGCAAAAATTCAAAAATAATATTAGAAGTATCCGTAATTAACGACGATTTAACCCAAACAGGCTCTTTAATAAAAAGAATAGTTTTTTACGAAACTTATAAGCCGGTTAATTATAAAAATAAAGTCAAAAAAAATCTGGGAAAATTATCATTTAAAGTAAAAAAAACCGATAAAGATTATAAAAAATTATTTATACTGCTAAACATTAAAACTCCCGTAAAATTAAAAAAGTTATCGCTTTCCAATGCTAAGTATTTTTCCGCATTTGCCAGAAAGTCTTATTACCACTGGGAATACGTTTCAAAGCCTATAATCAAAAGATTTATTAAATATACCGGGTTTGTGCCTTTAAGATTGTCGGAAAGAATGTTTCTCGAATATACCCTGAATAAATCAGTTTTACCTACGTATGCGTTCATCAGTAAAATATCCGCAGGCTTTGAATATTTAATCCGTTTTGCCGCATTTACGTTTATTTTTGGAACCTTTGTAATCATACTTCTTAGCATTCTCGTAATGTATTATTTGAATAAATTTTTCAGGGAAATCAGGAAAAGCGAACAGAGATTTAAAAACATGTTTAACAATAGCCCCGTTATACATTTATTGATGGACATAAATACCGGCAAAATTAAAGATGCAAATAAAGCAGCCGAAAAATTTTACGGATGGACAAGAAAAGAACTGACGGATATGAAAATTACCGACATAGCGTTAGCCGACGAGGAAGAACACAGAAAATTCAGGTTATATGTGTATAGCATGGGGGCTGAAAATCCTATAGTAAGGATTATAAACCACAAACTGAAAAACGGCGATGTAAGAAGAGTAGAACTTACTATTGCGCCGATAGAAATCGACGGCAAAGAATATTTAATCGATTCGATTAAAGACATAACCGAAAAAATATATTACGAAAACTCCTTAAAGAAATCGGTCGAATTTTTTAAAATATTGAGCGAGAATATACCT
>JAKAKK010000080.1 GCA_021813525.1 bacterium
CGGTAATGAAGCTAGGCGGCAAACCGCCGGCAGAAGATATCCAGTCTATTCCGACGGGTTCGCTGTCCTTAGATATCGCCCTCGGTATAGGCGGAATACCGAAAGGAAGAGTTATCGAGATATTCGGTCCTGAATCCTCCGGAAAAACTACCCTTACCCTTCAAATCGTTGCTCAGGCTCAAAAAAAAGGGGGTATTGCCGCCTTTATCGACGCCGAACACGCTTTGGATTTAAAATACGCAAAGAAAATCGGCGTAAATGTGGACGAACTTATAATTTCTCAGCCCGGCACAGGCGAAGAAGCTTTGGAAATCGCGGATTCTCTCGTTAGGTCAGGCTCTATCGACGTTTTAGTTATAGACTCGGTGGCCGCTCTTGTTCCCAAGGCCGAGATAGAAGGCGATATGGGCGACGCGCATATGGGCCTGCAGGCGCGCCTTATGTCGCAGGCGCTGAGAAAACTTACTTCGGCAATTGCTAAATCGAACACTTCAGTAATATTTATCAATCAGATAAGAATGAAAATAGGCGTTATGTTCGGTTCTCCCGAAACTACGACCGGCGGCAACGCCCTTAAATTTTATGCTTCCGTCCGAATCGACATAAGGAGAATAGGTTCAATCAAAAAAGGAGACGAGGTCGTAGGTTCCCGCACTAAAGCGAGAATAGTAAAAAATAAAGTCGCACCCCCCTTTAAAGAGGCCGAATTCGACATAATTTACGACAGCGGAATATCTCTGGAAGGCGACATAGTCGATCTCGGTTCCGAAAACGGCATTATAGAAAAATCGGGAACATGGTTCAGCTACGGCAAAGAAAGATTAGGCCAGGGCAGGGAAGCCGCCAAAGAAACCCTGAAAAACAATCCGGCGCTTCGCGACGAGATATATTCCAAAATTTTAGACAAATTTAATCTTAAGGCATAAAGAAATATAACTTGAATAAATATAGTTAAAATGAGCGAAGAATCGGTTCAATCCAATCAATCTTATCAGTCCGCCGAACGGCAGTCACTTATAGAAACTATCTTAAAAACTGCGGTAGCTCAAGGGGCTTCGGATATCCATCTTAAGGTAAATACCTATCCTATTTTCAGGATAGACGGCGATATTTACCGGCAGGAAAGTTTCGGCATAATGTCTAAGGAAGTAATCGAAAAAATAGCCGGAAGCATGATGGATAAGCACCAGCTTAAAGTATTTCAGGAGAACAGGGACGTCGATCTTGCCTACAGCCTGTCCGAAGTCGGCAGATTCAGGGTAAATATATATTCCCAGAGAAATTCCTTAAGCATTGCAATGAGATATATTCCGTTTAACATTCCGGCTTTCGACTCGCTTAATCTTCCCAAAATAATCAAATCCATCGCCCTTAAGGAAAGAGGGCTTATACTCGTTACCGGTATTACCGGAAGCGGAAAATCGACTACGCTTGCCTCTATGATAGATTATATAAACAACAACAAGCCGGTTAACATCATTACCGTGGAAGACCCTATAGAATATCTTCATAAAGATATAAAAGCCGCAATAAACCAGCGGGAACTCGGTATGGACGTATATTCTTTTTCCCACGGTCTGAGGGAAGCGTTGAGGCAGGACCCCGACGTTATCCTCGTCGGCGAAATGCGCGACCTCGAAACTATAGAAACGGCAATAACTGCCGCCGAAACCGGGCATCTCGTTATGAGTACGCTCCATACCCTTGATGCGCAGGAAACTATTAACCGAATTATAGCGGTTTTTCCGCCGTATCAGCAAAAACAGATAAGAATACAGCTTGCCTCCGTTATTTCAGCCGTAATATCGCAGAGGCTAATAATCAGAGCCGATAAAAAAGGGCGGCTTCCTTCAATCGAAATAATGGTGGGAACCGAGACCATAAAAGAATGTATCGCGAACGAAGACAAAACGGCAAGCATAAGAGATTATATAAAAAGCGGAAATATTCAGTACGGAATGCAGACTTTCGACCAGTCGCTTTATAATTTTTATAAGGCAGGGTTAATAACCTACGAAGACGCTTTATCCGAATCTACCTCTCCCAACGACCTTGCCTTGCTGATATCAGGGGTAAATTCTTCCAGCGAAGGCATAAATCAGGGCATAGGCTCGGACGCAGAACCCGAGGCGGGCAGCGTTCAATCTTCAGGCCGGCCGCAGCCGCCGTCTTCGGGACAGGCATCCGGTTCGGGAGCGGCAGGAACAGGTTCTCTTTCCGGCGGTTCAAGTTCTTACTGGACTACTTAAAGTTAAAGGACTGACCCCGTTCGGAGCGCTTAATTTGAAAGTATCGCAGAAAAATATTTCTAAAAGAAAATCTAAAGTCCTCGGAACGCCTGAGGATTATTCCCTGAGGCTTATTTCGGCAAGGACGTATTCCGAAAAGCAGATTGCCGAAAAGCTTATAAAGAAAGGATTTTCGACCGAAGATACCGGCAGGGCGGTTAAAAAATTAAAAGAATACGGATATTTAAACGACGAGGCGTTTGCCGGACGGCTCATAGAAAACGGCAAAAACAGGCTTATAGGCAGGATAAAATTAAGCTACGAGTTATATAAAAAAGGAATAAACAAAAGCCTTATAAGCGAACTTATGGAAAAGTTCTACGCCGAAGACGAGGAACGCGCCGCGGCGCTTAAAGCGATAGACAAAAAGAAAGTTTCGCTGATAAAGTACAGGGAGAACGAACTTATTTTTAAAAAGAAACTCTACGATTTTTTACAGAGCAGAGGGTTTTCTTCCGGAATAATCGAAGATATATTAAATAAAATTTGAAGGGGGGACAGATTTGAAATCTGTCCCCCGACTAAGCGCATGAAAAATTTATTATCTAACGAATTAAGAGAAATATTTATTAAATATTTTACCGAAAAAGGGCATATACTCGTCGCAGGCTCGTCTTTAATTCCTGCAGGCGACGATTCTATTATGTTCACCAACGCGGGAATGGTCCAGTTTAAAGACTATTTTACCGGAGCCGCCTCTCCGCCGATGCCGCGCGCGGTAACCGTTCAAAAATGCATGAGAGCCGGAGGCAAGCATAACGACCTTGAAAACGTCGGAAAAACATCGCGCCACCACACTTTTTTTGAAATGCTCGGAAATTTTTCTTTCGGCGATTATTTCAAAAAAGACGCCGTTCTCTTAGCGCATGAATTTTTAAAAGACGTTATCGAAATGGATATGGATAAAATATACGTTACCGTTAACGCTAAAGACGACGAAGGCTATTCCATATGGAAAGATACCGTAGGATTCGACGAAAGAAAGATTTTCAAGCTCGGGGACGAAACCAATTTCTGGCAGATGGGCGAAACAGGTCCCTGCGGCTATTCAAGCGAGATATTTTTCGATACGGGATATTCGGAAGCGGGACATAAAGACTGCGATATAAACTGCGACTGCGGAAGATATTTAGAAATCTGGAATCTTGTATTTATGGAATTCAATAAAGACCGCGGAGGAGCCGTTGCAAAACTTCCAAAACCTTCAATAGATACGGGAATGGGGCTTGAGAGAATATTAAGGGTTTTGCAGGGTGTTAAATCCAACTACGATACCGACGTTTTTATACCCTACATAAACGAAATAGACGCTATCGCCGGCAAACGCTACAACAGCGGCGACGAAGCCTACGATACGGCCGCAAGAGTCATAAGCGACCATATAAGGACGTCCGTTTTTTTATCCGCGGAATCGGTGTTTCCTTCCAACGAGGGCAGGGGATACGTATTCAGAAGGATTTTAAGAAGGTTGATAAGGTATGCTTTAAAACTTAATATCAGCCTTGAAAACTTAATTTATCTCGGCAATACCGCAGTAATAGTTATGGGCGGTTTTTATCCCGAGGTAAGGGACGGACTGACCGTTTTCGAGAAAATAATTTCCGAAGAGTACGATAAGTTTACCGATACCGTCGGACAAGGGATTAAACTCCTTGAAGAAAAAATTACCGAATTGAAAAATAAAAAGGAAAAGACGGTGTCCGGCGGTTTTATATTTAAACTATACGACGAAAAAGGATTTCCGGTTGACCTTGCTGTAGATATCGCCGGGGAAAACGGACTGTCCATAGATTTAAAAACATTCGGCGAACTGATGGATATACAGAAAAAAGGTTCAAAGCAAAAGAAAGAAAAACACGGTATTCCCGATATGATACCCGGCATCCCTAAAACTAATTTTACCGGATATGCCGATATCGAGGCTTCGGCAAATATTACTGGCATATTCGGTGAAGACGGGGAACCCGTGCGGACTATAGAGGACGGCGGATTTTATTATATTACGGCCGATTCGACCCCGTTTTATCCAGAAGGCGGAGGCCAGACCGGGGATAAGGGGCATATAGAATGGACTGACGGAAACGTTTCGCTTTCGGCATCGGTATCCGGCGCTTACAAAACCAAAAACGGCGTGATACTGCATCACGGAAGGATTTTCACGGACGGCGCTTCCGCAGGCGAATCAGTTCTGAAAGGCCCGGTTTTTCCTGCAGAAGCAAAATTTTCGGTCGATAAAGAAACCAGAAGAAAAACCGCGTCTAACCACAGCGCCGTTCATCTTTTACAGGCTTCGCTGAGAAAAATTCTGGGAAGCCATGTTTCGCAGCAGGGTTCTTATGTGGACCCGGAAAGGCTCAGGTTCGATTTCTCATACGGAAAACCTCTTGCCGACGATGAAATCCGAAACATAGAAACTTCGGTTAACGAATACATATTTGCCGATATGGAGGTAAAAGTCGAAGAACTCGACGTAAAAACCGCTTTAAATTCCGGGGCGCTGCACTTTTTCGACGATAAATACGAAGAAAAAGTCAGGGTAGTATCTATGGGCGGCGTTTCAAAGGAATTTTGCGGCGGAACGCATGTTTCCAGGACGGGGGAGATAGGATTTTTTAAAATTTCGGGAGAATCTTCTATCGCTTCCGGCATCAGGCGCATCGAAGCCGTAACCGGTTTGAATTACCTGAACTATTTATACGTAGAGGAAGACAATATAACCAACATAGCCAAGCTGTTAAATTCATCGAGAGCGGACGTATATAATAAAATAATTAAACTGTTCTACGATTACGAATTTTTAGAAAAAGCCAATGAAGAACTTAAGTCGAAATTGAATAATTTTGAAGCGGAACGCCTTATAGGGTCGTTTAAAACTGCCGGAGCCGGGGGCGTTAAGTATCTTATATCGAAATTTAAAAACGTTTCGGGCGAAGAACTGAAAGACCTGGCTAATGCGCTTAAATCTAGGAGCGATTTTCCCTCGGGAGACAGCGCCGTTATTTTTATTTCAAACCTTAATGACGAAAAATTAGTCTATATAGTTTCAGCCGAAGGGAGCGCGGACGCTTCTAAAATAATAAAACTTATAAATTCCGAAGTCGGCGGAAAAGGGGGAGGCAAAAAAGATTTTTCTCAGGGCGGAACTACTTCGGTTTCAAAATTCGGCGATATAGAAAATATCGCCGGCAATATAATATCGGAGGTTTTGATTGCAAAGGCCGAAGTTTAGTCGTTTAACGCCGCCGTTTGTATTTTTCGTATTTGCGCTCTTTATATCTTTAGGTTTGAGCGGATGCGCGTCTTACGTTAAAACTCCTCCGCCGCCGGTCAAAACCGCCGCGGCGTATAAAAGCAGAAGCGAAGTCTTAGCCGGACTCGATAAAAATTACGGACGGTTTAAAGGGCTTTCGGGAAGAATTGAAATATCAGCCAGAAGCGCCCATTTCTCTTTTGAACAGGCGGGGCTTTATAAATACGTCGGCGGAAAATATATGCGTTTTACTATTCTCGATATGTACGGGAACGTGCTTTTTTATGCAAAAATATCCGAAGCCGGAAACAGAGCCGTTTTTTCAGACCCGAAACACGGCGGGTTTAAATCTATAAACCTCGATAAGAAATATCGGGGAAAGATGTTAATGTACAGAAGATTATTGGACGTTTTTAAAATTTTCTTGAATACGGACAGCTTAGATAAAATTAAAAAGGCCGGTTTGTTTTATAATACGAATAAGGGTTTTTTCTTCGGATACCGCCCGCTCTCCGATAAAACGGCGGACAGTTATTATATCTGCGTCGGCAAAGACTATCTTATCCGCAAAATAACGGCGGTTAAACATAAAAAAATTACCGAAACCGTCCGCTTTAAAGGCTACATTTTAAAAGGCGGAAGCATGGTGCCTTTAAAAATATATGTTGACGATTATTTATATAATGTTAAAATAAAAGTTGCGCTTTCCAAGGGAAGCAAAATAATTCAATAATTATCAAAATAGTATGAATATTACAAAAAGAAACCGCGGTTTAATTTTATTTTTAATTACGGCAGTTATAGCATCGGCTTTTTCCGTTATGCTTTCCGGATGCGGCAAAAACGTCAAGAAAAACATACTGCCGCCCGACGTTTATTATAAAAAAGCCATGCACGACTCTCAAAACAAGAACTATCACGGAGCCGCAAAAAATTTTAAGGCGCTTATAGAAAACTACCCTTCATACCGCAATACCAAAAAAGCGGAACTTAAACTCGGAGACGCCTATTATCTCGAGGGCAAATATATCGAGGCGCAGGGCGCTTATTTAGACTTCATCCACCTGCATCCCCGTTCCGAATATGTTCCTTTCGCCATGTTTTACGAAGCCATGTCTTTTTATAAAAGAAAAGAGGCGGTCGGAAGAAGCCAGAGCCCCCTGAAGAACGCAAAGGCTACTTTCGAGAAACTTATATCCAAGTATCCTTATTCCAAATATTCAAAAAAAGCTTTCAAGCATATAAGGCTCATAGATATAAAACTGTCGGAAAATACTTTTTTCACCGGATTGTATTATTACAACGCAAGCCTTTGGAAACCGGCTATATATATGTTTAAAACGGTATTAAAACAGTATGCTTCCAAAAACGTTCCGATTATTCCGAAAACTCTTTATTATATTGCCGCCTGTTACAAAAATACCGGCAATAAAAAAATGGAAGCCCATTATATGAATATTTTAAAGACAAAATATCCGCAAAGTCCGTATGCAAGATAAAACGGCAAAAGCTTCTTGACACCCGTTGCAAATTATGTAATAATTTAATGCTGAATAAAAAAAACAGCATCATCATCGCAAAATGTAAAAAAAGGAGAGGTTAATATACAGAAAAATAACAAAACATATATAAACGAAAATATAAGGGCGAAAGAAGTCAGGGTTATCGACGAAGAAGGAAAACAGGCCGGTATAATGCCTTTGTACGAAGCCGTTAAGCTTGCCAAGGAAAAATCTTTAGATTTAGTGGAAGTTTCCGAAGACGCAAAGCCGCCGGTTTGCAGGATAATGGATTTCGGCAAATTTAAATACGAGCAGAACAAAAAAGCTCAGGAAGCAAAGAAAAAACAGGTCGTAATACATATAAAAGAAGTAAAATTCAGGCCCAACACCGACGAACACGACTATCAGTTTAAATTAAAAAACGCGATTTCTTTCCTTAAAGACGGCAATAAAGTAAAATTGACCGTTACGTTTAAAGGCAGGGAGCTTGCGCATACCGAACTCGGCATTAAAGTAATATTAAGGGTAATAGAAGACGTTAAGGAATTCGGCATCCCCGAATTTCCCATTAAACCAGACGTAAAAAGAACATTCAGCACCGTCATAGTTCCGGTAAAGGCTAAAAAGCCGGCGGAAAAGGACTCCGGAAAAGAGAAATCAAAAGGAACGGTTAAAACCGAAGAACATACGGCGGAAAAAATATAAATAAAAGGAGCAAAAATGTCAAAGATAAAGATAAAGACCAAAAAAGGAGCGAAAAAAAGATTTAAAATCACGGCAACCGGGCTGGTAGTCCATCATAAAGCCAACAAAAGCCACATCTTGACTTCGAAAAAACGCGGCAGGAAGAACAGGCTGAAAAAATCGTCCGTAGTTAATTCTGTAGATTCGCTTAACGTAAAAAAGCTTATTCCGTATTTATAATATAAAAAATATAAAAATATTTAGATAATTTAGATAATAAGGAGCAAGGATAATGCCAAGGGTAAAAAGGGGTATTTTAACTAAAAAAAGACATAAGAGAGTGTTGAAAGCGGCGAAAGGATATTACGGCGCAAGAAGCAGGCTCTTCAAATCGGCGCAGGAAGCCGTCAATAAAGGACTTAACTACGCCTATAGAGACAGAAAAGTTAAAAAAAGAGAGTTCAGGGGTATGTGGATAGTAAGGATTAACGCCGCATGCAGGGAAAACGGCATTTCCTATTCCAAATTTATGAATGCTCTTAATAAGAAGGGAATCGGTTTAAACCGTAAGGTTTTATCGGAAATCGCCCTTTCCGATCCGGCCGCTTTTTCGGGCATCGTCAAAGAAGCCCTCTAATCCATACTGAGCCGTTCCCTCATATCTTTGCCTGCGCTGACAAACGCGGGCCGTTTATGCGGGCAAAGAATAGCGGATACGTTTTAACGCCGTCGGCATTTTGACGGCTCATCCAGTCTTATTAAGTATCGAAATATCTAAATCGTTTTCTATCGCAGGATTAAGGTATTTTATTACCTCATATAATATTAATAATATCATGGAGTCCTATATATTATGGCTTTAACAAGAGCGGATTTAGCGGCTAAAGTGCGTTCCAAAGTGGGATTATCCGCCGCCGAATCTATGGCTTACGTAGCGTCTTTTTTCGACCTGCTCAAAGAGGAAGCGGAAGAGGCCGGAACCATAAAGTTTAACGGCTTCGGCAATTTTACCGTTAAAGAAAAAAAGGCCAGGAAAGGAAGAAATCCCCAGACGGGAGAATCCATTATTATAAGCGAAAGAAAAGTCGTTAAATTCAAGCCTTCCGTTGTTTTTAAATCGGAAATAAATAAAAAATATAAAAATGGAACCGAAGGCAGAAGGGACAGATGAAAAATATTATTATAAAATCGGCGAAGCCGCTAAGAAAATCGGCGTAGAGCCTTACGTCATCAGATACTGGGAAACCGAATTTTCTTTTTTAAGGCCTTATAAGTCAAAAAGCAGTCACAGGCTGTATTCTAAGTCGGATATCGAAAAACTTCTGCTTATAAAGAATTATTTATACGATAAAAAATTTACGATAGAAGGGGCAAAAAAAGCCATAAGGTCGAAATCGTCCGAAGAAAATTTCAGCAATTTATATAATTTGGGTTCGACGGATAATTCAAATAAGTCCGAAAGCGTCCGCTCGTTTCTGCTGAAAGGCGTCAAGGACGAGCTTAAATCCATTAAATCCCTTTTGTCGTCAAGAAAAAAAAGGAACTAAAATTGAATATTCTTCTTTCAAACGACGACGGGGTTTATGCGACGGGAATAAATATTTTATTCGAAGAGCTTAAGAAATCCGCCGACGTCGTTATTGTCGCTCCGGATAGGGAAAGAAGCGCCAGTTCCCACTCTCTTACAATAGACAGGCCTTTAAGAGTCAACGAAATCAAACCTAATATATATTCCGTGGACGGCACGCCTACCGACGCGGTTAATATTGCGGTCCACTCCGTTTTAAAAACAAAGCCCGACCTTGTTATTTCCGGCATCAATTACGGCGGCAATATCTGCGACGACGTTATTTATTCCGGAACGGTTTCCGCCGCTATGGAGGGGGCTGTTATGGGTATAAAATCAATCGCCGTTTCTTTGGTCGTAAATAAAGGGGGCGGTTATCTGCCTAAAGACGCATCGCTCGAAGAAGACCTCGAAGCCTCTTTCAGGAAAGCGGCGAGGTTCGTATCCAACCTTGCGTCCGTTTTCAATAAAAGCGGTTTTTCGGAAAATACCCTTTTGAACGTAAATATCCCCCAGACGATAATTAATAAAGAAAAGAACCCTTTCGAATACCGCATTACCAAACAGGGCAAGCGTTATTTCGAAGACTTCGTAGTAGAAAAAATGGACCCGAGGGGAAGAAAATATTACTGGATATGGGGGAAAAATATAAGGTTCGACGATATCGAAGGAAGCGATTACGAAGCCGTGCATAGCGGGCTTATTTCCGTTACGCCGATTCATCTCGATATGACGAATTATAAAGCTATAGAAAAATTAAAAAATACCGATTTATCTTTAAATGAGATTTAAAATATTACGATATGAACGCAAAAATAGCCGACAGCCTGAAGTCTAAAGGCATAACCTCCGCCGCCGTACTCGATGCCCTCGGCAAAATTCCGCGGGAGAGATTCGTCGAACAGCCTTTCAGGACATCGGATATGTGCTGGGGGGAATCTCCGCTCCCCATAGGGCATAACCAGACTATTTCCAGCGTTTATACCGTGGCGCTTATGACGCAGGCGCTGGACTTAAATAAAGAACATAAAGTTTTAGAGATAGGAACCGGTTCGGGCTATCAAGCCGCAGTCCTCTCCCAGCTCTGTTCTTCGGTTTTCACTATAGAGCGCATAAGGGACTTGTCTTTAAAAGCAAGAAGCGTTATAGAATCCTTAAATATACATACCGTAACTTTTATTATAGGCGACGGGTCGATAGGTTTCGGAGAATACTCTCCTTACGACAGGATACTTATAACGGCCTGTTCGCCGGATATCCCTTCGTCCCTGTTTAACCAGCTCGGCGAAGGCGGGATTATGGTTGCGCCTGTAGAAAGGAACGGCTCTCAGAATATCTGCGTAATCGAAAAGAAAAATGGAGCTATGCTCTCGAAGGAAATCGCTCCGGCAAATTTTGTCAAACTTATAGGGAAAAACGGATATGAAGCGCAAACACCTCAACGGTGCGGTTTCTGACGAACCCGTATCGGATATTACCGAAAACGATTTCGGCGTTAAGCATGTAAAACCCGAAGACAACGTAATTTCCAGCCAGTATCTTAAATACCTGAAAAAATATCCGCTTCTTACCAAAGAACAGGAATACGAACTTGCTCTTAAAATCGGCGAAGGAGACGAACAGGCAAGGGATTTGATGATAAAATCCAATCTCGGTCTTGTAATCAGCGTAGCAAAAAAGTTCCTCGGAAGGGGGCTGTCTTTCGACGACCTCATTATGGAAGGAAATATCGGACTTATAAAAGCGGTGGAAAGATTCAAGCCTAAAAAAGGATTCAGGTTTTCTACGTATGCCATATGGTGGATAAGGCAGACGATAGAACGGGGGATACTGAATTCCGGCAGGGTGGTGAGGCTTCCTATACATATATCCGAAAATCTTTATAAATATACGAGGGCGGTAAAGGAAGTTACCGGCGAAATCCAAAGGGAGCCCAATTTCAGCGAAGTAGCCGGCCATATGGGGATTAAAGAAAAAAAATTAGAAAAGATTTTAGGTTTAATAGGCAATATTTACTCTTTAGATGCTCCTTATTCGCAGAACGGCGACGAAGACGACGCAAATATGTCTTTTTCCAATTTAATTAAAGCCGACGAGAACGCTACGTCGCCTTTCGATATACTCGACAGAATCGAAACCCTGAACCTTCTTAATAAATGGCTGTTTAATCTTGCCGATATAGAAAGAAAAGTTATATTTTTAAGATACGGGCTTAATTACGAAAAGCCGTGGACGCTTAACGAAGTGGGACTTATTTTCGGTCTTACAAAGGAACGCATAAGGCAGATAGAAGTCAAATCCTTGAAGAAACTCAGAAAAATGGCTGCCGACTCCGGTTTGGAAGGATAAACGCCGATGCGCGATAAAGAAAGCGAAGAAGAATCGAAAGAAGAGTCAGAAAAGGGGACAGATATTTTTTATTCCCAAACGAACAATTCGGAAAAGTCAAATAGCAACTTGGGAATAAATAAATCCGTCCCCTTTTCGTTGGATTCGGCAGAAATGGTCGAAACCCACATATCCCGTGTTTATCTTACACCTGAGTTTGCCTACAAGCAAAAAAAGCCGGTTAATTTCGGCTTCGTCGATTATACGACCCTCGAAAAGAGAATTTTTTTCGCAAAAAAGGAGCTGTCTTTAAACAGAAGGGCATGTTCCGGCATTTATCTGGATTTAGTAGAACTCAGGCAAAAAAAGGGCAGGCTGTTCACCGGATTTAAGGGCGGCAGGCTTATGGACGTCTTCGTCAGGATGAGGAGGATAAATTCCGGCCGTTTTTTAAGCAATATTTTGAAAAGCGGCGAACTTGATAAAATCGGCAAATACGGCAGGACTGAAACTGTCCGTACCTCTGAAAATATAGACGGCATTTTAAAAAAGGCGGCAAAAAGAATATACCTGTTCCATAAAAACGCCCGGACATCCAAAAGAATTTCCAGATTCGGCGGTTACGGCGTTTATAAGGCAAACTGGGACGACAATCACGAAACGATAAAGGAATATTACGGCAAAAAAACTCCCCTCCTTAATAAGGAGGGGAGCCCTAAGGTCGGGGCGGTAGCCGACGGAGAGAAAAAGGTGTCAGATTCTTATTTATTTTTGAAAAAAATAAATAAATCTGACACCTTTTTCGAAATGTATTATTCCTCTTTCCTTTCATCCCCGCTCTTTTCCGAATTTATCAGCCTGCGCGCCGGGGGCGGCTTTGTCAGGGACGTCCACGGAGATTTAAGAATGGAGCATATCGCCGTTATGGACCCTCGCCGCGTTAACGGAATCTGTCTTATGGACTGCGTCGAATTCGACGAAAGATACAGATGCCAGGATATATATCTCGACATAGCTTTTTTGCTTATGGACTTTGAATTTAACGGCTATTTTTACGAATCTATCCTGTTTTTCGGTTACTACAAAAACTGTTTTAACTATTTAAAATCCATAGCCCCATTCGGTAAATACGAGCCTTCGGTGATACCTTTCTTTAAAGCCTACAGAGCAATAGTAAGATGTAAGATATCCCTTCTTTCGCCTGGAGGAGACGCGCCCGCAAAAGCCTTAAAATATTTTAGTCTTGCCGCTTTTTACCTTGCGCTTGCGCAAAAGCGGGTCGTTATCCTTAACTGCGGTCTTTCCGGCAGCGGCAAGTCTTCGCTTTCCCGCCTGCTTTCTGAGTGGTTTTACGCGCGCGTCATTTCTACCGACGAAATAAGGCAAAATTTATACGGTTCTGCCGATAAGTCCATAAAATATTCCGCAGACGCAAATATAAAGGTTTATGAAAATTTATTAAATGAAGGAATAGAAGAATTTGAAAAAGGCGGAAACGTAATATTCGACGCGGCTTTCTTAAAGCGCTCCCACCGCGAAAAAATAATTAGCAGTTTTAATAAAAAAGACTGTATTTTTATATTCGTATATTCTAAAATATATGACGAAAAGGAAGAAATTATATTAAAAAGGCTTGCGGACAGGTTCGGCGGAGCAGATGCCGGTAACGCGGGCGGTTTAACGGATTACTCCGAAGCGGACTCCGCGGTTTATTTCAATCAGAAAAAATATTTCGAAGAGCCTTCGGAAAAAGAATTAGCGTCCATGACCGATGCCTACGCTGTCTTATTTGCGCAGGCCGACGCCGCTTTGGAACTTAAATACAGATTTAACGGATTAATGGAAACTATAATTGCAACGGATGCAACCGGCGGTTTATAATAAATTTAGGCAGGCAAAAATTGGGTTCATATATCGGCAAATTCAAATACGAGATTTATATAATCATATTTTCTTTTTTTGCGCTTATCGTTCATATTCATCTTGCTTCGACTCTTAACCTCGGCAACGACGAAGCGCATTATTATGTATGGTCGCTGAAACCTTCCTTAGGTTATCTCGACGACGCCCCTCTCGTCGGCTGGGTTATTTACGCATTTACGTGGCTTTTAGGCAAAAGCCAGCTTTCCGTCAGGTTCGGCGCGCTTATATTCTCTTTCTTAGACGGATTTTTGGTATATTACCTTTCTTATATATTATTCAGAAATAAACGGGCGGCTTTTTTCTCGTTTCTGTTCTTTTTGTCCTCCGTAATATTCGGAATGGTTCTTTCCGTAATGATTCTGCCCGACGCCCCGCTCCTGTTCTTCACCCTGTTATTTTTAATATTTTTTTATAAAGCGCTTACAATAGATATAGAAGAAAAGGGAACGCAAGAAAGGGGACAGATTTCAAATCTGTCCCCTTTCTTGGAAGAAGCAGGAGAAGAAAAGGGGACAGATATTTTTTATTTCGAAGAAATAAATAAATCTGTCCCCTTTTCTTTCCTTTTAAGGAGGGGAGTCGGCCGAAGGCCGACGGGGCGGTTTTTTTGGCTCCTCGCCGGTATTTCCCTCGGCTTTGCGTTTTTAAGCAAATATACCGCGGCTTTAATCCCGCCCGCCGTCCTTCTGTATCTGCTCGTTTCCAAACGGAACAGGCGTTTTCTGAAAACGGTTTATCCTTATATGGCTCTTGCTTCTGCGCTCATCGTCTTTTCGCCGGTAATATACTGGAATTTTACCCATAATTTTATATCGTTTAAGTTTCAGCTTTCGCACGGTTTTTCGCATCCCAAGCCCGGTTTTCCTCTTTTAGCCGCGGGCTGGTTCGGGCAGGTTCTCGTTATCACTCCCTTTATATACATATTTCTTATCGGAGCGTTTATATATGCAATAATAAAGGGGACATATCTTTTTTATTTCCGTAACGAAAAGCAAAATTTATCGAGCGGCTCAACGGAAATAAATAAATCTGTCCCCTTTATTACCCTCCTTCTTAGTAGGGGAGTCGGCCGAAGGCCAGCGGGGCGGTTGACTGACGGATGGTTTGACTATAGAGAACCTCTTTTGTTTTCTATCTGTCTGTCTCTCCCCATTCTTTTATTTTTCGTCGTCAACGGATATTCCCACAGAATTTTAGTTCACTGGCCGGATATAGGCTATCTTGCCGCATTTCCTATTATGGGCTATGCCGCCGACCTTCTAACGCGTAAATCTTCTTCCCGTATTTTGAAATACTGCGTCTATTTCGCCGTCTTTTCCGGTTTCTTTTTGTCTTATATCCTTTATAACCAGATTTATTATAATTCCATACCTGTAGGCAAAATAATACGTTATATCGACAGGGAAAAACGCCTTAAAAAAGGCGGGGTTTTTTCGCTCATACCGCACATTCCCGGCAAACCTTCCACCGCCGACATAACTAACGACCTTTTCGGCTGGAGGCATAGCGCAAAGTATATCGGCATCGTTTACAAAGGCTATAAAGCGGTTTACCATCCGCTCTTTATTCTTACGCACCACTATGCTATAGCCGACGAGCTCGTCTATTACGGCGGCTATAAACCTGCCGTTAATATTTATAATATATCGGGTTTTCTCAACCAGTACGACCTCTGGCAGAACCTCGATAAAATAAATGGAGAAAACGCCCTGTTTATTATGGATAACAAATATATGCTGAATCCGGTTAAAAAATATTGGCCGTATTTCAAGTCTATTAAAAAAATAGGCAGGCTCGACATATACGTAAAATTCAGGCCGTTAAGAACGTATTACCTGTATCTTATGAAGGACTTCGACGCAAAAAAAGCTATTAAAAGGCTTAACGCCGAAAGCAGGATGTATTAGCGGTAAAAAAGGGGACCGATTTTTTTCAATGCAATGTTAAAACTTCCGCTTTCCGGTATTGACAATTAATTTTCGTAAATATATAATTATCAGTCATAAACAAGTATTAATGAAATGCGAATATTGGAGATTTAATGGACTTAAAACAATTTATCCGTGAAATTCCGGATTTTCCTAAAAAAGGGATTAACTTCAAAGATATTACGCCTCTGCTTGCCGACGCGAAAGCATTCGCGTATGCTATCGATTC
Organism: bacterium; assembly: GCA_021813525.1. Classification (GTDB taxonomy): domain Bacteria; phylum SZUA-79; class SZUA-79; order Acidulodesulfobacterales; family Acidulodesulfobacteraceae; genus Acidulodesulfobacterium_A. Next base: position 15,700 of record JAKAKK010000080.1, read on the forward strand.
GCTGACGGAGTCTTATATATCCGAAAAAATAGATTACGTCGTCTGCATAGAAGCCAGGGGATTCGTCGTGGGCGCGCCGCTTGCCTACAGGCTCGGCGCAGGCGTTATAATGGTCAGGAAGCCCGGCAAACTTCCATACGAGTGTTCGTCTTTGAGCTACGACCTCGAATACGGAAGCGCGACTCTCGAAATACACAAGGATGCGCTGAAGGCCGGGGACAGGGTAGTTATCGCCGACGACGTTCTTGCGACCGGCGGAACGGCTCTGGCGACTATCGGGCTGGTCGAAAGTTTTGGCGCGGAAGTCGTCGATACGGCGTTTCTTGCCGAGCTTTCCTTTTTAAATGGGGCGGACAAACTCAAACCTCATACGGTAAACGCTTTAATGAAATTCGATTATTAACTTTTTATACTATTGTCATTCCTGCGCAAGCAGGAATCTATATAACAATAAATTCAATAAATATTTTTTTCAAATTAAGGGGGGTTTTATGAAAAAAGGTATAACGGCAGTATTTATTATTATCGTCATAGTTCTCGGATACGTCGCGGTTCACGCTCTTACCGCTCCGGTAAAATTATCCGCCGCACAGCTCGGCAATCAGCTTATCCATTCCAACAAAAAAGGCATAGACTGTTTTGCCTGCCATACTATCGGCAAAAAAGGCGGAAGCGTAGGCCCTGACCTTTCTAAGGAAGGACTTGCAAAACACTCTATTAAATGGCTTGAAGTTCAGATTGCTACGCCGGCGAAGAATTTTAAACCCGGCTCCACGTTAACAATAGACGGAAAGTCTTATATGGCTATTATGCCGGACCACAAGATGCTTTCAAAGAAAGAGCTTTATGAACTTGCGTCTTATCTGGAATCGTTAAAATAAAAAAGTAAAAAAAAACTAAAAAAGGTCTTGACATATAAAATATAGGTATTATAATTAAATCAAGGCTAAAGTATTAAGCTTGGCGGACGATATATATTATAATTATCGGTTCGCAAAAAGGTATTGACAAAAGGCGGTTTTAGATATATAAAATATAATAATATAAAATCTTTTAAGGAGGTGGCAGAGGAGAAAGATTAAAAATTTGCAGCAAGCAGTATAATGTTAAAAAACCAAAAGTTCTAATTTAATTTAATTTTTAACTTTAACTTTAAGAGAGAGGAAAGTTATGAAAAAGAAATTAGTAGTAACTATGGTTGCCTTGTTTGTTTTGGCGCTTTCGTTCGCGATGGCTCCCAAAAAAGCAAACGCAATCCCGGCTTTTGCACAAAAGTATCATTTTTCATGCGCAGTTTGCCACACGGTTTTCCCAAACCTTAACCCGTTCGGAAGAGCATTCTGGAGAAACGGTTTCAGGCTTCCCGGCACTGAAGGAACCCCTGCCGACGCAACTCAGATTACCGAAGGTTTAAGCCTTCCGAATCCATGGCCGATTCCTGTAATGGTCGAACCGATTATTTCTTATCAGCACACCACCAACGAAAATGTGAGCAATTCAACCGATGCATTCGGTGCAGGCATAGATATAGTCGATGCGGGTGCGTTTAAATTGTATACGCCTCTTGCGGATTCAATGTCTTTTTATGTTCACTACGGAGTTAGCGCAGGAAGTTATATGAAAGATAAGCAGATATTTGCATCTATTAATGGATTAGGCAGCGGATTTGGAGTAGCCCCTCATCTGTTCAACTTAAAAATGGGTCAGGTAACAACAGCAAGCCCTTATTTCTACAGACAGATGCCTTTTTATCTTATCGCAGGTCCGGTAGGAAACGGTCAGGGTTTATCAGTTGGTGCTGATGGCGAAGCAGGTGCATTGATTCACTCTAGAAATGCAGGTTTTGCCCTTTACGGAACACCCGGTTATCATTTGTGGTATAAAGTATCAGTAACGAACGACGAAGCAGGAAGTTCCACTGCGTTACAAGGCACAGGCGACAATGCAATGGAATATTCCTATCAGTTAAAAGAATATGCACCAATCCCTGTGGGACAGCTTGAAATTGGATATTACGGCGCGACTGTTGCGGAACCTATTGGCGGAACTGCTGGCTGGACTAACCGTATTTTAGTTAACGGCGTCGATGTTGACCTTGCCAACGATGTTTACGAACTTGGCTTAACATATATGGTTCAGAGCGACTCAAATCCTTATGTAAACAATGGTGGTACATTACCTACAGGAGTTACCGATACGAGTAACGGTTACAGCACGTTTGAAGTCTTTGGTCGTTATATATTGCCTGTCATGAACAACGGAATTATGCTGTCCGCAGATTATTCTCAGTATTCATGGACGCATAAAGACTCGCAGCTTGAGTATTTAAATAGCGGCGCTGGATTGGCTGACAATACTGCGTTATATGGTGGCGCTTCGCTTCCGAATACATCTTATAACGGTATAAAGGATGCACTCGCTTTACAGGCGGAAATTAATTTAGCATACAATGCGCACCTTTATCTTGGATACACGTTCACGAACCAGCAGGAAGACAACCTTCTGGGTACAGGTCTTGACTTTGCGTTCTAATCCTGCTTAGGCAGTGTTGTGATTACAAACGCAATAAAATTAAAGCGGAAGTGGCTTTTTAGCCCTTCCGCTTTTTCTTTATAAAAAAAATAAAGGTGTCAGATTTATTTATTCTCTTACTCCCGCCTGCTTCTGCCGGTTTTATCTTTCCTTTTCCTTTCTTGTCGCATAGTTTATCATCATGTAAACTGTTTCAACTTATATAATTATAAGCAATATTATTATTAAGCAAAGGTGTCAGATTTATTTATTCTCATACTCCCGCCTACTTCTTACGGTTTTCTCTTTCCTTTTCCTTTCTTGTCGAATAATGTGCAGATATGCCAACTTGATTATTTGATTAGATTGATGTATAAATAAAATAGGCAGGTTATATATTATATTTTTGCATTCATAAAAATTTTAGATCCTTAATATTGTAATGATTTACATCAATAAAGGTGTCAGATTTATTTATTATTTCCTTTTCCTCTCTTGCTCTCTTGACGCATGATTTATCATCATGTAAACCGTTTTAACTTGTATAATTATAAGCAATATTATTATAAGTTAAGGAATTTTTAAAATTTAATTCATTTAACACTGTTTTCGATAATATTACAAAATTTTCAGCAAATAATACTAAAATAATTTTAATATCATATATTTTTATGATATTATTAAAAGAAGTTAACAGATAATTAAGGAAATAAAGGCGTCAGATTTATTTATTTTTAAACGGTCTCCCTTGGCCGCGCCTTTCTATCCTTTTTCCGATAATTTGTTCCACGGCTTCCTCAAATTTTGAATTTCCGGTTAGTTGTCCGCGTTTTACCGAGTCCCGTAAAAACTTAATTTCTTCCGGAGCAATATTTTCGCCGACAAATTTTTTATATTTTTTCAACCTTATGCCGCCGGTTTCTCCAAGACTTAAAAATACCGGGTCTATATCTAATATCGATGTCGTTCCGGTTACTCCTCCCAGTTCTGTTTTTGTTGTAATTTCGTCCGCTATTCCAAAATTAATTCGTTCGTTATAACTTGACCATTTATAATTAGCCGGATGATCGGTTATACCGGCTCGAACAGGATTTAATTCAATATAACGGCAGCAATTTAATAAATACTCGTCTCTTTGAACAGGGCTTGATTTATATCTGCTTTCCCAGAGAGTCCCGCTTCTACCTTCTAACATATTAAAAAAACGCGTGGTCCGCGCCGCTAAAACTTTCATAAAAGACGGAAGTTTATAAGCGTCTTCTCCGGGCTGTAAAAGTAAATGTACATGATTTGTCATAAAACAATAGGCAAAAACTTTGATTTCAAATTTTATTTTTAATTCCTGAATATTTTTTATATATCTCTCAAAATCTGAGTTTTCGGCAAAAATAATCTGTCGATTATGCCCGCGTTGAATAATGTGGTGCGGATAATTAGGCAATATTAGTCTTAGGCTTCTTGGCATCGGATTAATATTTATATAGTTAAAATTTAATTTATTATCGCTAATATTTATGAATATATTTCGGCTTTATTAAATAATTTATTTTTATATTTATTATATAGATATAAGATTAAAGAATTATTACAAAAATGTTAAATAAACGTTAATTTTTTATTACATAATTATTACAAATTTCATATAAATTATGATAAATAAAGAAGGGGGTAAAATCGGCAAATAGAGTCGGGAGTAAGAAAATAAATAAATCTGACACCTTTATTACAAAAACTTTGATTTCAAATTTTATTTTTAATTCCTGATAATAAATAAATCTGACACCTTTATTGAATCTGACACCTTTATTGGCCTTTATTGAATATACACCAGCTTGATTATTCTTCGCAATTAATGTATAAATATATATTATAAATAAACAATTATATTAGATTCAAATGAACATAATTTTTACTAATCATGCAAAATTAGAAATGAAAAGGAGAAATATTAGAGAATCTATTGTTACAAATGTTATTAAAAGTGCGGAGCAAAGTATAAATTCGAAAAATAACCGAGTTATATTTCAAGGTAAATTTTTTGATAAAGACAAAAAAGCAGAAATGGTTTTAAGGGTAATATGCGAACTATACGAGCCGGAAATCATTAAAGTAGTAACTGTTTATAAAACTTCTAAAATAAAAAAATACTGGATAGAGGGTTAAAAACATGAAAATTGTATACGATGATGAAACCGATACATTAACGCTTATCTTTAATGACGGTAAAATTTCTGAAAGCGATGAAATAAAAGAAGGTATAATATTGGATTATGACGATAAAGGAAAAGTAGTTTCTATGGAATTATTGGATGCGTCGATGCAACTTAAAGACCCTAAATCTATTTCATATGAATTAAAAGAAATGAAACAAGCCGTGTAAAAGGGAGCGCACAATCAAGATTTATTTGATGAAAATACTCGTTGCAATACCCACTTATAACGAAAAAGACAATATAGGGCGCATGATAAATTCCGTTTTAAGCCTTAACGGGTCCGAATCCGCCAAAAAACCGAACCATTCGATAAGCCTTTTAATAATAGACGACAACTCGCCTGACGGCACCCGCCGGATAGTTAAGGAATTTATGGACGGGCAAAAGGACGAGGCCGGTGTAAGCGGCGCCGGCAGTGAAAGCGGCCGCCTTTTTCTGATAGAAAGGGAAAAGAAAATGGGGCTTGGGACGGCTTATACCACCGCGTTTAATTTTGCCGTCGAAAAGGGCTACGATTACGTGCTGACCATGGACTGCGATTTTTCCCATAATCCGGAGGAGATTTCCGGCTTCGTCAGCCTTATGGAAACCGAAAAATGCGGAATGATAGCAGGCTCCCGCTATTCGGGGGGAATACGCATAATAAACTGGAGCATGAAGCGGCTTTTGATTTCTTACTTCGCAAATATATACGCAAAATTAGTTACGGGCGTTAAAATAAGCGATTTAACCGGCGGATTCAATATGTATGATGTCAACTGCCTTAAAAAAATAAATCTCGGAGGAATAAGTTCTAGAGGCTATGCCTTCCAGATAGAGATGAAATACAGGATGGTAAAGGAAGCCGGATGCAGTTTTAAAGAATATCCCATAATATTTTACGAAAGAACGATGGGGAAATCCAAGATGTCCAACGGCATTATCTTCGAGGCTTTCTTTAGGGTAATAAAGCTCAGGCTCGGACTTTACAGATAAATTAAGTATAAATTTTTTTCCTATAATACTTGACTAATTTAGTAAAGTATGTTTTAATTTAATATAAGCTAAGATTAAATTAAAATTAAATAAATAAAACAAATTAAACGTAAAGAGGGAGGCAATATTATGCCGGTATATTCGGAAAAAGTAATGGACCACTTTCAGCATCCGAGAAACGTGGGGGAAATAGAAAACGCGGACGGCGTGGGTGAACTCGGAAACCCTACGTGCGGCGATATAATGAAAATATACATCAAAGTTAAAGACGATAAAATCGAAGACGTAAAGTTTAAAACATTCGGCTGCGGCGCCGCCATAGCTACAAGCTCTATGGTAACCGAACTCGTCAAAGGGAAGACTCTCGAAGAAGCGGAAAAAGTATCTAACGGTGTAGTGGCGGAGGCCTTAGACGGACTGCCTCCGGTAAAGATGCACTGCTCCAATCTTGCCGCCGACGCGCTTCATCTCGCCATCGAAGATTACAGGGCGAGAAAAGCGGGCAAAGGTCCTATAGGCAGGGTGGAAACGCCGGAACACGACGAAGACGAGCACGATTTGCTTGAACATGCGTAATTAAAAACAATTTAGATAAGATAAAAGCGGGTCGGCAGGCTGAAAAGGAGGGCGGTTAAACATATGAATTACGATTACGAACTGGATACCTTCGGATTATCGTGTCCTATGCCCATAATGGAAGTCGCGGAAGAATTTAAAAAAATTCCCGACGGTGCGGTGTTAAAAGTAACGGCATCGGACGAGGGCATTATAGAAGATTTAAAAAGCTACTGTAAAAAAACCGGGCATGAATTTCTGTCTTACGAGATAAATATGCCGGAATATATAGTTTTCGTGAAAAAATAGGGATAAATAATAATAAACTTCTATAACTTATGAATCTGAATCGAAAGGGCGGATACGGAGGCAAAATTGAAAATAATTAATTTCGACCATTTTGCGGCGACAAAGATGAGGCAGGAAGTAAAAGACGCTATGGAGCCGTATTTTATCGGGGAATACGGCAATCCCCAAAGCATTCATACGCTCGGCGACGAACCGAGGGAAGCCGTGGATAAAGCCAGACTTAAGGCGGCGGAGCTTTTAAATGCAGCAAGCACGGAGGTTATATTTACCGGCAGCGGTTCGGAAGCCAACAATCTTGCTATAAAAGGAACTGCTTTTGCGAGAATGGAAAAAGGCAGACATATAATCGTTTCGAAAATAGAGCATTTCAGCGTTTTAAATTCCGTTAAATCTCTCGCTAAACTGGGTTTCGAATTCAGCGAAGTTCCCGTCGATAAATACGGTTCGGTCGACCCGCAGGACGTTAAAAACGCTTTAAGAAAAGATACCGTACTCGTCAGCATTACTCAGGCGTCTAACGAAATCGGCACTATTCAGGATATCAAAGAAATTTCAAAAATCGTCCATGAAAACTCCGCGGCGTATATACATACGGATGCAAACACTTCCTGCGGCTTCATAGAAACGGACGTAAAAGAACTCGGCGTCGATATGCTCTCCGCTGCCCCCCACAGGTTTTACGGCCCGAAGGGAGTGGGGCTTTTTTACCTTAAAAAAGGGATACGCATAATGCCCCTTATAGACGGCGGCATTCAGGAATTCGGAAGAAGGGCGGGTACCGAAAACGTACCTGCGATTGCCGGAGCGGGGGTTGCCTGCGAACTTGCCAAAAAAGAGTTGAAAGACAGGACGTCCCATCTTCTGCCGATTCAAAAAGCGATTACGGACGGCGTGCTCGGCGGTCTCGACGAAGTTTATTTAAACGGGCATCCGGAAAAAAGGCTCCCCAACAATCTTAATTTCGTCGTAAAATACATCGAGGGGGAATCTATGCTTATGTGGCTTAATAATATCGGCATTATGGTAGCAAGCGGCTCCGCCTGTACTTCTAAAATATTAAAATCGTCCCACGTATTAAACGCCATAGGGGTTGACCCCGCCCTTGCGCAGGGTTCGCTTCTCATATCGCTCGGCGAAGACAACACTCTTGAAGACGCGGAATATTTCGTCAAAGAACTTCCGGCGGTAGTCATGAAACTAAGAGAGATGTCCCCGCTTTACGAAGAAGTCATGAAAAGGAATAAAAAATAAAAAAATAATATAATTTAAAAAAGAGGGTTAAAATGGCTGAAACCGTATCCGTAAAAGGAAACCCGGTATCGCTGAGCGGACCGGCGCTGAACATAGGGGATACCGCTCCCGAAGTTATAGTCGCAACTAAAGATTTAAAAGAAAAAAAAGTAGGCGGCAGGAAAGAAAAAATCCAGCTGATAATCACCCTTCCTTCGCTGGATACCTCGGTTTGCGAAATGGAAACCAAAAAATTTAACGAGATGCTCGCCAAATACACCGATATCGACGTAAACGTCATATCTATGGACCTGCCTTTCGCCCAGGACAGATTCTGCGAAAGCTACGGCATAAAAAATATTACCACGGCGTCCGATTTCAGGTATAGAGACATGGAAAAATACGGCGTTATCATAGGCGAAGGCGCATTAAAAGGGCTTGCCGCCAGAGCCGTTTTTATAGCGGACAAAGAAGGTAAAATCGTTTATAAACAATTAGTTCCCGAAATAACCAACGAACCGGATTACGAAAGCGTTTTAAAAGCGCTCGACGCTTTAAAATAATTTTATATCCGCGGTAAAATTAATTTAAGTTTCCGGCGCCGATGAAGCGCGCCGATAATCCTTGAATTAACGAATATTAAATTATATAATAAATCAAAAGAGAAACAGGGCGCGTAACTCAGGGGTAGAGTGCCACCTTCACACGGTGGAAGCCGCAGGTTCGAGACCTGCCGCGCCCACCATCCGAAACGGCGTTAAACGACCCGCCCGCAAAATTCTATACTAAAACTCCGGATACCCGAAAAACAAAAAAAATAAAACCGACGCTTAATAAAGGCTCTTATTAATGATATAATAATAAATAATAAAAAAATAATAAAATTATTATAGATTATATTGTAAATTTGCGGTAATTTATGGAAATAACGGAAGATTTCAACGTTAAAAGCCTCGACGGATTTATCGATGCCCTGTTCGGTTCAAAGACGATAGGGGTTTTTATTTATCAGGACGGCTGCAGGATAGTTCATTCAAACAAAACCTTTAGGGAATTTATCGGCTATTCCGAAGAGGAGCTTAGCCGCCTTACTCCATACGACATAATAACCGACGAATACAAGTCCGCGGTAAAAAAACTTGCCGAAAGAAGAATAAAGGGAGAAGTTTTCGCCGCCGAGCAGATAACCCATATGCATATAACAAAAGAAGGCGTTTTAAAGCCTACCGTTATTTTTGCATATACTATCTCTTATAACGGCAAACCGGCAGGGCTGGTTCTCGTGCTGGACGTTTCCAAGCAGAAAATGTACGACGGCCTTTTTCTTTCTTTCAGGGCGCTCCAAACGATGTACGCTACCCTGTCCGAGGTCAACCAGCTTATAGTCAGGGCAAAAGACGAAAATATTTTATTTTCCGACATATGCGGAAGGATAGTGCGGCGTGGATTATTCGTAAATGCCTTTATAATACTTTTCGGGCCAGGACTCAATATAAAAGCTTCCTTCTCTTATGAAAAAAGCGATTATCTCGATTATTTAAAACATCATTTAAATACGCCTGAAGCAAAAAAGGGACCGCTTATTACTTCTTTTTTAAATTCTAAAATAATAATCAACAACGATACCTTAAAAAATACTTTAATGCTGCCTTGGAGGGGGGAACAGGCAAAAAGGGGCTATCTGTCAAGCGCCGCCGTGCCGATTATAAAAAAGGGCAAAACGTTCGGCGTTCTTTCTCTATATGTCGCCGAAAAAGAATTTTTTAAAAGAGATACCTACAATCTGTTGAAAGAAATGATGATGGATATAAATTACGCGCTCGATAAAATAGAAGACGAAAAATGGCATTCCATGATTCGGACGGCGTTAAATTCAGGCTCGGATTTTGCGGTTATTCTGGATAAATATTTTAACATATTATACGTAAACGAAAGCGCATATAAAATATTCGGCTATACCGCAAACGAACTTGCCGGCGAACATTATTCCAAAATATTCGAAGGCGGCTCCGGAAAAAAAGCTCTTGCCGAAAAATTTCTCGCCACTATCGTTTCCGGCGAAATCTTAACGGATATATTCACGTATAAAACAAAAGACGGCGGCGATATATACTGCTATACGACGATTACTCCTTTTAACTCCGCCGCCGCAAGCGACGGAATCGGAACCGGCGATATAGAATATTACATAACTACCGGAAAAGATATTACCGGAGAAATAAAAGCCGAAGAAACTATGGAGCTGTTAATACATTTCGACCCGCTTACCGGCCTTCCCAATAAAAAAATGCTTAAAGAAAAGATAGACGGATTTATAAAAGATTCCGGTTTTTCGGACGAACCTTCCTCCTGCGCCCTTGCATTAATAAATCCGGTAAATTTTTCTTTAATCAACCATACTCTGGGTTTTGAAACGGGCAATAAAATAATAGTCGAAATGTCGAATAAAATAAAAAATATTATAAAAAACTACGATATTTTAGCAAGATGGGAGGCGGATAAATTTGCGGTATTTTTAAAGCGGTTAAAATTCGACGAAGACGCCCTGCATATAGTAAACAGGATTTTGGCCGCTCTTAGCGAACCTTATATGCCG